>JAHBYH010000001.1:0-365034 GCA_019636055.1 Candidatus Paracaedibacteraceae bacterium
ATTGTAGCAAGAGACATCTGTCGTGCAACAATATCTCGATCATCAGAGATCTGTATAGATTCACTAGGGTTTTGTTCCATCGCCCAACTAAAAGTAAGGTACATGATATGTCTCAGCATTGATCTGCTCTCCTAAAATAAAAAATCCCCACCGATCGGCGGGGATTTTGTAAAGTCAGAAGTCACAAGACTATTATTTCTTGTGTTCTTCTTTTTTTGTTTCCTTTTCAGCGTGCTTTTCTTCTTTGTCAGCTTTTTTCTCTTCCTTAGCTGCTTTCTTTTCTTCAGCTTTAGCTTCTTTTTCTTCTTTTTTTGCTTCTTTTAGCTTTTCTTCAGCTTCTTTTTTATCAGCGTCAGCTTTTGCTTTATCGGCATCAGCCTTTGCTTTGTCAGCGTCAGCTTCTTTTTTATCAGCATCAGCTTTTGCTTTATCAGCATCAGCTTTTGTTTCAGCTTTGGTTTCTTCTTTTTTGGCATCGCCAGCAGCACCATGTTCAGAAGCATTAGCTGTTGCGAACAAAGCTAACAAAGCAGCAAGAGATAATTTTGTCATTTAAAAACTCCATAATATTGATCAATTTAATGGCATGAGGTATGTACCCATGATATATAAATCTAATAATATTAAAATTTTACCGTCAAGCCCTTTTGTTATTATTTTTTACAGGTTAACATAATATAAAATAGCAAACGGAATCCTTATAATGTTACAAGATTTACAAATGATGTACCTGATGTGTTCAAAATTATGCCATGACTTAGCCGCACCAATTGGCGCAATCTCCATTGGCCTTGAAATGCTCGATGAAAACCCGGAACCTGATAGCCCGCAAGCACTATTACTCCACAGTGTTCAATCCGCCATGAACAAACTTGAACTGATTCGATGCCTCAGTGGTTACGCAACTTATCAAAACAAACCAACCTTATCTGACATTAAAACTGTCCTCGATAAATGTATTGATCCCGACAAAACCAAAATTAATTGGCTCGCAGATAATATTGAGGCTGTTCAAGGTACACCTGCTCGACTTTACAATGCTCTTATGATTCTAGCGTCAGATGCTCTCCCACGGGGTGGCAGTATCACCTTAAACAAAGATTATACAATGACCGTGACAGGATCTTTGGTAAAATTCCCAGAAGCAACTCTAGAGGCAATCAAAGGGCGGGTCGCCTTGTCTGATATAGATTCACGTTCGGTCATAGGTTATTTTATTAAACAACTAGCTGATCAGTTAGATACGACTGTCATCATTGAGTTTACCCAACCAAACCTAGTGACGATCAAGTTTCACTAACTTATACCACCCCCAATTTTTAACTGATCCAAACAGTTTTATCGGGTCTCGGCCTGCGCACATATTTATAACGTGAGTTCGATATAAGAAAGATCAGAAACGCTCGTCATTTCCGACAATCAAAGCTAGGGGTTCGCCAGAAAACCTTAGCTTTGATTGATTGGAGATCTACGTTTTTTATGATTATATGGTTCCCCGATCAAAAAATCCTTGGCGTTTTCTTGCGAAAACTTAGAATTTCTAGTCGAGGATGACGGATTCTATTGCTGGATAGACCTTCTTATGTCGAACTCACGTTAATTATGTAGGATCCACGGGCCTTGCCTCAAAAACCATTCGCCTAAGTTAATTTGGGACTTGACCTTAAATTTACCAAACGTTTAACTAAAATTTCATCTTTATAGTTTATATTCACTAATAATTATGGTGTTTTAAGAGAAGTTATCGGATGTTACAGTCCCTATTTTTCTTATTATTTTTATTCTTTACACAATATACAAACGCATCTCCCATCCTTCAAATCGGTGATTTATCGACCCCTGTTGATAAACTTCGGAGCTGTAAATCTTTTGCCGGTTCACGAGCAACTGCACGCTGTGTTTGCTGCCTCTTAACAAGTAACCCAGATGGGTATTTCACAGACAAAGGTGTTACACATCTGTGCACAACTCAAAATGATTGCTCAGAGACTATTATAGAAAATTTAATCTCACAAACTAAGGCGAAAGATTTAGATGCTCTTGTTATAAAGCTAAAAGAACGACATATACAAAATCAAAATATTCCCGTTTCACCAAAAGCGCTATCTGATGGAGTATTTAACTCTCAAGGCCTTAAAGATTTCCTCGTATCAACATCCATGAACAATAAATTCAGGGCGCCTGATATCAACACTTATTTTAGAGAAGCAAAATGCCTTGAAATCAAACAACTTGGCGATGGAGGCAAACAAACTCTACAGATCTTTTTAATCTCGGCGATGAAAAGATGCGGATTAGGATTCAGACATGAACCACCACGATTCTGGGTTCTAAAAGAAACCAAGAAATTCGGTGAAGTTAAAAACCTTCAAACACTCATGGCATCGCCTGTTGCGGCTTTCGATATAAAAAAGACGAATAGAAACCCTCAATTCCCAGCCATAGCTTTTCCTGTAGAAACGTTCACTTATGTGGACATTAATCGTACACCCCACCATATGCTCTTGATGGATGCCGCCCCCGGCCTTCCGTTTGCAAAAATAATTCAAAGCAAGGATTTAGAAAAACTTAACCAGGCCAGCCAACTCATAGGTGAACGTCTTGGAGCTCTCCACAAAACCTTTATGCAACCAAGCAAAAATAAAATATTAGGACCAACGGTCGTTCATGGCGACTTACACAGCAATAATATATTCGTGGACCAGACATCAGGAATAGTAACCCTTATAGATGTTGAAACCTTCGTAAAATCATTTGATACGCTATCAACACCTGCGGTTGACTTGTTCATGCTCTATGGGTTTGCAACATCTCACATCCAAACAACTCAAAGGATTGCACATGGCCTAAGTCAAGAAGAATGGCATAACAATTTTTTCAAACCATTTTTACAAGGATACGTCTCGAATTGGCCCACGTCTAGTCGAAAGGAAATTTTGAAAGAGCTAAAATCCATGTTCAACTCAATTTTAACTCTTAATAAAATCTTTAAAAATCGCTTCATCGCAATTAGTTATCCTAATTTTATTTACGGTGTCAAACGATATGCGAACCCAGTCTTTGATCAGTTAATTCAACATCCCTCTCTCCCTTGAGCGAAGAGGGGTTTTGATAGATTTCTTGATAACCATCAGTTATGATGAGGCATGACATTACAATCAATACAATCCGGCGTTGCCATTATACAGAAAGTTGTCCGCAGTCTAACTGATCAGCCCGGTGTATACCGCATGTACAATGACCGTAACGACCCTCTGTATGTCGGTAAAGCAAAATCCCTTAAAAAACGAGTTGTCGCCTATACAAAACCGGATCAGCTTCCCATTCGTCTGCAGCGGATGATTGCAGAAACCGCACGCATGGAGATTGTTACCACTCACAGCGAGGTTGAAGCCCTCCTTCTTGAGAGCAACCTCATTAAAAAGCTACAGCCACGTTACAATATCCTTCTCAAGGATGATAAATCCTTCCCTTATATATTAGTAACACAAGATCACGAGTTTCCACGCGTTTTAAAACATCGCGGCCCCCAAGATATACCCGGCAAATATTTTGGACCTTTTGCTAGTAATGCCGCTGTTGACGAATCAATATTACTCTTGCAAAAGATTTTTCAAATTCGCAATTGTACAGACAGTTATTTTGCCTCACGCAAACGGCCTTGCCTGCAGTATCATATAAAACGTTGCTCTGCCCCCTGCGTTAACAAAATCTCCCCTGCCGACTATAAAGAGTCTGTTCAACAAGCATTTGATTTTATTGTTGGAAAATCATCAAAAGTTCAAGAGTTTCTATCCAAAAAAATGATGCAGGCAAGTGATGATCAAAACTATGAGCAGGCCGCTGAATATCGCGATAAAATTGCCATGATCACACGGCTCGTTGCCCGACAACGCATCAATATCGAGGGGATTAGTGATTGTGATGTTATTGCAATCCTGAATGATTCCGGACAAACCTGTATTCAAGTTTTCTTTTTCAGACATGGTCGAAACTTTGGAACAGAATCTTTTTTCCTCAGCCACAGTCAGGGAACAACTGAATCTGAGAAACTGGCAGCTTTCCTGAATCAGTTTTATGCAGATCGTGAACCACCTAAAATAGTTCTATTGAATAGCGAACCTGACGAATTTAACTTAATTAAGGCAAGTTGCCAGGAACATTACAATAAAACGATCAAGTGGGAGCTTCCAAAGCTTGGGAAAAAGCGAGAACTGATTGATCATGCCCTTGCTAATGCAAAAGATGCAATCAGTCGCAAACTCAATGACGCGCAAGCCATGACAAAAATCTATGACGAAATTGCCGCGTTATTTTCCATGGAGAACCGTCCGACACGCATTGAAATTTATGACAATAGCCATGTCCAGGGCACAAACCCTTATGGGGTCATGGTTGTTGCCGACGAGAATGGACTTAATAAAAAACTATATCGCAAATTCGCCATCAAGGCGGCACAACCGGGATTTGGCGGCGATGATTACGCCATGATGCGGGAAGTCATGAAACGCCGTTTTGCCCGAGCGAGCCAAGAAAACTGGACACTGCCCGACCTTATGTTAATTGATGGTGGATTGGGCCAGTTGAATGCTGTACTCAACGTTATGGACAACCTTGACATTCAAGGCGTGACTGTTGTTGGGATCGCCAAAGGAGAACAGCGCAATGCGGGGCGCGAGCGATTCTTTATGCCAGACCGTGAGGCTTTTACCCTGCCCCACAATTCCGCCGTTATGCACTTCCTGCAACGACTTCGGGATGAAGCTCACCGCTTTGCCATAGGATCCCACCGTGCCGGACGACAAAAATCTATGACCAAGTCAAAACTTGATGAGATCCCAGGTATCGGTCCAAAACGCAAAAAGGCCCTACTCCATCACTTTGGCAGTGTACGCAATATCACAGCTGCTAGCATTCAAGACCTCATGGCCGTCGAAGGAATTAGTGAGGCAGTGGCGACGATAATTTATAACGGATTGAGGGGGTAAACCTTACTTAGAAGATAAGGTTTTACACCTCTCCCCTTGTGGAAGGTCACCCTACGCCCTTAACTACGCGAAAGCTTTGTTAGCTAGGAAGGCTTTGGCGCAATTCAGTCGGTCAATGACTTGGTCAAGGGTAAATATTTTTCATTTAAATAAATTTTATTGAATTTTTAGGTAACATGTTTTAAGTCTGAAAAACAACTAACTTTAACTTCAGAATTAAACATGTCCTTATCTCTTATTCTTACAGAAATTATTGCAAAAAATTCCTCTGACCAACGTAAGAAAAAAATACAAGACACAATCCAGGATTTTACATATGGATTCTTTATTACCCTAATCGGTTATCTTGCAGCAATTGCGTTTTATACCCACCAATATCAGATTCCTATCGGGCTGATATACACGAATAATGGTTCAGGTGACTTTATACTATCATTAATAATAGTTCTCTGCTCAGGACTATTATTCCATTATATAAATAGCCGGACAATGATAGTTATAGAAAAACTAAAAGATTTTCAAGCTAGAAACAAAGGGCTAAAGGGATTCAAAAAGATAAAAAATTATTTTTATGGACTAGCTGTCAACACCTTGTTTTTACAGCTTATGATCCCTCTAATTATATCCCTTATATATATAATAATAATTAATATATTACTCTGTATCCCTACACACATTCAGGACTCATTTGATTCTAACGACATAAAAATACTTAATATTCTAGCGCTGGTTATAGCAATTATAATCACGATAGGAGTTGCATATAAAATCAATAAAGAATACACCATAGATATAGGAGATTCTATTGTTTTACTTTTTTTATACTTACTCCTAGCATCAATCCTAGCAATGAAATCTATATTCAATGTTTTCCAATTATTTATTACAGATAAGTCAGATCCACTCCTCTGGATGTTTACTTTTACCACACCAATAGTTCTATTCTGTATTATAGTATCAAATCGTAACCCGCAAAATCTCTCGACAAAAAAGATTAGATTGCAAAAAAAGATTGCTCTTGCAATATTATTATCCCTAACATTTTCAGCAATAATCCCTAATATATTATCGACATTTCAAATCATTCAAAAAAGACCAATTGTCCTTTTGAGTGCAATTGATAAAAAAATTATCTCTAGTAATCAGACTCTACTTGTTGATCACACAGATCACTTCGTCGCCTATGACCCCGTCGAAAAATACTCTAAAGTTTATCAGAAATCTCAATATGATTGGAAACCTGATCGGTCAGTTAAAACCACAGAATCTAAGTCAACGGAAAAATAGAAAAAATTATAAATACCCTAGTGCAAAAGGTTAAAAAGCATGGTACTGTTTGATAAAGTGGAGTTTTTCTAGGGTTTGAGGGAAATGGAAGGATATCTCCAAAATTATTTACCGATCCTCGTTTTTTTGGGGTTAGCAGCAGGTCTGTCTGTTGCTCTAATCCTTATTTCGTGGATTCGCGGTGTCAACAACCCTGACCCGGAAAAACTATCGTCCTATGAATGTGGCTTTGAACCTTTTGGGGAGTCTCGTAGCAAGTTTGATGTGCGATTTTATCTCGTCGCCATTCTCTTTATTATTTTTGATTTAGAAATAGCCTTTTTATTCCCATGGGCCATTACGTTGGGGAACATTGGTCTATTTGGTTTTCTATCAATGATGATCTTTTTAACGGTTCTGACTGTTGGATTTATCTATGAGTGGCGAAAGGGAGCGCTGGATTGGGAATGACAAATCCATCACAAGCAAATTTTGATGATTTTAAACAACATCTTCCGGCTGACATGCAGGATGAAAAACTCCTTTTTCAAACCCTAAACGACGAAATCAACAATAAGGGGTATATTCTGACTCAGGTTGATAAAGTTGTCGGTTGGGCCCAAGCCGGCTCCATATGGCCAATGACCTTTGGCTTGGCTTGCTGTGCTGTTGAAATGATGCATACCGCTGCCAGTCGTTATGATATGGATCGTTTTGGCATGCTGTTTCGCCCCTCTCCCCGTCAGTCAGATCTGATGATTGTCGCAGGAACATTAACAAACAAAATGGCTCCGGCTTTGCGTAAAGTTTATGACCAAATGCCGGAACCCCGTTGGGTTTTGTCCATGGGAAGCTGCGCAAATGGTGGCGGTTATTATCATTATTCCTATTCGGTAACGCGGGGATGCGATCGGATTGTTCCTGTTGATGTTTATGTCCCGGGATGCCCACCCACAGCCGAGGGATTGCTCTATGGCTTAATGCTGTTACAACAGAAAATCCGCCGTCGCGGCAACATTGTTCTATAGGGGAAATTAGACATATGGAAAATCTTGATAACCTTATAACAATAACACAAGAAGCCCTAGGCCCCGACCTTATTAGCGCTATCGTTCGACATGACGAATTAACCATCGAAACCTATGCCGGTTCTATCGTTCGCGTTCTGACAATCCTACGTGATCACCCAAAATGCCTGTTTCGTATTTTGTTAGATGTGTGTGGCGTTGATTACCCAGATGATTCTAAGCGTTTTCGCGTCGTCTATCATCTGATCAGTGTTGAGCTGAATCAACGAATTCGCGTCAAAGTTGCAATCCCTGACGGCATGGAAGTTCCAACCGTAACGGGTGTCTTTAATGCAGCAAATTGGTATGAACGTGAAACATTCGATCTGTATGGGATAGTATTTACAGACCACCCGGATCTTCGCCGAATTCTGACAGATTATAATTTCAAAGGCCATCCTCTTCGTAAAGATTTTCCGTTAACAGGGTATCTCGAGGTTTCCTATGACGCAGAACAACGAAAAGTTGTCGAAACACCTGTAAATCTGCCTCAAGACTTTCGTAAGTTTGATTATCTCAGCCCTTGGGAAGGGGCTTTGAGAAAATCCCATCCACTTCCTGGTGATGAAAAGGCCTCAGCATGAGCGATAAACGTACATATACCCTGAACTTTGGTCCACAGCACCCAGCAACCCACGGTGTTTTACGCCTTGTGCTTGACCTTGACGGTGAGCTCGTTGATAAAGCGGATCCTCATATTGGTTTCCTGCATCGCGGTACCGAAAAACTGATTGAGTACAAAACTTACCTTCAGGCCTTGCCGTATTTTGATCGACTTGACTATGTTGCGCCGATGAATCAAGAGCATGCGTATGTTCTGGCTGTTGAAAAATTAGCTCGGATCGATGTTCCCCGTCGTGCACAGTTTATCCGCGTCTTATTCTCAGAACTGGGCCGTTTGACAAACCACCTGTTGAATATCACCACATTTGCCATGGACGTCGGCGCGATCACCCCTCTTCTCTATGGGTTCGAAGAACGCGAAAAAATTATGGAATTTTATGAACGCGTTTGTGGTGCCCGTCTTCACGCTGCCTATTTGCGCCCAGGTGGTGTCCACCAGGATATGACGCCGGAACTCATTCAAGATATTTATGCTTTTACGGAAACTTGTCCTAAAATCATCGATGATATTGAGGAATTGCTGACTGAAAACCGCATCTTTAAACAACGTACAGTTGATATCGGGGTCATTTCAGCGCAAGACGCCCTTGACTGGGGCTTTACAGGACCAGTCCTCAGGGCTTCGGGTGTAGCATGGGATCTCCGCAAGGCTCAGCCCTATGAAGTCTATGATGAACTGGATTTTGATATTCCGACAGCAAAACACGGTGATTGTTATGATCGATACTTAGTTCGCATGGCTGAAATGCGTGAATCACTTAAGATTATTCGCCAATGTATAGAAAAAATGCCCGTAGGGGAGATTGTGACAACAGATCATAAGATATCCCCCCCTAAGCGCAGCGACATGAAGCATTCGATGGAATCGTTGATTCATCACTTTAAACTCTATACCGAAGGATTCAAAGTCCCGGCAGGTGAATGCTATACAGCAGTCGAAGCTCCTAAAGGGGAATTTGGAGTATACCTTATCTCTGATGATACTAATCGTCCTTATCGATGTAAAATCCGTGCACCGGGTTTTGCCTTCCTCCAAGCCACTGAATTTTTATCAAAGGGACATATGTTAGCTGACGTAACAGCAATTGTCGGATCCCTTGACATCGTATTCGGAGAAATTGACCGGTGACCAGTATGACTGCAAAGCACAAAGAACAAAAACAAGGATTTACTTTTACCAAAGAATATATGGAAAAAGTAAATTACCATATCGCAAAATATCCTCAAGGTCGTCAAGCCAGTGCTGTTATTCCCTTACTTGACCTCGGCCAACGACAAAACGGGGGCTGGGTATCACAAGACGTGATTGAAGAAATTGCTCGATTATTAGAAATGCCGGCTATTCGTGTTCATGAAGTAGCAGCATTCTACACAATGTTCAACCTTAAGCCTGTCGGGAAATACCATATACAGTTGTGCGGAACAACACCGTGTATGCTCAGAGGAGCCGAGGAATTAAAATCAGCCTGTATGAAAAAACTCAATATTGGTGAGGGCGGTGTATCGGCAGATGGTAAGTTCAGCCTTATGGAAGTTGAATGTTTAGGGGCTTGTGTCAATGCACCTGTTGTTCAAATTAACGATGACTATTTTGAAGATCTAACATCCGAGTCTTTCATCACAATCATTGATGATTTGGCAAATGGTAAAGACGTGAAAACAGGGTCAGCAATTGGCCGCCAGTGTTCAGCTCCGGCTCTCGTTCCGATGTCAAACACGAAGACAGAAGCGAAGCCAAAAGCACCGCGAGCCAAAAAGACAGATTCAAAAACATCAGACACCCCGAAAAAGCGCACAAGGAAGGTAAAAGATGCTGAGTGATAAGGATAGAATTTTCACGAATCTTTATGGTCAAGAACCAGCAGCTTTAACCGCAGCAAAAAAGCGCGGTGACTGGGATAAAACCAAAGATTTTATGGCCAAAGGACGAGAGTGGATCATCGAAGAAGTCAAAACCTCTGGTCTGCGCGGCCGTGGGGGTGCAGGCTTTTCAACCGGGATGAAATGGTCCTTCATGCCTAAAAATGATCCTCGCCCATCATACCTTGTTATTAATGCAGATGAGTCTGAGCCTGGAACCTGTAAGGATCGCGATATCATTCGTAATGAACCTCACAAGCTAATTGAAGGCGCATTAGTTGCAAGCTTTGCTATCGGTGCTCATGCCTGCTACATCTATATCCGCGGCGAATATTTCCGCGAAGCCGAAGCACTTCAAAAGGCCGTTGATGAAGCGTACGCAGCAGGACTTTTAGGTAAAAATGCAGCCAAAACAGGATGGGACTTTGATCTTTATGTCCACCGTGGAGCCGGTGCATACATCTGTGGTGAAGAGTCTGCTCTTCTTGAAAGTTTAGAAGGCCGAAAAGGCTTTCCAAGACTTAAGCCCCCCTTCCCTGCTATGGCTGGGTTATATGGCTGCCCCACAACAGTCAACAACGTGGAAAGTATTGCTGTTGTCCCGACAATCTTGCGTCGCGGTGCCAGTTGGTTTTCTGGTATTGGACGCCCGAACAACGCAGGAACAAAAGTATTCTGTATCTCCGGCCATGTGAATGCCCCCTGCAATGTTGAAGAAGCCATGAGCATTCCGCTGCGTGAACTTATTGAAAAGCATGCCGGTGGTGTACGCGGTGGCTGGGACAACCTCAAAGCCATTATCCCGGGCGGTTCTTCTGTCCCCCTTTTACCAAAAGATATTTGCGATACTGTCCTTATGGATTTTGATGCTTTAAAAGATGTTAGATCAGGCCTTGGAACCGCAGCCGTTATTGTCATGGACAAATCAACCGATGTGATCAAAGCAATTGCCCGTCTATCCAAATTTTATAAACACGAAAGTTGTGGTCAGTGCACACCTTGCCGAGAAGGAACAGGCTGGATGTGGCGCATGATGGAAAATCTGGTTATTGGTAAAGCAGATATTAGTGATATCGATAAGCTTGAACAAGTATCCAAGCAAATTGAAGGCCACACAATATGCGCACTGGGTGATGCAGCAGCTTGGCCAGTCCAAGGATTGATTCGTCATTTCCGTAGTGAACTTGAGGATCGGATTCACGCTTATGCAAAAAAGAACGCGGCTTAGAGGAACGAACCAATGCCAAAGATGACGATTAATGACATCGAACTAGAAGTTGAAAGCGGCCTTACCGTTTTACAGGCTTGTGAACAAGCCGGATTTGAAATCCCCTACTTTTGCTATCATCCAAAATTGTCCATTGCGGGTAATTGCCGTATGTGCTTAGTTGAGATGGAAAAATCCCCAAAACCTGTTGCCAGCTGCGCAATGCCAGTGGCTGATGGTATGGTCATTCGCACGAATACACCACTGGTTGAAAAAGCACGTAAAGGTGTATTAGAACTCTTGCTGATTAATCACCCCCTAGATTGCCCAATTTGCGACCAAGGTGGCGAGTGTGATCTTCAGGATATTACCGTTGGTTATGGGCCTGATTCAAGCCGTTTTGAGATGAACAAACGTGCTGTCTCGAACAAATATATGGGGCCCTTGATTAAAACCATTATGACGCGTTGCATTCACTGTACCCGCTGCGTCCGCTTTTCTAATGAAATTGCAGGGACACCAGAAATGGGTGGCATTCATCGCGGGGAACACACAGAAATCACATCCTACCTTGAATCAGCCCTGACATCTGAGTTATCAGGTAACTTGATTGATATTTGTCCTGTAGGCGCTTTGACCAACAAACCGTATACATTCCATGGTCGCCCATGGGAATTAACAAAAACAGATTCCATCGATGTGATGGACGCCGTTGGCTCAAACATTCGAATTGATACGCGTGGCCAAGAGGTCATGCGGATCTTGCCAAGGCTCAATGAAGATATTAATGAAGATTGGATTAGTGACAAGGCTCGTTTTTCTTACGATGGTCTATTCCGTCAACGTTTAGACAAAGCCTACGTTCGCAAAGAAGGAAAACTTGTTGCAGTCTCAATTGACGAAGCCTTAGAGACCACATCAAAAGTTCTAAAAACCTATAAACCAGAAGAAATTGCAGCCTTATCAGGCGACATGGCTGATTGTGAATCTGTTGCTGTCCTAAAAACATTGATGACTAAACTGGGCTCACCAAATATGGATTGCCGTATTGATGAATCTGTTCATGATGCTTCTAACCGATCAAGTTATCTGTTTAATACAACCATCAATGGTATTGAGGAATCTGATTATATCTTAATCGTTGCCTCAAATGTGCGTCATGAAGCCCCCCTCATTAATGCTCGTATTCGCAAGCGCTACCTGCAAAATGGGTTGCGTGTAGCCGTTGTTGGGCCTGATTATGATCTAACGTACCCTTATATTCATGCAGGCGACCAAGCCAGTGTTCTTAAAGAAATTGCGGATGGGTCACATCTAATCTCGAAAGAACTACAACACGCCCAACGCCCCATGATCATCATTGGCCAAGGCGCCTTAAATCGTCGGGATAGTCGCGAGATTCTTCGCTTATCCCAAGAAATTGCTAAAAAATACAACATGATTCAAGATGGCTGGAACGGCTTTAATGTCCTTCATTACGCAGCAGGTCGTGTTGGCGCTCTCGATTTAGGATTTGTGCCGGGTCAGAATGGTCTTGGAACCCATGAAATTGTCAGCGGATGCCAACGCGGACAGATTAAAGCGATCATTTTGAACGGTGTGGATACTATACCGGGCGGAAGTTTTGGTGAAGCGGCAGTTATTTACGTTGGCCATCATGGTGATGAAGGTGCCCATCGTGCGGACATTATCTTACCGGGATTAGCTTATACAGAAAAATTCGCTACTTATGTCAACACCGAAGGTCGTCCACAACAAACCCAAAAAGCCGTTGCGAACCCCGGAGATGCCCAAGAAGACTGGTGGCTGCTAGCAGAACTTGCTCGCAAGTGTGGGTTTAACTTGAACTTAAAAACACGCATAGATGTAATAGAATTAATGAAAGCGATTAATCCAATATTTGATCGAATGAATGAGATTGTGCCGACATCTTGGCAAATGATTACATCAAAATATCCGGAAACGTTAAGTCATATTGCCTTTAAGTCACCGATTGACAATTATTACATGTCCGATCCAATTAGTCGCCATTCATCAATAATGGCAGCATGTGTTAAGGAAATCGTCGGTCAATCTGGCTGTGGCAAGAAATGTGCATAGGGGGATAGAATGGACTTTACAGCTCTAACAAACCAACTCTTCCTTTACGGTTTAGATATGGCAATGATTGCTTTAAAAGCGCTGTTATTAGTGATTCCTTTGATACTCGGTGTTGCCTACCTAACCTATGCTGAACGACGTGTTATTGGCTTAATGCAAATGCGCAAAGGTCCAAATGTGACAGGCTGGTTTGGATTACTGCAACCGATTGCCGATGCGCTTAAGCTGATGCATAAGGAAACGATTATCCCTAACATGGCCAACAAATACTTGTTCATTTTGGCACCTGTCATCACATTTACCCTGTCTTTGGCCGCATGGGCTGTTATTCCCTTTGATTATGGCTGGGTTTTTGCTGATATTAACGTCGGAATTTTGTATTTGTTCGCCGTCTCTTCTTTAAGTGTTTACGGTATCATTATTGCAGGTTGGGCAACAAACTCACGATATGCTTTTTTAGGGGCAATGCGCTCTGCTGCACAAATGGTTTCCTATGAAGTCTCCATTGGCCTTGTCATTATCACGGTACTGCTGTGTGTTGGCTCTTTGAACCTGACGAAGATTGTCGAAGCTCAAAAGGGATTGTGGTTTGCCATTCCCCTATTTCCAATGTTTATCATTCATTTTATCTCAGCCTTAGCTGAAACCAACCGTAACCCGTTTGATTTACCCGAAGCGGAATCAGAACTGGTCGCAGGATATCACGTTGAATATTCATCATTGTCTTTCGCTCTATTCTTTTTAGGTGAATATGCAAATATGATCTTGCAAAGTGCGATTGCGACAATCCTATTCTTGGGCGGATGGTTACCCCCCCTCGATATTCCTCTATTTAATGCAATCCCTGGCGTTGTTTGGTTTGTCTTCAAAATCTGTGCCCTCTTGTTTGTCTTCCTTTGGGTACGTGCCACCTTACCGCGTTATCGGTATGACCAATTGATGAGATTGGGTTGGAAGGTATTCCTGCCTGTTACCTTGTTATGGGTTGTTCTTACATCTGGTTTCTTATTGTTTATGGGCTGGCTGCCAAAGTTTTAGGAGAATTACATGTCGGTCTTATTGAAAAGAATTCGCCACTGGGTCTTATTTGAAATTGCAAAGGGTATGTGGTTAACCCTGCGTTATTTATTCCGTCCAAAAGTAACCATCAACTATCCTTATGAAAAAGGAAGTCTGAGCCCGCGTTTTCGTGGGGAACACGCTCTTCGACGTTATCCTAATGGCGAAGAACGGTGTATCGCCTGTAAATTATGCGAAGCCATTTGTCCTGCTCAGGCTATTACCATAGAAGCAGAAGAACGTGAAGATGGTAGTCGTCGCACAACCCGTTATGATATTGACATGACAAAATGTATCTATTGTGGGTTCTGCCAAGAAGCTTGTCCGGTTGATGCCATTGTCGAAGGGCCAAATTTTGAATTCTCTACCTTCACCCACCAAGAACTTTATTATGATAAAGAAAGACTTCTTGCCAATGGTGAGCGTTGGGAACGTGAGATCGCTGAAAACTTAAAAAAAGATGCACCGTATAGATAAGAGGATTCATAAATGATTGGTGAAAGTATTTTATTCTACACATTTGCATTGACGCTTTTAGGATCTGCAAGCTGTGTAATCTTAGCCCGCAACCCTGTACATTCCGTCTTATTCCTAATTCTTGCCTTTATGAATGGGTCGGGATTGTTTTTACTTCTTAATGCAGAATTACTCGCCATGAGTCTTGCGATTGTGTATGTTGGTGCGGTTGCTGTTTTGTTCCTCTTTGTTGTTATGATGCTAGATGTTGACTTCACGACCTTACGCCAAGGCGCGAAACGTCATGCTTCCTTCTCGGTATTAATTGGGCTTATTCTTGGTGCAGAGTTATCAATGGTGGCCTATTTATGGAAACCAACGGGACACGCGACTCAAACAGTCAAAGTTGTAACCCAAAATATTACTAACACGCAAATGATTGGTTCTGTCCTGTACACAGATTATTTATTGCCCTTTCAAGTTTCAGGATTAATCTTGCTTGTGGCCATGATTGGTGCGATTACGCTCACCCTTCGCTTTAAACCTGAAACGCGTCGTCAGGATATCAACACCCAAATGCGTCGCACACCAGCAGACACCCTAACAATGAACACAGTTGAATCGGGTAAAGGAGTAAAAATCTAATGTTAGATCAAATCTTTACAATCACGCTGCATCATTATCTGATCTTATCCGGATTACTCTTTACAATCGGTGCAATGGGTATCTTTTTAAACCGGAAAAATATCATTTTGATGTTAATGTCAATTGAGTTAATCCTCTTGTCAGTCAATATCAATTTTGTTGCTTTTTCTAATTACTTGAATGATCTAGCAGGCCAAATCTTCACCATATTTGTCTTAACCGTCGCCGCCGCTGAAGCAGCCATTGGTCTTGCAATCCTTGTTGTTTTCTTCCGTAATAAGCAAACGATTCAGGTTGATGACGCAAGCGTGTTAAAGGGTTGAATCCTGTAAACTATAGTTATACCCCCCCCCCTATTCCTTGTTGGTTAATAAACTTAGATCACAATAAATTAGTAAAAAACATTATCGTTCAATCTAATAGGAAGAGTCAGTTTTTTTCAACCCACTCTCCTTGGGGATTTTTTTCATATTTTTGTTTTACGGCTGACCATGCCACTTTGTGAGCAACTTCTTCTTGACTCTCCGCTTCGTTCCTTCTTTGTTTTTTATCCTCATATTCTTTATAGGCATTATTGAAGGCTGATAAATAGATCTCCTGAGCATGAAGCGGCAAGACGTGGCGCACAGATTCAGGCAACTCTTTGGTATTATGATAGGGCATAAATATCTCCTTGGAAGTATAGTTATTCCAATCTTAAATTTGTTTGTAACTATAATTCGCACAATACTCTTGAAAAAGATAATTAGAACCGGAAAAAATAATTGGAAATAACTTTGCGTAGAGAGTCATCTAGTTTTATCAATCACAAAGTTTAATAGTGTGTGACGGTCCTGAACAGGAACGCCCCCCTCAATTGAAATTGTAATAGTCGAGAAGTACTGCGTAATAATACCAGGAGAGGTCAATAAAATTGAAACTATACCTTAACTTCCTCAATAGGAACGCCAGGAAGATGTTTTGATGTTCTGACAACCAATTTACTTTTGACATTACGAACATTCGGAAAGGATGTTAATTCATTTGATAGAAAACGTTGGTATTCATCCCAATTACGGGCAACAATCTTTAACAAAAAGTCTGCGTCACCAGCAACCATATGGCACTCACGAACCAAGGGCCACCCAGCAATTTGGGCCTCAAAGGCCCTTAAATCACTTTCATTTTGACTGTGCAAGCCCACTTGGGCAAAAACAGACACACCAAAGCCTAAAATAGAAGGGTTAACATCAGCATGGTAACCCTTGATAACCCCTAGTTCTTCTAAACTACGAACGCGACGAAGACAAGGTGGTGCAGAAATACCGGCACGACGAGCTAACTCCACATTTGTTAAGCGTCCATCTTCTTGAAGATCATTCAAAATTTGGAGATCAATTTCGTCTAAATTTGGCATAATAAAAATCTGCTACCCACTAAAAGAGTCATAACCTTTTATATTAATAGCATTATTAAGTAATTTTCGAAACGGATTTCTTTAAATTTTTTTTTTTATCTAAGCCAAGTGTTGCAGCCAAGACATATTAATACTTTACAAACCCTTTTGTTAACTCATGATTAACCAATGCTGGGCCACAATAAAATTATACAGACAATTAAATTCGGAGGAATCAATGGGAGCAAAAATCATGCTTGCCTATACGGCGATCATTAGCCTTGCAACAGCAACTAATTTTGAAAAACTAAGTGTCTCCCACACACAAGATTCCACCACCGTGACCCTACGTGCTCATATACCAACAGGATATCTCCAGCCGAGACTTATAAACTGCGTGAGTACGGGGACCAATTTAACGTGTGATTTAAAAGCACAAAAACCCGAAGCAGGGTTACCAAGCATGGGAAACCCTATTATTAGCCATGTTCTTGAAGCTAAATTACCGTATAAAACAGATATATGGTCAATAACAGTACAATATGATGGACAAAAATATAAAGCTTAGTCAACCGTTGATAATTCGCCTAAATAGCCAAAAGAAATTCCCTTTTTAATGCACCATGTTGAAAAGGGTATTGTCATCCAAGCATCCGGATCATTACGATAGTCATGAAAAAACTTCACAATATTATGGCGATCAACACTAAGTCTCAACTTCCATTCATGACCTTTTTTTACTTTTTTGCGTCCCAGATCAACCCCGCCAAGCAGTTTATGACGCTGTAAAATATCATCGACTGGTACTTTGGGGTTTTGAATAATATCAAACAATGTCATAAAAGTTGTCGTCCGACCTTTGCCGCCACGACATTTCATATGAATCCAAGCATCTTTTGGTAGATCCTTAACCCAGTCAACAAAATTATCAACATCTGTTGTTTGCGGTCTGAAATGATCGGTTACTGCCAATCGCTTATAGTTTGCCCCAAGACTTTTTACAGCCTCTTGCTCTCTCATCACAACGTTAACCGGCAGGATAAAAACTTGCTTAGATTCAGCGACACCCCTGTCAGATTTTGTGACCTTATAAATAAAGGCCATAGGAAACGCTCGAATTTGATTGACTCGCATCAACTCCGAATGAACAACATCTGTATCACTTTTATTCTGCTGATAGGACAAGGGGCCATAGTGCCAAGAAACCGCAGCATCATTAAAAAAACCATGGGGTTCTTCACGCAAATCTAAGACATAAATTTTATTAAAGGGAACCCTGTGACGTTTATGAATATGCTTAACCATTTCTTGCAATTCAGGCCAAGAGTACTGGGCGCTTCCTGAAATTGTCAATTGATTAAAACCAGCATTGTCAACGTCTTGTGATTTTGCCGGTTTATAAAAAATAGGACTTCTATAGTTTTTTGGAATTCCGGCAGGACGATCCGAGTCATAAACCATATCGTAAGGTGCCAAAACGTAGTCATCAATAACCCCACGCCCGATGTACCCTAGTAAGGATGACGGAGAGAAATTAACCTGACAATTCCCGTTTGTCACAAAGATTATAATCAGTAATAAATAACGCATAAGCAATAAGTCATAATATTATAATTGAGTCCAGTTTACCCCATAAATTATGGATAAAAAATTAATTATATATTCAATAGATTAGATTCAATTCCCCATTTAGCAAGAAAAAATACGGGAATTGTTAATATGGTCACCCACAAAAGTTTCTTTTTAACATTCGGATTAACAGGCGCACTCGTTGCCATTCCAATCTCAGTTTGTTCCGGAACACGGATCCCAATCGGTAGAATAATGAATAGCATCACCCACCAAATAACACTAAACGTAATAAACCCTGTATACAATCCCATGATATTTACCCCCGTTTCTTTAAAGGATATAAAAAAACGTCCGAAGATACGAGTATTTTATGCCACTAATCAGAAATAAACACTACAGATAAACTCAAATTCGAAGAAAGCCTTAGTTTTGCTTGATTGGAGGTCCACAATTTCCTCTGATTTCCAGGATCTTCCTGATCAAGAAACTCTTATTGCTTTCTTCGCAAACTGAGAGTTTCTAGCCGGTAATGACGGATCTTGCTGTCGACTTATAAAAAATCGGCTATAGATTTATCTACTTCTATGTCTTTTTAACCTTTTAGGGTTTGGCAATTTTCTTTTGATGTCCACAGCATGTCTAATGTTACCTTTAATTTTCTTCAATTGGAATGTAAGTATATCATGAGAACTTAGCTTAATTTCAGAAAGAACAAGATCCCATTCCCGCACATCAAAAGTGCTACAAAACTTGAGCAACGCTTTTAAATCGCTAGCATCAACGATATTCTTCGCTAAATTTAAATTTGCACTCAAATAGCCAAAAAACAATTTTACACTTTTCATGCTCCAGTGCTGAGTTACCTTGCATAGCATCGATAAATCTTCTACATTTCTAATTATGCTACTTACCACTTTATCCTGTAATAATAAAGATGCTAGATCTGGGTTCCAGCCTAAGCATAAAATGCTTTTTTGAACGTCCTCTACGAGCTGGTCTGCATATTGCTTTACTGTTTCCGGCGTCCCTAGCTCATCACGAAAATCAACCCAGAATAAATTTGTCCAAGATACCTTGATAAAGGACTCATATGGCAAAATCAAATCATGACGTCTCTTTATAACTTTTAGAATTTCCGAAACTATAAAATAATATCGTGCCGGTTTTATTATATGGTCCCTCATTAGTCTGACTGGTTCAGATACCTCACCAGTATAACGATCTAGATAATGTTGACCAATTACGCGTAAAGTATCATTGTTAGATTTGCACAAATATAAAGCTGCATACCATGTTTTGGGTGTTTCCCTTAACATGTCACCATCCAAAAATGCAAAAACCCATGGTACAATACAAACAGATTCATATTCAGATGGGCAACCAAATATTTTTTTTATGTTTTGTGAACTTACAAACAAATCACCCTCAGCCAAGGATAGCTGTTCGTGAAGGTAATTAAATAATATATCAATATTAATAATATCTGGATATTCAAGGACTGCAGATCTCAATCTTTGAGAAAAATTGGTATAGCTAAAATCAAATGAATAAAATAATAAGTGCGCAAAATCGTGCTTAAAAAACTTTGTGGCTGATACTTTTCCATGATCTCCTTCAATATTATCTTTTTCCAGGGGTAACCCCGCCAACCAAATATTATTTAGGGCCGCATAAAGAATTAGTCCTTTAGAAATTAGCCCTTTAGGTGTGGCTATTGCCAGGGGCAAAAACTGTTTTGTTTTACCTTGAGCTAACCTGCTGTACTCTATATAAAAAACCACTGAATTATATTTTATAGTTTGAGGATAGGTTACAAGCGATTGTAAATTATCTCGCTTCTTTAGCCATGTATAACATGATTCAATATATCCCCAAGCATCAGACAGATTTGCCTCCCACATTTGAGATTCCCTCAACGAGTCCGGCCCAAATAAAGGTCTCAACTCTAACTCTGAATGATCATACTCTGCAGATGGATCAAAGGATTTGAAATCAAGCCCTTCATAATCGGGATTTGCTTTAGAAACTCTCTCTCCAATAGTCTCATAGTATGCAGCGAGAACATCCCTAGTATCCAAATCTCTTTCAAGAATTCCGGCAATTTTCTGAACAACCAGAAAATCAGGATCATTTTGATCTACACCTAACTTTTGAGCTAATAAATCATTGGCAAAACAAAAACCTAAATCGGCGAAAGCCAAACAAATGAAGAACGTCTTAATCATTTAATCTCTAAACATTAAAAATACTTATATCAGAAATAGAATTCTCCCTCACCTTATTCAATACTTTTTTCTCTTGATTTATCATCGCTAATTCATACATAGTGTTTAGATGTATTAAGGAATAATAACAATGAAATTTCTCGACCAAGTTAAAATTTATGTAAAAGCTGGTAACGGTGGCAATGGCTGCTGCAGTTTTCGTCGTGAAAAATTCATTGAATATGGTGGACCTGATGGTGGTAATGGCGGTCGTGGCGGCAGTATTATCCTAGAGGCTGCAGATAACCTCAACACCCTTATTGATTATCGTTACCAACAACATTTCCGTGCCCAAGGGGGCCAAGGCGGATCCGGTCGTAACCGGACTGGTGCCGATGGCGAAGATACAATTCTTAAGGTTCCTGTTGGTACACAAATCCTAGATGATGATAAAGAAACACTTATTGCTGACTTAATTGAACCGGGACAGCGGTTTACTCTGGTTCGCGGTGGCGATGGTGGTTATGGTAATGCCCACTTTAAAACAGCAACAAACCAAGCTCCACGCAAAACAATTCCCGGTTGGGAAGGCCCTGAACTCTGGGTTTGGATGCGCTTAAAACTTATTGCAGATGCAGGGCTTGTTGGGTTGCCGAATGCCGGAAAGTCAACTTTTCTATCTTCAGTTTCACGAGCAAAAGCAAAAATCGCCGATTATCCGTTCACAACATTAGCTCCACAATTAGGGGTTGTCTATGTTCATGAAGAAGAATTTACTCTTGCTGATTTACCGGGCCTGATTGAAAATGCCCACCAAGGAGCAGGTCTTGGCACACGCTTTCTAGGGCACGTTGAACGGTGTGGTGTGATTCTCCACCTTATTGACGGAACCCAAGAAAATGTGGCCGAAGCCTATACAACTATTCGCCATGAACTTGAAGCCTATGGCTATGGCCTAGAAGATAAACCTGAAATTGTTGCCTTAAATAAGTGCGATGCTCTGACAGAAGACGATATCGCTGAAAAACTAGAACAACTTAAAAGCGTTGTTTCCCATCAAAATCTATACACAATTAGCGGTGCTTCCAAACAAGGAATTACCCCTGTATTGGCTAAAACACTTGATTACATTCATCAACACCGACGACGCGGCGACGCCGCTGTAATTGAAGATAAACCCTATCATCCATTAGGTTGAGCACATAGACTCAGACCCGTCACCGACGGGCTCTCCACTTAAATTTACGATTAAATCACAATAGGATTTTATGATGAAAAAACTACTAAGCATTGCTTGTACAGCATTGGCCGTCATTTCATGTAATGATGATACTAAAAAAACAGACTCTCAATTAACCGTTGGTGTATCAGCTGATTATCCACCCTTTGAATATTTCTCAAATGGAAAAATCGTTGGCTTTGACATTGAGCTTCTTGAAGAAATTGCCAAACGACTGCAATTAGCCATTGAGTTCAAAGACATGAATTTCGATGGTATTATTGCGGCCCTTCAATCGAAGAGAATTGATGCCGGCGTATCAGCTATTTCCGCAACAACAGAGCGTAAAAAGGCTGTGGATTTTAGTGATAATTATTTTGCCGGATCCATCGTAATGGTTTGTCAAAAAGATTCAGACATTAAACAAGCATCAGACTTATCAGGTAAAACTATCGGCCTTCAATCAGGATCAATATATGAACCTTATGCCAATTCGGACCTAAGTCAACAAGCGCCCAACTTGATTATAAAAACCTTACCAAAAGTACCAGATCTTATTCAAGATATGAAAAGTGGACGTTTATCTTGCCTAATTATGGGAAAAACCGAAGGCGATTTATTGGTCAAACAACAATCTGACTTCAAGGTTATCCCGCTTATTGGTTCTGAAATTGAAATTGCCATTGCCTTCCCCAAAGGATCAAACCTGCGCGATAAGATTAATACCGTCCTTAGCGACATGAAAAAAGATGGTTCTTTAGATCAATTAATTACAAAGTGGTTGAACTAAGATGCACTTAAATTTCGAGGCTATTCTGCCATCCTTACCAGTAATTCTTCAGGGATTATTGGTAACCCTTAAGTTTACAAGTTTATCCCTGTTATGTGGCCTGCCATTAGGGTTATTTCTAGCCTTAGCAAAACTAAGCAACAAAAATTGGTTACGTTGGCTTGCCAGCGCCTATACATCGGTTTTCCGTGGTACCCCCCTATTAGTTCAATTAGGTCTGATGTACTATGCAACACCCCAATTAACAGGCTATACAATATCAACATTCGAAGCAGGAATTTTAACTTTTGCTCTTAATTCAGCAGCCTATTCATCTGAAATTATCCGTGCAGGCATCCAATCTGTTGATCAAGGGCAGTGGGAAGCTGCACAAATGCTTGGTCTCAGCCGTACCCAGACCATCATTGGAATTATTATGCCACAAGCTATTCGGAATACGCTACCCGCATTAGTTAACGAGATGATTGATCTTTTAAAAGAGTCTACATTGGTCTCAACCATTGGCGAAGCTGACCTTTTAAGGCAAGCCCAAAAGGTGGCCAGTGAGAAATATTTATACTTTGAACCTTTAATCATTGCTGCGGCATGTTACTATGTAATTGTAATGATCATTGCTTTCGGGGCAAAACAACTCGAAAAGAGGCTTAGATATGCTTAAACTAAAAGAACTAACATTAACATCCAATGGCAATAAAATTCTTGATCAAATCACCTGCGAATTCAAAGCAGGTGAGATTACGGCTCTTCTCGGTCCATCTGGCAGCGGGAAAACATCCCTCATGCGCTGCATTGCACGTCTGGAACCCAGTGACCCTGGTGCAATTATCATGGACGATATTCCAATCCAAGCACTGAAACCAACGGATATTGGCATGGTTTTCCAACAGTTTCATCTGTTCCCACACCTGACTGTTCTGGAAAACCTATGCTATTCCCCAGAGCACCTTGGTTTAATGACAGACCAAACATGTAATCCAAAGGCAATAGAAATGTTACGCCGTTTTGGTCTTGAAGATAAAGCCAAGGTTCACCCCCACTTACTTTCAGGTGGTCAAAAACAACGGGTAGCGATCGCACGTGCATTGATGATGGAGCCAAAAATTCTGTTATTTGATGAACCTACTTCTGCCCTTGACCCCGAAATGGTTGACGACATAGCTGATTTGATTAATAGTTTACGAAGCCCTGATCGCATTATCATCATGGCAACGCACGAACTTAAGATCTGTAAAAAAATTGCAGACAGAGTCCTGTTCTTGGAACAAGGAAAGCTGATTGAGGATTCATCTGCCAAAGATTTCTTTGAATCTCCTAAGTCAGATCGAGCTCGCAGTTTCGTTGAACGCGTTGGATGATATTCCTTATAGTTGTATAGCATAACACCTCTTCCCAGAAAGGGAGAGGTACAATACAGGTTAGATATGAATTGCTTTGGCATAAGTTGCCATAGCCGCTTCTTTCAATGCTTCTGAATGGGTTGGGTGCGCATGACATGTCCGCGCAATATCTTCAGAAGATGCGCAGAATTCCATCGCCATAGCAGCCTCAGCAATCATATTTCCCGCTTGTTCACCAATAATATGAACACCCAAGACACGATCTGTTTTTGCATCTGCGATCACTTTGACAAAACCAATTGTATCTCCTGTCGATTTAGCACGACTATTTGCCAAAAACGGAAATTTACCAACTTTATAAGCATGACCATGCTCTTTGGCTTGTTCTTCTGTAATTCCGACGCTTGCAACCTCTGGTTGAGTATAAACCACCGCAGGAATAACGTCATAATTAACGTGCCCTGATTGACCGGCAAGAAATTCTGCCACTGCCACACCTTCTTCTTCGGCTTTGTGTGCTAACATTGGCCCTGGGATCACATCGCCAATTGCAAAGATATGAGGATGCTTTGTTTGAAGATGGTTGTTAACCTGAATAAAGCCTCGTTGATCTGTTTCAATTCCCACATTTTCAAGGCCAAGATCATGTGTGTTTGGTTTACGACCAGCTGCAACCAAAACCTTGTCACAGGTGATAATTTCCGGCATATCTTCCCCCCTAGATGCAGCTGGAATAACGTGCAACGCGAGTTCTTTACCCTGTTTGACAACATTAACAACTTTACGACCAAGACGGAAAACCATACCTTGAGATTCCAAAGACTTATGAAATGCCTTTGCAACTTCCTGATCCATCATCGGGACAATACGATCAGCATACTCAACAACGGTAACAGCAGTACCAAGACGACGCCAGACAGACCCGAGTTCCAAACCAATATACCCCGCCCCAATAACAACCAAATGTTTTGGTTCTTTGGAAAATTCTAATGCGCCTGTCGAGGATACAATCTGTTCTTCATCAATTTCAATGCCGGGTAATGGTGACGAGACCGATCCCGTTGCAATCAAAATATTCTTAGCTGTTAGTAAACCATGCCCATCAACATGCACTTCATGGGCAGACTGGATTTTTGCATGACCATTAATAAACGTGACACCGTTCTTCTTAAAAAGAAAACCAATCCCCTTAGTCAATTCAGTCACAACATTTTCTTTACGCAACATCATCTTCTTGACATCAATTTTGACATCCGCCGTAATCCCATGATTTTGAAAATGTTCTTGGGCTTCGTGAAATTTATGGGAAGATGTCAGCAATGCTTTTGATGGAATACACCCGACATTCAAGCAAGTCCCACCGGCAACTTCTCTTTTATCAACACAAGCAACTTTCAATCCCAATTGTGCAGCTTTAATCGCAGCTACATATCCACCAGGACCGGCACCAATCACAACTAAATCATATTCATGAGACATTTTTTACCCTTTTATCATTCACATTAAAGATTCTAAATCGACCTCTCCCTCATGGGGAGAAGTGGAAATTTACTACATATCCAGTAATAAGCGCTCTGGATTTTCGATACTCTCTTTGATGCGAACTAGGAAAGTTACCGCTTCTTTTCCGTCAATCAGACGATGATCATAAGACAAGGCAATATACATCATCGGTCGAATAACAACTTGTCCGTTGATTGCAACTGGACGCTCTTGTGTCTTATGCATCCCGAGAATCCCTGTTTGGGGTGAGTTAAGAATTGGTGTAGACATCAACGATCCAAAAATCCCGCCATTAGATACCGTAAACGTACCACCTGTCATCTCATCGATACTCAGCTTACCATCACGAGCCCGACCACCAAGACGCGCAATTTCTTTCTCAACTTCGGCAAAACTCATAGCATCTGCATCACGAACCACTGGAACAACGAGGCCTTGAGGGGCAGAAACAGCAACGCCAATATCATAATAATTTTTATAGATAATTTCGTCGCCATTGATTTCTGCATTGACTTCAGGGATTTCTTTAAGCGCTTGGATTGCAGCCTTAACGAAGAAAGACATAAAGCCAAGCTTAACACCATGTTTCTTTTCAAAAGATTCTTTATAACGATTACGCATTTCCATGACGTTGGTCATGTCAACTTCGTTAAATGTTGTTAGAATCGCTGCGGTATTTTGCGCCCCTTTAAGACGTTCTGCAATGCGCTGGCGCAAACGTGTCATCTTAACGCGCTCTTCCCGTACTTCGACTGTACGTGCTGGCGTCGCTGCTACAGGATTTTCCATATAGTTGATGACATCACCCTTTGTGACACGTCCATCTTTACCAGAAGAGGCAACAGCTGCAACATTGATGTTATTTTCTTCTGCCATCTTACGAACCGCAGGACCATGCTGAACACCGACATCAACATGTTTTTCCTCAGCAGCTTTTATTTCTTCTTGGATTTCTTCTTTAATTTCCTCAACGATTGCCTCAACCGTGGCTTCGCCACCGACCTCAACAAGCCCCAAGATTTGACCAACTTCGACATTGGTCCCCTCTGGATGGTGGATTTTAGACAACACACCAGATGCAGGGGAAGTAACCTCCAGGGTGACCTTATCTGTCTCTAACTCAACAAGGATTTCGTCCGCAACAACAGCTTGACCTTCCTTTTTAATCCAACGAGCAACAGTTCCCTCGCTAACAGACTCACCCAATGGCGGAACTTTAATCTCTTTATGTTCGGACATTCCCTCTACTCCTACTTAAATAACTTCTTTTAGTTTAGCTGACAGACCTAATGCTTGATGGACCAAGGCCTTTTGTTCAAATTCGTGACGTGCTGCATTCCCGGTAGCAGGTGATGCCGCCTCAGCACGTCCTGCATAACGAACCCGCGGTGACCTTGCGTTTAACCCCTCTAGGATTTTTTCTAATTTACGATCTAGGAACATCCATGCTCCCATGTTTTCCGGTTCCTCTTGGCACCAGATGAATTCTGCACGCCCAGCATAAGGTTTTAGAACATCAGATAGATACTTTTCTGGCAACGGATAGTATTGTTCCAGTCGAACAATTGCTACATCTTCTAATCCTTGCGCTTCTCGTTCTTGCAACAACTCGTAATAGACCTTACCACTGCATAGAACAACACGGTTGACCTTATCTTTTTTCACATCACTATCGTCAATAACCGGTTTAAACGTTGTTCCCTCAAACATATCTTCAATCTTTGAAACCGCTAGTTTGTGGCGAAGCAGCGTCTTTGGTGCTACAACGATTAAGGGCTTGCGGGTCTCCCCTAATACTTGGCGACGCAACGCGTGAAAGTAATTTGCAGGTGTTGTACAATTGATGACGCGCATATTGCCCTCACCACATAATTGTAGGTAACGCTCAACGCGACAAGACGAATGTTCCGGCCCCTGCCCTTCATAACCATGTGGCAGCAACATAACCAAGCCAGACAAACGTTGCCACTTATGTTCAGCTGCGGAAATAAATTGGTCGATAATAACCTGAGCCCCATTAGCAAAATCACCAAACTGAGCTTCCCAAAGAACCAACGCATGTGGATCAGCAAGACTATATCCGTATTCGAACCCAAGAACAGATGCCTCGGCCAATGGACTGTCAATCACATCAAATTTTGCTTGAGATTCGGACAGATGGTTCAATGCAACATATTTACGTTCTGTATTTTGATCTGTCCAAACGGCGTGGCGGTGCGAAAATGTCCCACGACCAACATCTTGTCCACTGAGGCGAACTTTTTTACCTTCCAGCAATAGCGTCCCGAAAGCCAGAGCTTCACCCGTGCCCCAATCAATATTTTCGCCTGACTCAAGCGCTTCCTGTTTAGGTTTTAAAACGCGTTGTAACCGAGAATTAATTATCAAACCATCAGGAACAAGCGTTAATTTTTCAGCAACACGCTCAAGATTTTCAACACTTGCTCCTGTTGATGGCGTCATATCACTCTCAGGCGTTACAAGTCGCGGTGATTTAATCCCAACCCAAGCGCCATCCAACCATTGTGGCTTAGAAATCAAGGCTTTTGTCTTATGCTCATCTAATGACTCTAACGTTTCACGAAGTTGATTCTCATAATGATCAACATGTTCCGTGACCTGACTGTCAGTCAGCACACCCGATTTTACTAAGTGTTGGGAATACAACTTAAAGGTTGACGGATGTTCAGCAATACGACGATACATAATCGGTTGCGTAAAACTTGGCTCATCAATTTCATTATGACCATGACGACGGTAACAAATAAGATCCAAAACCACATCAACAGAAAACTGACGATGAAAATCCACAGCAAGGCGCATTGCCCAAACAACTGATTCCGGATCATCCGCATTCACATGTAAAATCGGCGCTTGCACTGCCTTAGCAATATCAGAACTGTATGGTGAGCACCTTGAATGAGGGGGACTCGTTGTGAAACCAATCTGGTTATTAATAATGATATGAATCGTACCACCAGTTGTATAACCCTTTAACCCGGATAGATCCAGAGTCTCTGCAACCAAACCTTGACCTGCAAAAGCAGCATCACCGTGCATCAACACAGCAACTGTACGACGACGTTCTGTGTCACCGTGGGTATCTTGTTCAGCACGAACCTTTCCTAAGACAACAGGATCGACAGCTTCCAAGTGTGAGGGGTTAGGCATCAACGACAAGTGCATATCGCGGCCACGAACCTGACGCTTAATGGAATACCCTAAGTGATACTTAACATCACCGGACCCTTGGAATGACTCGGGGTCCACATCACCGCCTTGGAAATGCGCAAAGATTTCTTCGTTCGGTTTTTTCAAGATGTTCGACAAAACATTCAAACGACCGCGGTGTGCCGTACCGATCACAATTTTCTCAACGCCCTCATCAGCCAAGCGATCGACCATAGCTGCCATAGCCGGGATTAGGCTTTCACCACCTTCGAGACCGAAACGCTTTACCCCCGGGTATTTGACTTGCAAGAATCGTTCAAAAGAATCGCCAGAAATAAGATTTTTTAAGATCTCAATACGATCGGCATTATCCACGCGCAAGTGTGGCGGCGTATTTTCAACGCGTTCTTGAATCCAACTTTTTTGATCAGGTTCTTGGATATGCATAAATTCGACGCCAACAGTACCACAGTACACAGCGCGTAGTTTGTCATAGATTTCCTGTAATGTTGGATTATCCATCCCTAAAACTTTGTCAACAAACACATGCCGAGACATATCTGCAGGTGTAAAGCCATAACTTTGTGGTAATAATTCAGAATGATCGGCTCGGTTATCAAGCCCCAAAGGATCCAGCTTTGCCATTAAATGACCACGTACACGGAAAGAGCGAATCAACATCAAAGCCCGAATAGAATCACGCACAACTTCAGGTGTTATTGAAACAGTGCCTACAGCAGATGCACGGGCTGCTTTGGACTTGCTCCATTGTGGGGGGCGATCATCCTGAATTAAACCTTGGCGCAATGCCGGATCAAGTGTGTCAAAAAACTCACGCCAGCTCGCATCCACAGAAGCTGGATCATTAGCATAAGCTTGGAATAACTCCAAGATATATGGGGCATTTCCCCCACTTAAAAAGCTTTCTGGATCGATTGTACGCATCGTCATGATTCCTGTTTGGATTGAGTTAGTTGTTCTATAGCGATATTTTCTTTTTCTCTGCGATAGTCTGGCATGATTTTCTCAAGCGGCGACATTCCTTTGCGACGCTCGATATTTTCCCAGACAAATTTGGCTAGGATCGGTACAGAATCCGATGAAATAAGATCCTCATCCGCCATTATTTGAAAGGCCTTTTTAACATCGTCTTCTGACTTGAATTGAATATTTTGTTTTTTCTTAAGATTGAAAATAATATTCCTTGCCCAGTAATAGTAAGCATAGTTTGGCTTATCACCATCTTTAAAGGATTTCCAAACTCGTAAAGAATCATCATGTATTTTCTTAGATCTCAATGCAGATGCTTTGACTGCCATATCGATATCGGATTTTGTCAGCGTTTTGCCACTTGATGGAGACGGGGAACTTTCTGCATAAACAGAATTAACTGCTAAACAAGTAACAGCAATATACATAAATGTTAAAATTCCCCTGCCCCTCATTAGATCAATCCCTTATTATTATCCGTTCGCAGCCTGTGATAAATTGGGTGCTTTGCCGTTCTTCATGGCATTAAGCATTGTTTCCCCCAAAGTTGCAGGTGAATCAGCCACATCAACACCAACACGACGAAGTGCTTCCATTTTCTCAGCAGCACTTGCACCCGCACCGGCAATAATAGCACCAGCATGGCCCATACGACGCCCCGGAGGTGCAGTTACACCCGCAATAAAAGCAACAACTGGTTTATAACGACCCTTTGCATATTGATGAGCAATATATTCAGCCGCAGCCTGTTCGTCATTTCCACCAATTTCACCGATAAACAAGATTCCTTCTGTTTGTTTATCATCCCAAAACATCTCAAGAACGTCAGTAAAGTTCATCCCGCGCACAGGATCACCACCAATACCAACGCATGTGGATTGGCCAAGACCAACTGCTGTTGTCTGAGCAACAGCCTCGTACGTCAACGTTCCTGATCGGGAAACAATGCCTATTTTTCCAGCCTGATGAATAAAACCGGGCATAATACCAATCTTACATTGATCCGGTGTAATAACACCCGGGCAATTTGGACCAATTAGCTTAACATTTGTCCCTGATAAAGATCGCTTTACCTTGACCATATCGAGAACAGGAATTCCTTCAGTGATACAGACAATTAATTCAATGCCTGCGTCAGCTGCTTCCATAATAGAATCCGCAGCATAGGCTGCCGGTACGTAAATAACAGACGCATTTGCGCCTGTGGTTTTAACCGCATCACCAACTGTATTGAATACAGGCAACCCAAGATGCTCTGTCCCACCTTTACCGGGTGTCACACCACCTACCATCTTAGTTCCATAAGCAATTGCTTGCTCTGAGTGGAACGTACCGTTCTTTCCCGTAAACCCCTGACAAATAACTTTGGTATTTTTGTCGACTAGAATAGACATTACGCAGCCTCCTTGGATGCTGAAACAACCTTTGCGGCTGCCTGTGTTAGATCGCCTTCTGAAATGATTTTAAGCCCTGATTCATCAAGAATCTTACGCCCTTGATCCATATTTGTTCCGCGCAGACGAACAACCATCGGAACATTAAGTTGAATTTCTTTGGCTGCCGCGACAATACCTTCAGCGATCACATCACAACGCATGATGCCACCAAAAATATTAACAAGAACAGCATTAACGTTCTTGTCTGCTAAGATCAACTTAAATGCTTCGGCAACACGCTCTTTAGTTGCACCACCCCCAACATCCAAAAAGTTAGCAGGTTCCCCGCCGTGCAACTTAATAATATCCATGGTTGCCATAGCCAAACCCGCACCGTTGACCATACAACCAATCGTGCCATCTAACTTAACATAGTTCAGTTCATGTTTATGAGCTTCGGTTTCTGCCGGATCTTCTTCAGCCAAATCACGCAAGGCTTCGATTTCAGGATGGCGGTAAAGCGCATTATCATCAAACCCGACTTTGGCATCCAAAACAATCAGTGTTCCTTGTTTTGTCACAACAAGCGGATTGATTTCAATCTGCGTGCAATCAAGTTCAACATAGGCCTTAACTAAGGATTCTGTCAGTTTAACCATCTGCTTGTTAGTCTCACCCTCTAGCCCCAAGGCATACGCTAATTTGCGACCATGGAATGCCTGGTAACCCGCTGCCGGGTCAATAGAAAACTGAACGATTTTTTCAGGAGTTTTCTCAGCCACTTCCTCGATATCCATACCGCCGGCCTGAGATGCGATGATCGCTACCCGTCCGGTGTTACGATCAAGAACAAGACTGACATACAATTCACGATCAATATCACAACCAGATTCGATATATAGACGACGCACAACCTGACCTTTTGGACCTGTTTGATGCGTCACAAGAGTTGACCCAATCAACTTTGTTGCAGCTGTTGTCACCTCATCAATACTACGGCACAGAATAACACCACCAGCTTTACCACGACCTCCAGCATGAATTTGAGCTTTGACAACCCAAAGTGGCCCGCCCAGCTCTTGGGCAGCTTTGGTTGCTTCAGCTGCACTAAATGCGACCTTACCAGCCGAAACTGGAGCACCATATTTCTTCAGAACTTCTTTGGCTTGATATTCATGAATATTCATAACCTATACTTCCTTTAGCTTGCTTGAGATGTAATTTTTTGCACATCAGAGACGAGAGTTCTAACCGCAGTCACAGATTTAGTAAACCCGTCTTTTTCTTCGGGGGTTAACTCTAACTCAACAACTTTTTCAACACCATTCTGGCCAATCACTACAGGAACACCAACGTATAAATCTTTAACCCCATACTCCCCTGTCAACCAAGCAGCACATGGCAGAATACGTTTTTGATCATGAAGGTAAGATTCAGCCATCGCAATGGCTGATGCTGCCGGCGCATAAAAAGCAGAGCCCGTCTTAAGAAGATTCACGATTTCAGCCCCGCCATTACGAGTACGGTCAACGATTTCATCAACTTTAGCCTGAGAAATCGCCCCCCGTTCAACCCATGTAGTCAATGGAATTCCAGAAATCGTTGTATAGCGTGGCAACGGTACCATGGTGTCGCCATGTCCACCCAACACAAACGCTTGGATATCATGAGACGAAACACCCATAGCTTCGGAAATAAAGTGTTTGTAACGACCGCTATCTAAAATTCCCGCCATTCCCACAACTTTATTATGAGGCAAGCCAGATTCTTCACGCATAACCCAAACCATCACATCCAAAGGATTAGTCACTACAATAACAAAAGCGTTGGGGCAGTACTTTTTAATATTTGTTGCAACTGTACGAATAACACCGGAATTAATCAACAACAAGTCATCGCGACTCATACCCGGCTTACGAGCCACACCTGCTGTTACAATCACAACATCAGCATCTTTCATGGATGAATAGTCATTACTTCCCTCGATCCGAGCATCAATGCCATCGACAGCCATCGCCTGTGATAAATCAAGTGCTTTACCTTGAGGAATTCCTTCGGCAATGTCAATCAAGACAACATCACCTAATCCTTTAAACGCAGCTAAATGTGCCAACGTTCCACCAATGTTTCCGCTGCCAACTAGGGCTATTTTTTTACGTGACATGATTTGCCTTTCTTTCCTATTAAGCGATAATTACCGAGTCTGCCTTAGCATACCCATTTTTTAAGAACTGTGCCCCTGCTTGAAGTCCTTGCATATCAATGCTATGCCCAATACCTGAGCAGGTTAAACTTTCCGGGACCACATTATAATGACATAAATTCTTTAATGCTTCGTTAAATGCCATATAGGGAACAACCATATCCATATCCCCATGAATTAACATGACATTTGGTTTTGGATCTGCAAGGGTCTTTGCAACTGGCGGATAAAACGCTCCTGAATAACCCAATACATTTCTGACGCCATGCAAATGAAACATTAAATCAAGGGATAGCATTGTACCTTGTGAGAAACCAACTAGCGACAATGCTTCAAGTGGTAAAGATCTTTCCTGTAATTGGGCCTTAATCCACTTAGCAACAAGCGGAGTTACGCGGTCAAGACCAGCCCGTATATTAAAGGGAGTATAATCTTTGAGACCAAACCATTGGTAACCAATCCCAATCTCACAGGGTTCAATACCATTCGGCGCAATAAATTCGGCATCCGGCATACCTTCTGACCAATAATGGCCAAGGTCGATAAGATTTTCGCCATCCGCACCATATCCATGCAGAATAACAACAAGTTGCTTTGGCTGACCGCCATTTTTTGGCGGAATACTGGGACCCGATAACACTTAAGAAAATCCATTTAAAATCCAAGTTATCCTTACTTTACCTCTTTCATCAAACAGCTTCAACTTTATTGTGAATGCTTAGCGAGAAAAATATTTGAATATACCCTAGCCAATCGCTATCTTAAATATAATGTAATTTAACCTAGGCTTTATCATGTCTATTCAATTTTTCTCTTCATTATCTAACACAGCAAAATTAACAGCAAAAAAACTCAACGATATAAATGTCTTACGTGACACCCTCCCTCTATTCAATCATGTTCGCCATTTTAAAATTGATGAGCAGCTCTTAACATATTCAAAAAAACTAAAGTCTTTTAAAGACATTATTGTCTTGGGTACAGGCGGTTCAAGTCTTGGCGGAAAGTCCCTGTGCGAATTTGCAGCAAGCTCAGCACCAACGATGCACTTTTGCGACAACATTGACCCAAAAACATTCAAGAAACTCTTTGCAAAAATAACCCCCAAAACAACAGGGGTAATTGTCATTTCCAAATCAGGCAGCACAGCTGAAACACTCATGCAATTTATGGTATGCTTAGACCATTGGGAAAAGAATAACCTTGAGGTTGCGAATCATTTTATCGCAATCACAGAACCCACCAACAATATGCTGGGACAGTTAGCAAAAAAATACCATATTCTATGCCTAGATCACGCAACAGATATTGGCGGTCGTTTTGCTGTATTCACAAATGTCGGAATTCTTCCCGCACTTGTTTCCGGTGTTAATGTTGACAAGTTTATCAAAGGGGCTAAAAGCTGCCTCCATAAACTAGACGACAATATTCCGTCCAATCCGGCCGTCGAAGGCGCCCTAATTCAATACGAACTTCTCAACAACAATAAAACTGTGTCCGTGCTTATGCCTTATATTGACCAGCTCAACACATTTGCATTGTGGTATCGCCAGCTTTGGGCTGAAAGCCTTGGAAAAGATGGTAAAGGAACAACCCCTATCGCAGCCCTTGGAACAGTTGATCAACACTCTCAACTTCAACTCTTCCTAGACGGACCAAAAGATAAATTCTTTACAGTTATCACAACATCTTATGATACAAGTGATGATTTTAAAGTTAATCACGACATAGCCGGCCTTGAGTTATACCAAAATCATACCATGGGGGAGCTCATGGAAGCAGAGCAACAAGCAACAATTGACACCCTTAAAAACAATAACTGTCCAGTTCGCCATATTCATCTTGATATCGTCGACGAATATGCGTTGGGTTATATGATGATGCACTACGTCATTGAAACTCTAGCCATGGCAAGCATCCTTGGGGTAAACGCTTTTGACCAACCCGCTGTCGAGGAAGGCAAGGTCTTAACACGTCAATACTTGGCCGCATAAATAAAAATAAACCGTATAATACCAACTATCAGAACCAAACAATATTGCTATAATTTACGGTTTATTAACGTCCTTCCCTTAATATTACTATTACTAGTAATGAAATTTCGGGTATTAGTTATGCGTATTTTATTTTTATCCCTCTTGATGTCAAGTTTGGTTTTTGCCGAGCAAGGACAGTCTCTCGTACAATCTCAACCAGAAAAAATGCGTCGCGCGTCGATCCCCCTTCCGCCTCAAAAGCAACAACTCTCACAATATCAACCGCACGACCTTACCAAAGCCCGTCGAAAATCAGTTGTTCTGGTTCCAAAAGAAGTTGATGTTGGCACCTCTGATATCCGGACACTAAGACCATCTAACCCTGAAGTTGTCAAGAGATGTAACAAAGATGTTCTCCTGTTCGAAAACGGGATATCCGGAGTAAACCCTGGCGCGATCACAACTCAATCAGGGATTTCATGTGCCAATTTATCTTCAGGAAATCAAGTCATTCCATTAGGTGATATTTCAACGGTTCTTGACAGCATCAATAAATGGGCAACATACCTAAAGACAAAATCAGAAGCAGAATTAAAAGGTTTCTCTGAAACAGACCGAGGCATCATCCAAGCAGTAACAAATTTTGCCCTATCAGATAAAAAAATGCCGACACAAGGTATAGCAAATTTCTTTCCACGTGTTGATCCGCAAACCGTAAGATTAATGTTTGATCTAAGTTACTTAACCTATTACAACAAAGAAGACCGTAAATTCACGCCAAACTACGTATCAACCCCCTATGAACAAGAAATGTTAAAACTCAAAGGCCGAGTCGCAGCTTTGGAAAAGCGACTTCATAATTTGACACAATTCAGGCTAGATCTAGCCCGTATATTTGGTTCTGATGTTATTCGTTATGTTGAACAGCGACGCATTGAAAGCCAAGAAACCCGAGACCAACAACACCAAAGAGTCGATACAACTCAAGGTGAATACGATCAAAGATTTGGCCTACACAGTGACACAAAAGATAAAGTTGCATTTGATCAGCAATTCGGTGGGGGCAGTAAAAGTTCCGGCCTATCCCGAGGGAAAGATCAAGGACAAACAGATGTTCAGCGCACAGAAACAATGGATATAAAAGTCAAGAATCTGGCACCAGAAGTCCTTAGAGCACAAGCTGAAAACTTTAATCGTCTTGTTGCTGATGACGAAACAAAAATTGAAAATCCAAGCACAGCAACGCTAAACGACATTGAAAAACGCATTGGAATCGTCGAAGGAAAGATTAAATATGAACTTGTCGAAGCACGCCGATCAGTTACAATATTATCAGACCCCGTTGCCGGTGATTATTGGGTTAAAGTCGAACGCGTTTTCAGCCGTGAACTTGAAGGATTCACCCCTGTCGATATCCTATACCGCAACTTAACCTCTTATAAAAAATCATGGTTTGGTTCCGGCGTTGCAAAGTCAAAAAGCAGAGAAAGCAGCGATCTTGGTAACAAAGAAGTCTCAGGCGTCGTCCTTTATCGTGATTCTGAAGCATCCGATAACGACAAAAATGTTGACCAGATGATCATTGCTTTTTCCGGATCAAACTCAGAACAAGATTGGCTCCACAACTTCAACGTAAAACGATCACAAGGTAAGGCCAATCACTCCCTTGCAGTTGGCTATAGGGTCCACCAAGGAATCATGGACTCCCTTGATGAAACTCTAGACTATATGGGAACAAATCTAAAAAAATGGTTCCGTGATTATACCCAATCTCACCCTGTGGCCAATGGTCAAATCCCAACCCTAAGGATTGCCGTTACAGGACACAGTTTAGGGGGTGGGCTTGCTATGTTGATGGCATTATTGATTAAAGATCAAATTGCCCCTGTTTATGAAGGAAAAATCAATATCGATGTTGTTGTCTATACATTCGGAGCCCCTCCAATATTTGACAAAAATTTTGCCCAGAAAGCAGAAGATCGCCTTGGAAAACATAATGTTATTCGCGTTTGGAACGAAGGTGATCCTGTATCAACACTCAGTATTGTCTTAAAAAATGAAAAAGTGTTCAAACGTTCATTGCTTATGACGTTACTCGGTTATGCCCACATCGGGACAAGCATTCCATTGGTCGACCGCGAGGGAATTGCTAGTTTTTGGGATAAGTTTAGCCCTTGGAGTAATCACCTTGCTGATCGGTACGCCAATCTCCTTGCAACAAATTGGGACCAATTAGTCAATAGAAAAGCAAGTGATATTTACAGACTCTTACAATCAAAAGACTTACTCAAAACAAATATATTGCTAACAGCTCTCGATGACATAGGGCGCTTCCTAAGAGGTCGCGATACAGCTATTCTACCGTTAAAACCATTTCTCGTCGGCGATATCCTTGCAATGCTTAGAGATACAAGCGATAGATTTAATCAACAAAACTCAGGTGATAACACCATAAGAAACTATGACAGTATCCGTGATACACGCTATAGTGAAGGCAAAAAATCAGCACCAAAATTAGCAGGAGCTGATACAAAAGCACTAACCTATGCGCATGAATTACCGACAGGGCAAAAGGTGAAGATGAAAATTGATCGATCAACATCCTGTAGCACCAAAGATATTGTTAAATCAACCGGTATTAACCCTCAACAACTGGATAGGCTTGATGTCAGTGAGCTATCTTGTGGCTGCTGCTTGTCCAAGAATTTCTTCGTCAGTGCAGATGCGTCCCTTACCAGTAAGCTTAGGGGATTATTTGGCAAACGGATCAGCACTGTTGATCAAGTTTACAAACATTGTTCACGGTATTGTTCTCCGCTTGCAGGAACAGTATTTACTGACGCTAAAAAAGCCAACGTTATTGAAATTGGTGATCTCATGGATCGCATGGGACTTGGTGACATGTGGCGTGCAAAAAAACTAAAAGGGTAAACAGCGTAATTGTTTGTTGGCAGCTATGGTCTCCCTTGATGAGACTACAGCTGCCATACAAACAATCAACACAAATTAAATCGCACCGGATGAAGATGCCTGGGCCGGACTTACATATTGATCCAATTTTTCCTTGGTCAATTCAGTTTTGCGACCAAAGACCCGTTCATCACACAAAATTGACTTAATTCGTGCTTCATCATTCGACATCAAGAGTGAGAAAGCATAGAGTTTGGCTGCCTCGTTTGCTTTTTTATTGGATAAATTGCAATTCTTCAGTGTTTCTTTATCACGTAAGAATGCTATTTTTTTCACTACATCTGCAATATTGGTCGTTTTAATAAGACGAAAAACTACTCTCATAAAGTCTAATTTTGCATCAGACAAACCTGATGATTTTACACCGACAACCTTACTTTTGAAAAAATCCTGAATTTCGTTAATAACCAGATCAACCCCAGGCTCCGCGTGTTTGATATATAAAACTATCAAGTTACGCAGCATTTCCTCATCAATATTTTTCCCATAAATTGTCCGCAAATCTTTTAGCTTATCATCCTTGTGCGGTAAAAACGCTGAATTCTTAACGCCCTTGAGGATTAAATCAACAGGAAGATCAAGAGTTTTATCTGAAGAAAGAGAAAGCATATGTTCGATCCAGGAAGTAAATTCCTGTACAGCGGTTGCATCCAATTCATTTGTTGAAATATAGTTAAAAAATTTATCTCGTTCTGTTGCTACGTAGTTCAAAAGAGGAACAGCGTACTGTATTTTTGCGACCAACTTTTTGACCTCTTGTGATGATGAATACTTAATCCATTTATCTGGGTCGGACAATAAAACACCAATTAAATCAGGATTACATGCCCAAGACCTATTTTTATCATTAACTACATCAAGAATCCATGTGAAGCAGTCATTACTATACCAACCATGCCTTACCAAAGATACAGCAGACGATACAATGGCAGGAGTAATACTCATATGTTTTTGTATCTCAGAGAAAAAATGTACAAGATCTCGCTTATGATCCTCAGTAAAACCTCTTTCTCCCAATTTCTTTACGGTTTGGTAAGCTACTTGTGCCAATGAATCAGCATTTGCCAAGTTTTTTAATGGAGAAATTATCTGTGAAAATTGTTTTTCAAAAATATCATAAGAATAAGCAGGTGGTGGCGGTGGTGCCTGATAGGTATAAGTTTTTTGATTTGGATAGTAGTTTGGGCGATATTTATTATAATCTGCATAAGGCGTTCCACCGTAAGATGGAGCTGCCTGTGGTTGAGCATATACGGGGTGCTTTGGTGTCGAAGGCTGTGCCGCAACTTTCGCTTTATCAGACAAACGAAAATTAAAAACCATTTTAGGCCATCCATCACTGAATGCCGCCATAGAAGCATCTTTTTCAATTTGAGTTTTCTTTTGTCCAGTCAAGACTCCGTCTTCAAGAGCGTCTTGTTCTAATGTTCTGCACTTTCTATAAAAGCCAGCTAAACTCGCAGCACCTCTATTTTCCAATAGCGTATACGTAATTTGCCAAGAGCCATCAGCTTGCTTACTTGAAGAAATTTCTGCTCCTTCTAGCGTATCAGTCTTCCAATTCATCAGCATTTGCTGCAAAGCATAACTTTTATCTAAGAACGCAGCAAAACTTTCAATCCTTACATTCCAGGTTTTTTGCGTATCTAAACCATAAACTGCAATTATACCAGATCTAAAATCCCATATTTTACCACGAGCATCTCTTAAAACTGTATCCAGTCCACGAGCAACTAGTTTATCTTCACTCTGCCCTTGATTTTCTTTTGTACCCGCAAGATCACCACCCAAAACTTGCCTGTAAAAATCACTCAACGACGATATAGGGCACAAGTCCACAGCTGAAAGTTGTGAGGCCAAAAGTAGGAATAGAATATTTATTTTATACATAAGAACAATCTCTTTTTTTAATCTACTATTTATATAGAAATAAATCCTTATTATTGTAGTATTTTTTTACTTTGCATCATTTCCTTGTATTTTTTAGACAAAATAAAATTGTACGATCTAAAAGCCCACGCTTTATAGCTAGCAATCTTAATTCGGTTACAAAAATAAGGTACGAAGTGTGCACTCAGCATGTGAGTGACGCCATTTTGCATAGCCGATTTATAAAGAATCGGCTATATTGTCTTCCCCTATGGATGGTATGATGGTTCCCAACTAGCATTTACAGGAAGTTATCTATTTTAGAGAGACATACTGCTTGCTGCGTGTCAATTCAAATTCAATATAAGCAACCCGCGCTCGCGATGTTGTCATTGCAATTAGACGATCCAATAAAAGACGAATTGTTTCTTCATAGTGATGAAAATCTGTGATTTTTAGGTCCACTCGCTCATCACAAGACCAATCAACTAGTTCTTGAAACTTATTTTGAGTATCCCTATCATCCGGCAAAACATCGAGAACTAAATTCATAACTGAGCCAGCCCACAAGGTTGTATCTTCAGGCAATGTAAACCGCAAAAGTTTGCCAGAGACATTTATTTCTGCCGCCTTTAATCCAAGAAGCATTGAAATAATAGCGATGATTTTCATCCTATCCTCCGTTGTTACTCACCTATATTATAATAATTTTCTTAAAATTAAATATAATTGCGACATCCTATCATCTTTTATTCTTGAGTGGTCGTGTTAAGATTAAGACAACTTAGGAGGTCGACATGACAACACTGGAACAAAAAGCTGAATTCGAAAAATGGGTCATAAAATTACGCGATGATATTTGCGCGGAACTGGAAAAAATCGAGGAAGAATATGACCACGATTACCTGTTACCCGGTCAATTCCGCCGCGAATCATGGAAACGTAATGACCCAACTCAACCTGATAGCGACGGTGGTGGCGGAACCATGTCCGTCCTCAAAGGACGGGTTTTTGAAAAAGCTGGTGTTAACATTTCTTGCGTACACGGTCAGTTTGCGGAAAAATTTGCTAAAGAAATTCCTGGGGCCGCTGAAAATCCAAACTTTTGGGCCTGTGGAATATCTCTTGTTATCCACCCCTTAAACCCACTTGTGCCTGCTGTTCACATGAATACACGCCACATCGTAACCTCTAAATCCTGGTTTGGTGGGGGCGCTGACCTTACGCCGACATTCGAATATCCAGAGGATACAAAGGATTTTCACCAAGCCTTTCGAGATTGTTGCGATCGTCACCATCCAGATTATTATGCCAAGTTCAAACTGTGGTGCGATGAATATTTTTATCTACCTCACCGCAACGAAGCACGTGGTATTGGCGGGATTTTCTATGATTATGTGGACACCAGTTCTTTTGATGCCGACTATGCCTATACCCGCGATGTGGGCCTAACCTTCCTAAAAATCTATCCGGAACTTGTCCGTCGTCATTTCCAAAAGCCATGGACCGCCGAAGACAAGCAGAAACAACTTCAAAAACGCGGGCGATATGCTGAGTTCAATCTGCTGTATGATCGTGGCACCAAATTTGGCCTTCAAACCAATGGCAATACTGAAGCTATTCTGATGTCGCTGCCACCGGTTGCCGTATGGTAGGCTCGTACCCGAGACGCAGAACCTCGAGCGCGGGCAATGATGATGCATAAGCCATTATTTCCTGCGTCCTACCTTCGTATACATTTGTTCCGACTAAATCAAGTTCCCTTAAGGTTCCTAAATAGCGGGCTGACTGCAATGCGCCTCTAATATCATAATCCTGTTGCACTGGATGATGATAACGCCAATTCCAATATTTTTGCGACATGTTGTACAGGTCGATTCGGATTGAACGCCCCCCCCATGACCATTCGGGTTCAAAATTTGCTTTGCTGTTGTACCTGTATCTTTCAGTGACAAATACTTAAGATTCCTCAATTCACCATGCCTGATCAGATAGGCCAGATATCGGGAACTAATCTGGTTATCACTTAAGTCCAATCTCTTCAGTTGTTTTAGAAAACTACTCTGAACAAACGCATTAAACCATATTGAATTTAAATTATTGGAACTCAGATCAAGATTTTTAAGGACGGGAAAGTTTCCCGAATGACGTACAAAATTAAACAAGTCAATGCCCGTCATTTGAGTTCCACATAAAGTCAAGGCTTTTAACCTAGGAAACGCCGTTGAAAAAAATGTATTTAATAACGACTTGCGCCGATAGGGTTGCATAAAAAGTTTATGACCACATTGAATAGTCAACTCTCTAATAGTGCTGGCAGCCTGCCTAATCCAAAAAATAAACCCTGGCTCATCATAACTAAGCGTCATTTTAGTTATCGCAGGACAGTCACCTTGTTTTAAAACTTTTTTCAATTCAGCAGATAGCATACTCGGCGGATCAGGGTCATATAATTCGAGTTGACTTGATTCCCGCAACCCTTGAAGTCTTATTATTTTTTCAACACCTTGTCCCGTTAGCAAAACACTTAATGGTTTATAGTCATTAGTCAACCGCGCCAATCCCATTCGCAGAAGCTCACCAGAGCGATCTTTCCGCCTGGTCCGATGATCAGTTTCAACAGGCAAATCTAAATCGTATTGATCTAGATCCTTAAGCATACATTCTTAAAACCGCCTATCTACCTGCAAACAAGCATTAATATCTTTGTCTTCAACCATATACCCCATGATTTCGACCACTAATTCATTAGGGAGTTGATTAAATGGATTTTCCGGCAAGACTGGTTCTTGAGAAAAACAGAGTGAGGACAATAGCATTACAACGCACATAGAAACACCCTTTCATGTTTGAAAGAGAGCCACTCTGGCCGATGGTGTATATATGATCCTCTCGCGACCTGTTAACCAGGTTGGAGTCGTAATACTTTGACCACGGCCAAAGCAGGGACAACCCCATGAGATATCAATTGTGGTCCGGGGATTCATGAACCTGTCGAACCGAGCAGCTCTATTTAATTTAATACTACTTGATCTTAGTTTCAATAGTCTTAAGACGCTTTTGGATATCTTTCAAGACTTTTGTTTGCTCATCTTCTGTCGTTGCCTCTAAGTCTTCTTCGGCAGCTTGTAATGCCCCAACAACTACCCCAATAAACAAATTCAAGATGACAAACACCATAATAACATAAAACAGGTAAAAATAAACCCACGCATAAGCATAGACTTTTTGGACATCACGCAAAACATTATACCAATCGTCACCACTTAAAACCTGAAACAGTGTGTGCATTCCAACGCCTGCATCCGCAAAACGTTCTGATCCGGGAAACATCAGAACACCTAAAATACTAAAGGTCACAAAGATGATTATTAATAAGATCGTCACATTAGCAATACCTGGCAGAGATTTGTATAAACCTTGCAATATATGGCGCATTTTGGATGAGATTTCAATAAAGTAAAACAAACGAAGCACCCGCAACGACCGCATAATTTCAGCACTCAATCCTAGAGGCAAAGCCGATCCAAAAATAACAATGAAATCAAAAACATTCCAAGGCGACTTAAAAAACAAGCGACCATTGGCAATAAGTCTTAAAACAATTTCAAGAACAAACACACCAAGGATGATTTTATCTGCTGCAACTAAAATAGAGTGAATCTCTGATGGTGGCTGGTAATAAGTCAAAGCCAACAGAACTCCTGCATTTACAAGGATAAGAAGCCCTATAAAATAGTGAACTAGTTTACTTTCCATAAATCGAGCAAGCGCACTCTCAACGACATATAATCTTGGCATCTATTTTCTCAGCAGTTTAGAGTTTATACTTTAATTTGAACAAATTTTAGGAAACCAAACAACCCCTTGCGTTTTAAGTTAATTAATAGTATATTGTGGACAGAGTTTTTTATTTTCACTCGAATTTAAAATTCTCCTTGCCACCTAATAAGTTGGCTTTAGCTTGTTTTAACAATAAGTTTATATCCATAAGGAGTAACAATGAAACTGTACGAAACAGTATTTATCGTACGTCAAGATGCGACCCCAAATCAGGTCGAAACATTGACACAAGATTATACAAAAATTATCCGCGATAATGGCGGCGATGTTGCTAAGACTGAATTCTGTGGTCTTCGCACATTGGCATACCCAATTAAGAAAAACACAAAGGGTCACTACGTTTTAATGAACGTTAAAGCTGAATCCGATGTTGTAAAAGAAGTTGAACGTCAAATGAAATTGAATGAAAATGTTCTTCGTCACTTGACAGTTCGCGTTGAAGCACACGATCCAAATCCATCAGCTTTGATGCAACAAAAGAATTACAATCCAGACCGTAGCCGTAGCTATGATGATTCTGATGATGTCGTTACAGAAACAGCGGAGAATGCATAATGGCAAGAGATTTTGATAATAACCAAGACCGTTCTGCACCACAACGCCGTCAATTCTTCCGTCGCCGTAAATCGTGCCCATTCACAGGCGAAGGCGCGATGAAAATTGACTACAAAGATGCAAAAACATTGTTTAAGTTTGTATCCGAACGCGGAAAGATGATGCCAAGCCGCATCAGCGCCGTTTCCACAAAGAAACAACGCGAACTTGCAACAGCAATTAAGCGTGCCCGTTTCTTGGCAATTATGCCTTATGTAAACGACTAATCCAAACGGAGAGATATCAATGCAAATTATTCTATTACAACGAGTTGAAAAACTCGGTCAAATGGGTGATGTCGTCGAGGTTAAGAACGGTTATGCTCGTAACTATCTATTACCACAAAAAAAGGCTCTTCGCGCATCCAAAGCTAACCTAGAATTTTTCCAAAACCAAAAAACACATTTGGAAGCTGAAAATCTAAAGCGTCGTGATGAAGCGCAAGCTGTTGCTAAGAAAATGGACAATGTATCCGTTACATTAATCCGTCAAGCATCCGAAACAGGCCACCTATACGGTTCTGTTCGCAGCATGGACATCGCGGATATGCTTAAGACAAATGGATATGGCGTTGCTCGTAACCAAGTTCAATTGGATGCTCCGATTAAGACACTTGGTGTTCACAAAGCACGCATCGTTCTTCACCCAGAAGTTTCCATCTACGTTGGCGTTGTTGTTGCTCGCTCTGAAGAAGAAGCAGTTGTTGAAGTTGCAAAAGCAAAATCAGCAAATGCAAATGCTGATGCAGAACCAGTTGCAGCCGAAGCGTAAGTTCGCTTTTAAAGCAAAAAATGAAAGCCCCGATATTTGGGGCTTTTTTTATTGTCTGTTAATTTGCGTCCTTTAAAGTAAAGTGAATTCGATATGAGAGACACCAGGCACGCCCGTCATCTCCGACTAGCAAAGCTTGGGTTTCAACAGAAAGCCATAGATTTTATTGATTGGAGATCCAGTATCAGAGATGAGAGAGAAGAGCGTAGAGAGTAGAGAGTAGATAATACGTACACTACACCAACCAGATCCGCAAGTTGCTTTTGCGTAGCCCCCTTTTGAACCCTTAATTCCCTAAGCGCGCATGACCTAACTGTTTTGCATTACGCGCATAATGAAGCATATTCCCTCCGACATATGATCTACAGATCATAAAAAAGAGTTAACCAGACCCTTCTAGGTAATCAGCAACGACTGTCTTAATTCCAGAAGTTTCAAACTCAACCTTAATATTGTCACCATCGACATCTAGAACCGTTCCATATCCAAATTTCAAATGAAAGACACGCACGCCCTTTACAAAGGTATGAGTGGGTTCAACAGTAAATTCCGCATCAAATATACCAGCACGACTTTGAAGGCTTTTCTGCTGCCCAGATAAAGATCGTGGCCCATGCAATGCCTCTGCCCCACTCGCTTGGATTGAACGCACATGCTCAGCCGGCAATTCCGTTATAAACCGAGACGGCGTTGAATACTGCCAGCCTTGGAATGTACGTCGGTTATGGGCATAAGTGATGATCGCTTCCTGTCGCGCTCGAGTGATCCCCACATAAGCAAGCCGACGCTCTTCTTCTAAACCTTCGAGTCCGTTTTCATCAATCGCTCGTGCATTGGGAAAAATATTTTCTTCCCATCCCGGCAAAAAGACCGTACTAAATTCTAATCCTTTGGCTGCATGAAGGGTCATCAAGTTCACCATATCCGTATTAACAGTTGAGGTGGTATCCATCACCAACGTCACATGCTCAAGGAATGCTTGAACCGTCTCAAATTCACGAATGGCGCGAACAAGCTCTTTTAAGTTATCTAAACGCCCCGGTGCATCAGCTGATTTATCTTGACGCCACATGGCCGTATATCCAGATTCATCTAAAATCATCTCAAGGAAATTTGCCGGTTCCATATCCGGCAAACGATCTCGCCACGATTCAAGCTGTGTCAAAAAATCTTTCAGGGCATTTTTAGCAGTCCCCTTTAGCATCCCCTCATCCAAAAGCCCTTTGGTTGTCTCAACCAGTGATAAATTCGCTGCTCGTGATTCCCTGTGAATAACCTGTAACGTGGTTGCCCCTACTCCACGACGTGGTGTGTTGATGATCCGCTCAAAAGCCAATCCATCATTGGGTTGAGCAACCAAACGCAAATAGGCAAGTGCATCGCGAATTTCCATACGTTCATAAAACTTTTGCCCCCCAACCACCCGGTAAGGAACCCCCAAAACCAACAGACGATCTTCAAACTCACGGGTTTGGTAACCAGCACGGACAAGAATCGCCATGTCTGATAAGGAATGTCCTTGGCGTTGACGATGTTCGATTTCATCGCCGATAAAACGTGCTTCTTGGTCACTGTCATAGGTTCCACGGACAACAACCTTTTCACCTTGGTCAACATCCGTCCATAAAGTCTTATCAAAACGGCCGGAGTTGTTGGCAATTAAGCCAGCCGCAGCTCCCAAGATGTGGGGTGTGGAGCGGTAATTTTGCTCAAGGCGGACAACTGTAGCGCCAGGAAAGTCTTCTTCGAAACGCAAAATATTACCAACTTCTGCCCCGCGCCAAGCATAAATAGACTGGTCATCGTCTCCCACGCAACAAATATTACCGTGCCCCATGGCCAACATGCGCAACCACAAATACTGAGAAATGTTAGTATCTTGATACTCATCCACCAAGATATATCTAAATTGTTGCTGATAGGATTGCAAAACCTGCGGATGTGCCTGAAAAATAGTTAAATTATGAAGTAACAGATCACCAAAATCAGCTGCATTTAGAATGCGCAACCGTTCTTGATATTCTTTGTAAACAGCCAAAAGCATACGGTTTCCCGAGCTCTCAGAGGTACTTACCCGTTCGGGAAGCAAGCCCCTATCTTTCCACCGGCTAATGATACTGGCCACCATTTTCGGAGGATTCTTCTTATCATCAACCCCCTGAGCCTGCAATATTTGCTTTAAAAGACGTTGCTGATCATCTGTATCCAAAATTGTAAAATCACTCGTCAGACCAACTAAGTCTGCATGACGCCTGAGAATGCGCACAGCTAATGAGTGAAAGGTTCCTATCCAAAATCCCTCAATCGGTCTTGCAATCTGAGATGCCACACGTTCTTTCATCTCAGCTGCTGCTTTATTCGTAAACGTGACCGATAGAATTTGGTTGGGAAACGCTAAACCGCTGGCGATAATATGGGCGATTCGTGTCGTCAACACGCGCGTCTTGCCTGTTCCGGCGCCTGCCAAAACAAGAACAGCCCCCTCTGTCGTTTCAACAGCACGGCGTTGAGGGGTATTTAAATTATCAGCAATAAAATCATCTCGACGTTGGGGCAACACGTGTACACTCAATTCAGTTATGTTTTTATCAAGTGTACACGAATATAGGGCTAATTTTAAGCCTATTATTGGAGAGGAGCAACACCCGCTTCTTTATGAGCTTTTTCTAGGGATGCTAGCAACCTATCATAAGCCTCGCTAATTCGAGTACGCGGATCCTCAGAGGTTTGCTCTTCTTTAAAGACTTCCCGGGCTGCTTTAATATCAACATACTGTAAAATTGTCGTCACAGCATTCATTTCTTCTTTTGCAGCCTCAATTTGCGCCTTACGATCCTTTAAAGATTTCAACAAGAGTTGGTGCGCATATTCCAATAAATTACGAGGATCCTTTTCATCACGAACTTTTTGCTCAAATTCAAGCGAAGCTTCTGGCGATACATTTTTCATGACTTGATAAATTGCATGGAGTTCATCGACAGCATCAAGCATATCTTGCGATTCAATAGCTGTATTACTCCAGTCTGCCAAAACTTTTTCCTTATCTTTGCCGGCATGATAAGCTTGTTCAAATTCAGCAGCTTTTTTCGGATGTGTCGCTTGCATATTGGATAAAACCATGTCAAATTTTTCGTCAGTTTTTGCTGGCTTTTCAGGTTTGTCTGGCTCAATAGCAGGCGCATCATCTTCTACAGCAGTAGATGCATTACCTGCGTCAATCTCTGCTGGTTTCTCATCAACAGGCGAAGGATTACTAATATCGTCACCACCTGTTTGAGATTGATCAACCTCTGCTGGTGCGGGTGCATCTAATTCAACTGGCGCCGATTCAGCTTGAGTAACATCTTCAGCGTGAACAAAACTTGCAATACCCAATAACAGAAACAACTTATTCATGGCACTTCCTCAGACTATACAAATCTTAACTTACCTATGATTATAAATCCTTCTTATTAAAAAATACTTAAAGTTCGGTAAAATTTCCAATCTGATCAAGTATACTTCACTGATTCGCCCAAGCCCCTTTTTCATTTTGCTTCCAGTAGGCTAATTTATAGCTACCATCCTTATAGCTTTTATAACGTTCACGGGCTTTAGCAACTGAAGCATCGTCATTTCCATCAAACATGTCCATTACACGGGAAAACTGCCCCTCAGGGATCATAGCACCATTCAGGACAACAACGACATCCGCCTGGTTTACATTCTCAGATGCCAAGGATAACCAAACAGCATGGCGTTTCGGGTCCCCCTCAAAATTATGTGGAATAAAAGCACTTTGGGAAAAGGTCCACAAAACACTATTCAAGGAAACCATCCGTTCCTGATTATCACAGACAATAAGCGCCCTTAGCCCTGAAGAATAAATCTTTTCCACGAGCTTTGGCAAAGCCTTTTCAACAGGCATTGTGAGTAAGTGATAAAATGCAACTTCCATGATTATTCCTAATTATTGGTACAGCACTTGTAATTTTCTCTTCTCTCTTTGTCGAGAGGGATTGAGTGGGCTTTTAAAATATTCAGCATCTGAGTCGAATACTGTTGAAAATTGAGACCAAGAGCAGAGCGTGCATTAAGTACGTAAGCACCTGAAGCACAAATTTTCAACAGTAGGCGGCCATAGGATAGATGTTTACCTTTGCTCAATATGCTTTTTAACCCACATATTAAGCAACCGAACACCAAATCCCGTTGAGCCTGCTTGATACAAATCACCAGCTTTTTTATTCCAAGCTGTCCCAGCTATATCAAGGTGGGCCCATTTTGTTTCATTGACAAAACGTTGCAAGAACTGAGCTGCGGTAATGCTGCCAGCACTTCGTCCGTTTCCAATATTTTTCATATCGGCAATAACAGAATCAATCTGCTTGTCATAAGCCTTGGCCAGTGGCAAACGCCACAATTTTTCACCGACTGTTAAACCGGAATCATTCAAGCTTGATGCAAGCTCATCATTATTAGAGAACAACCCGGCGTATTCACCACCCAATGAGATAATGATTGCCCCTGTTAAGGTTGCAAGGTTAATCATGTGCGTTGGCTTAAAGCGATCTTGGGTATACCACAAGGCATCAGCCAAAACCAGGCGACCCTCGGCGTCTGTATTCAGAATTTCAATTGTTTGACCTGACATAGATTTGACAACATCTCCCGGACGTTGAGCATTTCCATCAGGCATATTTTCGACTAATCCCATAACACCAATAGCATTAACGGCTGCTTTACGACCGGCTAAGGCGCGCATCACACCAAGAACAGCAGCAGCCCCACCCATATCCCACTTCATATCATCCATATCTTGGGCCGGTTTTATGGAAATACCACCTGTGTCAAACGTTACCCCTTTACCAACAAAAGCAACCGGCGCATCCCCGGTCTTTCCACCGTTCCATTGCATGACAACGAGTTTAGACTCTTTAGAGCTCCCTTGACCAACCCCTAATAAGGAATAGCACCCTAGCTTTTCAAGTTCAGACTCACCGAGTACTTCTACCTTAAGCCCCAAGGATTCTAATTTTTTAGCTTCAGCAGCAAGAGTTTCAGGATAAATAACATTTGGTGGTTCTGAACAAACATGACGCGTCAGGAAAACACCTTCGGCAACTTGCTCAAGTTCCCTGAATTTCTTCTCTGCCTCTGCTGATTGTGATGTCATAACAGATACTGTTTTGACTTGGCAAAAATCAGTTGATTCTTTCTTGGTAAAATACTTAGGGAAATCCCATGATTTCAACAGAACGCCGCTTGCAACAATACCAGCCAAATCTGCGGATTGAAGTTCCGGAATGTATACAGTACAAGCATCGGACTGCTCTTTCCCCAAAGCAGAATAAATTTTACCGCCCAAAATTTCATAATCCAAATGACGATCAAGTTTTCCTGTTGCAATTAAATGCACTTTAGAAACAGACAAACTTACAGGCGCAGGAATTGATGCCATGCCCCCCTTATCAACATCCAAAGTCTTAGATGTGATCAATGCTGAAATCTGACCGTTGAGTTTTGTATCCAGATCACCCAGAAAAGAATCAAGTTTATTTGACGTTAGAACAGCAACCAAAATGCCAGAATTTGGCATGGTTGGGGTGGAAAATTTAATTTGCATAATATCCCCTCTTTCATATGATATGCCTCAAGTCTAAGGGATCAGGACTCTACATTCAAGGAATAATGAATTTAATTTCCGGCAGCACGTCACACGATCATTCAGACCATACTCCGAAAATGTCCGACATATTCGCAGTATGGTCCGGTTTTTGACCATGACATCCCCCTCGACATATGGCATTTATTTAAGTAGAGTGGAAAATAATATAAAGAATACTTAGATAATACTCATGACACGTGAACATGCCCATCGCTATGCGGCACAAAATCGCCGCGCAAGATTTGACTACTTCATTATCGAAGAAATGGAGGCAGGCATCGTATTGACTGGCAGTGAAGTTAAGTCACTGCGAGCAGGTCGTGCGTCCATCAATGAAACCTATGCGGGTGAGATGAATGGTGAGATCTTTTTATTTAATGCCAACCTTCCTGTATATGAACAAGCCAACCAATTCAATCACGAACCTAAACGCCCACGTAAATTATTGCTCCACAAGCGGCAAGTCAATAAACTAATTGGCGCGATCCAACGCAAAGGAATGACGTTAGTCGCTTTGTCCGTCTATTTTAATGACAAAGGACGCGCTAAAGTTCAGCTCGGTCTTGCAAAAGGTAAAAACGTCGTCGACAAACGCGAAACAATCAAAGAACGAGACTGGAACCGTGAGAAATCACGTATCCTAAAAGGATAGATCAATGCGGATTATTCGCAACATCGTAACAATAAGCGGTTTTACATTCATCAGTCGTATTTTTGGATTGATTCGAGAAAGTATGATCTCTCACCTTTTAGGCGCCAGCATTGTCACAGATGCGTTCTTTGTTGCATTTAAATTCCCCAATTTCTTTCGTAGAATCTTTGCCGAAGGGGCTTTTAATGCAGCTTTTGTTCCTCTCTTTTCACGTAAACTTGTTTCAGACGGCCGCGAGGGCGCCAAAGAACTCGCCGAACAGATTTTTTCTGTTATGATGGTTTTCTTGACGATCTTCGTGGCTTTAGTTGTTATCTTCACCCCCTCTATTATCCATATCTTGGCACCAGGATTTGCAACAACGCCAGAACGCATGGAACTGGCTATAACCTTTACAAGAATTACATTTCCTTACATCTTATTCATTTCACTGGCTGCTCATTTATCCGGCGTTTTAAATTCATTTGACCGATTTGCAGCAGCAGCCGGCATCCCTATTCTGTTAAATATCGTGATGATATCTGCCCTCCTAATCTGTCCCTACACCGGAATTACCTTTGGGGAAGGATTATCCATAGCCGTTGCCTTAGCAGGCATTATCCAGCTATCTTGGCTTTATGTCGCATGTTGGCGTATGGATTTCAGAATCCGCTTTCGGCGCCCTCGCATTACCCCCGAAGTCAAAGAACTACTCAGGCTTATGTTACCAGGTGCCATTGGAGCCGGCGTTATGAACATCAATATTTTTATTGATACGATTATCGCATCCTATTTACCAGAAAAATCAGTATCTTATATTTTTTATGCGGATCGCTTAAACCAACTCCCTCTATCAATCCTAGGGATCGCCATTGGAACAGCTCTCTTACCAATGCTATCAAGACAACTCAAATCAGGTGAGCATGAAAAAGCGTTAAAAAATAAACGCCTTGCAACAGAAGTCGCCCTTCAACTAACGCTACCATCTGCGGTTGGGCTGGCCATCTTAAGCTACCCCATCATCCACTTAATCTACGGTTTATCAGAGACAGATACCCAAGCAACAGCAATGGCTTTGGCAGCCTTTGCCCTAGGTATTCCAGCTTATGTCTTGAACAAAGTTTTAATTACTGGTTTTTTTGCTCGCCAAGACACAAAAACCCCTGTGAAAATTGCAGTCAGTTGTATTATTTTGAATCTTGCTCTCAATCTGATTTTTATTGAACACTTCGCCCACGTCGGCCTCGCCTTATCAACCTCGCTATCAGCTTGGGCTAATACGGTCATCCTCTATATCGTTTTGAAAAAAAGAAATTGGTTTAGCCTTGACGCCAGCTTTTATAAGAATATCTCAGTCATATCTTTGATTGCAGTAGTGATGGGACTGGCTTTGCGGGCAATTGATAGTAATTTTGTTATAGCTAATGCGTCATTCTTACAGCAATTAGTTTATGTCATAGCTCAAGTTTTGTGCGGAGCAAGTATTTACTTCATATTAGGTCTTGTGACACATCAGATTTCATTCAACCGTTTAAGATCTTTACTTGCAAAATAGACCCAAAATAAATACAGAAGCCAATTTTTAATCCGGTCATTTTGCTAGGATATAAAAGAACGCATATAGAGAAAACTGAATTCTTGACAATCTTAATAAACAGTGACATTGTTAACCTACAGAAGTTAATTCCTCTAAATTTGGTAATGTTGTGATCAGGTTTTTGCAAAAAAATCTTAATTTTTTGTTTTTCTCACAGCAGGACTATCTCGCCAAAAATTCATCACCCATACAACATATAGTCGTTCCGCTTCATTTTCTGACACGGCACAAAGAGCAGCGGCAAGGTGTACAGTTAGTACATAAGCAACGCGACACTATCAGAAAATCAAATCAAATGACTACATCAGGAATGCTACCATGAGCGCTCTTAACAACAATAATAATAATGACACTCCTCCTATTCCAAAAGATATCTGGGCTATTGGCTTAGCCGTCTTTTTTACAAATCTTTCGTCTGTAATGGTTCGCAGTATTTCCGCAATTTACATGAAGACCATTCTGGGTGCCGGATCTGGCATGATTGGTACTATTGAAGGCATCGTTGAGATGCTTTCTTTTTTGATGAAAATGATGTCAGGCGTTTATAGTGATTATTTACGTCGCCGTAAATTCATCATCATTTTAGGCTATTTCTTTATGTTTTTAAGTAGACCATTGATTGCAGCCTTCGGCAATCTACAGGCGGTCATCAGCGCACGTTTTCTAGATAGAATTGGCAACGGAATCCAAGCATCTCCTCGCGATGCCCTAGTCGGAGATTTAGCCCCTAAATCTATTCGTGGCGCCTGTTATGGCCTGCGCATTAGCCTCGGTACTGCAGGGTCATTTGCCGGCGCTGTTGTTGCTCTTGGATTAATGTTCTGGCATGGGGAAAATTACCAAATGGTCTTTTGGCTGGCATCTATCCCCGCACTTTTATCGGTCATTATTCTGGCAACACAAGTCAATGAGCCAAAAATAACCGAAAATCACGTTACTATAGCAACAACCGAAGAGAAAAAAGGTCGTCACCCAATGCACTTGAGTGATATCCCCCGATTAGGCAAACCTTTTTGGATGCTCATGATCGTTGTTGGTATTTTTATGATTGCACAGTTAGGTGAACCCATTTTAGTCCTTCATGCCCATGAAAGTTTCCAACTATCAGGCAAATTTATTCCGCTGATTCTAATTGTCTATAACTCCACATACTCCAGTGTTTCATACCCAGCGGGAAAAATGTCAGATAAGATTGGTCGCATCAACATGCTTATTGTTGGTTTTCTATGCCTGCTTATCGGTGATATCTTATTAAGTTCCGCTCAGGATCTATGGATAGTATTTATAGGAATTGCTATGTGTGGTGCTCAAATGGCAATTACCCAAAGCATATTTATGTCTTTGATTGCAGACAGCGTTCCTAAGGATCTAAGAGGAACAGGTTTTGGCGTTTTTTATCTCATTTGCGCTATCTCCGTCTTTATTTCAAATGCCGGATCAGGCTTCATCGCCGAAGCCATGGGTGAACGCTATGCCTTTATAGCTTCGCTCGTTATAGGCAGCATTTCTTTAATTGCTCTGTTAATGTTTGCAAAGAAAATTTCGCCCAAAGAGAAGTTGCCCATCTCAGCATAACGTGCAACCATAGTACTAGAAGATATTTATTTTCTGGTACTCTATATGGTTCAAGTCAAACACTATCGATGTATAGAATTACGCCAGTCATTTGTATTGTTATTATTTTTTAATAACACCTATGCCTTAGAACCGATAATTTCATCCTTTGCATTTACACGCCTGATACAACCTGAAGTCCGCCAGCTAAAAGATTATTTACACCAAATAGAAGATACAAGTAAAAGGCACCTCAAACCAAAACAAATTAAATCAATTATTCACCACTTTGATCGAGGACAAATCTATCGCAAACAATCCCAAGAATTAGTAAAAGCAAGACAAGCATTCCAACGCAGAAAAATTATGATTACCGCAGATTGGTGCTATTATACTCATGAAAAAATGCATGATCTAGCCCCTATCCCTCTGAACCATAACTTGGATGATATCCAAATAACTCCCGAAGACGCATGGGATTTACATCACATTGCATTTTTACGACTTAATGGGCAAAACGAATGGTGGAATATCATCCCAATTCCCTGGAAAGAACATCACTCGGTAATTCATGGAAAGGATCAACCCGGAGAAATTCTTCATAAAATGCTTGAGGAGAGGTTTCAGCACGACAATGAGCCACCTTTATAATTAATACCCCCTGAATTGAATAGTGAAGTACTCGATATGGCAGATCCTCTCACTTCTTTTCCTGTGGGAGAGACAGAAGCCTATTTTATTACTATCAGTTTGGAATGGCTATAATTTTAACTTACTGCGGTTTTCTTCTCAGTCTGATCAACGGTCAGATCTTGATCGACTTTTGATTTGATCATTTCTTTTACATCATCGGATTTTGCAGCAGCTTGACGGTTCTCATCTTGAATTCTGTCGTAAATTTCTTTACGAAGTATGCGGTTTGATTTTTCATAATCAAAACTTAGCTTTACAATACTACCACGGATTTCTGATACGGTTAGGGTAATATCATCGTTAATAATAATCGATTCCCCAACTTTTCGAGTTAAAAACAACATAATGAACCTCTTGTCCTACATCTTTACCCTAAATTTACCACAATTTTAAATAAATATTAAGATAATTATTTTATTCTGGAATTAAGTTAAGGAGAGTTTCATGCAACTACCAAACAATACCCTGAACAGTCTTGTCGGAAAAATGACGTGGAACATTGCGCGTGGGCAACGGATTTCTAGCAACATAGCAAACTATGATGTACCTAATTATCAGCGCTTAGATATAAAACCATTTAAACAATCAATTAGAACATCACCACTTCACAATGAAACACTCCTTTCTGTACAGAGTACACGTCATGGTCATGAAATGTCACGCGAAGAAGAAATGCTAAAGCTCAGTGAAAATACATCGAACTACCAAGCGAACCTCAATTTGTTAAAAAAATATTTTGGTTTACTAAAAACAGTTATTGGGAAGATGGGACAATAAAAAATGGCTAGCACCCTTTCTGAATCTCTAAGAGCATCAACTTCCGCTATCGTGGCACAGAATAAACGATTACTTGTTATCACCCAAAACCTTGCAAACTCTGATACAAAACCATCAACACCTGGGGGAGATCCTTACAAACGGAAAACGATTGTTTTATCACCCGAAACAGACTCAAAAACAGGGACTTCTATTGTTAAAGTCAAAAAAATTGGCACCGACCCAAAACCTTTTAAGGAAGTGTATGATCCGAAAGATCCAGCCGCAGATGCTAATGGATTTGTCAAAATGCCAAACATTACTCCTTTAATGGAAATGGTAGATATGCGGGAAGCAAGCCTAAACCATGAAGCGAATCTCAGGGCTTATGAAAAAGGCTTAAAGATGATGGAAGACACAATTGGATTATTACGTAGTAACTAAGGAAGATTAAAATGAGCATACTTGGAGCAACCTCAGCTGCTAGTCAATACAATAAGATTGCAGGATTCGGCCAACAAAACCAAAGTAAAGGCGTTGGTTTTCAAGATATCCTATCCAACACCCTCAAAGACACAGCAGAATCCGTCAGAACAAACGAAGGACTTGCCAAACAACATGTGGTGGATAATGTGGACTTAACAAAATTAACCACAGATACAGCCCAACTAGATGTTGCCATTACAACAATTACAGCCCTTCGCGATAAAGTTATTGGGGCTATCCAAGAACTTCAAAAAATGCCGATATAAAAAAAGAGCCTTTTAAAGGCTCTTTCTCTTAGACCATCGCCATACCACCGTTGACATGGAGCGTTTGGCCTGTCATATAAGATGACTCGGCAGATGCCAAGTAGACTGCTGCATTTGCAATATCTATAGACGTCCCCATTTTACCAGTTGGAATACCGGACAGAATTTTTGCCTTAGTTGCTTCAGGAAGCTCGTCTGTCATTGCTGACTCAATAAAACCAGGAGCAATACAATTAACAGTAATACCACGGCTTGCAAGTTCAATAGCCAAAGATTTTGTCATACCCACCAAGCCGGCTTTCGACGCACAATAATTAGCTTGACCAGGGTTGCCTGTAAAGCCAACAACGGATGAAATATTAATGATTCGACCATGACGACGCTTCATCATTCCCTTTGTCGCTGCACGAGTCAATCTAAAAGCAGCTGTCAAGTTAACTTCCAACACGGTATCCCAATCTTCATCTTTCATGCGCATGATCAGCGTATCGCGTGTGACACCGGCGTTATTCACAAGAATATCGAGCTTTCCAAGTTTTGCCTCAACAGCCGGAACCAAAGCCTCTACACTTTCAGCATCAGACAAATTGCATGGAAAAACGTGAACACGATCACCGAGTTCAGTCGCTAGCTCATTCAAAACAGCTTCACGAGTACCAGAAATCGCCACAATGGCACCTTGTTGATGGAGTTTAATCGCAATTTCACGGCCCAAACCACCTGTTGCTCCTGTTACCAAAGCGACTTGATCATTAAGTTGAAACATTCTTATATCCTTATTTACGCAACGAGCTTACGCCCTAAATCATCAATAAACGGGGTTAAATCCCCAACAGAGTTAATTGAAAGTGCTTGAACGTCAGGGGCTGATTTTTTCACCAATCCAGTAAGAACTTTACCCGCACCCACTTCAATACTATGAGTAATACCATGAAGTGGTAGAGAAATCATAGATTCCCGCCAACGAACACGGCCTGTCACTTGTTCAACCAAAAGTCTTTTTAAAATCTCGTCATCACTAACAAGACTTGCAGTCACATTTGTCAAAATCGGACAGCCAGGCGCACTTGATTGTACTAAATCCAAAGATTCAGTCATTGCTTCAGCAGCAGGATCCATCAACGGGCTGTGAAATGGTGCACTCACAGGAAGTGGAAGAGCACGTTTTGCCCCTCTTTCCAAAGCTAACGGAATAGCACGATCAATCGCATCTTTGTGACCACTGATGACAACCTGTCCATCAGAGTTGTCATTAGCAACAACACAAACTTGGCCTTGTGCGGCATCTTGTGCCAAGATTTCAACAGCCTCAATTGGCATATTCAGAATTGCTGCCATCGCCCCCTGCCCGACTGGCACAGCCTTTTGCATTGCTGCTCCTCGAATACGTAACAGTCTTGTTGTATCAGCCAAATTAAACGTACCAGCAGCGCAGTTTGCTGTGTACTCACCCAAAGAATGCCCAGCCATGAAGGCTGTTAGGCTGGACGCCTTAACACCAAGTTCTGATTCCATCGCCCGTATGATTGCCATACTCACAGCCATCAGAGCAGGCTGTGTATTTTCAGTCAACGTCAAATCTGCTTGTGAACCGTCAAAAATAATCTGGCTCAATTTCTGATTCAGTGTGCTGTCAACCTCTTCAAAAACCTGTTTAGATACAGAAAAATTATCATAGAAATCACGCCCCATACCAACGACCTGTGATCCTTGGCCAGGAAAAGTAAAAGCAATCTTCATTTGACTTCCTTTTTATTTATGATACTCAAGATACCATCTAACAAAATCTGGTACTCCATCGTCAATTGTTGTTTTTGGTAAATAGCCAAGATCTGCCTTAGCTTTATCGATATTAGCATAGGTTTCTTTTACGTCCCCTAACTGCATTGGCATTGAATTAATAATCGCTTTCTTACCGATCGTTTGTTCAATTAAGTCAATGACCCGTGGTAAATCTTCGCAACGATTATTCCCAAGGTTATAAATTGGATGACGCTCACCATGGGTATTCGTCGGATTACGTCGCACAGCGGCTACAACACCAGACACAATATCATCCACATAGGTAAAGTCGCGTTTCATCTTTCCGCCATTATATAAATCAAGAGGCTCACCCGCCAAAATTGCTTTAGTAAACTTGAATGCTGCCATATCAGGGCGCCCCCAAGGGCCATAGACAGTAAAGAAACGTAACCCTGTTGCCGGCATTCCATACAAGTAATTATAGGACTGAGCCATCAATTCATTCCCACTCTTCGTCGCAGCATACAAAGAAATCGGTGTCGCTGTCATCTGGTCTTCTGTAAACGGCATATTGGTGTTTGAACCATAGATTGAAGACGTACTCGCATATACAAGGTTTTCAAATCCCTTTTGATGACGACACAACTCTAAAACAACTAAGAATCCTGTGATATTGCTTGCAACATAAGCAAACGGATTCTCAATGGAATAACGAACCCCTGCCTGAGCTGCTAAGTTAATGGCACGCTTTGGCTCATACTGCGCCCATACCCTTGACATTGCCTCGCGATCACTAATATCAATTTCGTGAAAATGAAAATTTGGGTAGGCTGCAAGACGTTTTAGGCGATCTCTTTTAAGTTGAACTGAGTAATAATCATTAACATTATCAACACCAACAACTGTCTCACCTTCTTCGAGAAGGCGAACAGCCGTTGTCATCCCAATAAAACCAGCACAGCCAGTCAAAAAGATAGGAGAATTAGACATCTAATTTTTCTTAATTCGATTAAATATAAAAAAGTTTTACCACATTTGCCTAAATACAACAACTTGTTTAGTTTACCGACATCCGTGAAAGACTAAGCAAAAAATAGAAAAAATAAAAAAAAAGTATTGCATAGTATTTTTTAGCACCTATATCACATTTGTACTAAGAAAGACAGAAAAACTTTCTTAGAATAAAATACTGCGGATTCGAGATCATAACCCTCCGAAACCCTCCCCGAATCTGCAGTCTGGAAGTGGCTCGTCATAATCCCTCCTCCTTGAGAGTCACTTCCCCTCTAAAAATAAAATGGTGATGGAAATATTATAATTCCTCCTCCTTTAACCATCACCTAACTCAAAGCCCTCAGAAAAGAGGGCTTTTTTTATTTAATAACGGTAAAATTTAATTTAGTATAATTAATATTTCTGGAGGTATTTTAATGAAACTACATGTAATTATTGCAATATTTTCTTGCAACATTCTTTCTTATGCACATGACTTAACTCAAATGGTACATGATTCTACTGAAATACCAGAGGTTGCTAAAATTGGTTTAGGCACTCTGAGTTTTTGGTCAGAATTAAGAGAAAAATATCCAGATACAACAGTTATAGTCCCGGAACTCACCGATGAAGCCGCAAAAATAACAGCTGGTGCGAAAGAACAGATTGCTCGTTACTACCCTCTGGCCGATGCTGATTCTTTAACAAAAAAAATTATTCAGGTGTACGATAAATATAAGATTACACCTTATACACTGATGAAGTTTTATGAATTTATAGGCGAGTTATGTTGCGCTGCAAATCTATCTTATGAGAGTTCTTATAATGAAACTCTTGATTTTTGTAAAAAACTCCTAGATTCAGGGTACATTGTAGCCCCTATTTTCCCTGCACCCGGCACAGAAGATTTTGACGGAAAAATTGGGTATGCTGCTATTGTCGTAGGTTTAACTCAAAAGATTTGGCTAGCAGGCCTTTCATTCAAACCCAAAATTAGTGTTAGTGATTATTATATAACAAAACCCGAATATTCATCTCGACTCTACGCACCAACAACCCCTGCAACCCCCAGTCTATTTTGGTGGTATGAAGTAACAGCAGACGCATTCATTTTCATAATCCAACAAAAATTAACGCAAGAAAATACAGACCTTGAGACAATAAAGACTAGGCTAGCAGAATCGCCAACAACCGACACGTTTCAGCTATACTTTGCCCGATTTCGCAGGAATAATATCGGGGGAATCCCTTTTAATTTGCAATAAGATGACTATATATTGTATAGTCGCTATGATAATGCTGTACTGAAAACAATGACAAAAGAAACTATTCAATCCCCCGAGGTTGTCACCTTTGGCTGCCGTTTAAACACCTATGAATCCCAAGTCATGAAAGACTTGGCGATACAGGCTGGCCTCAATAATGCTATCATTATTAATACCTGTGCTGTGACTTCTGAGGCTGAGCGTCAAGCCCGTCAAACCATTCGCAAACTTCGCCGTGAAAACCCACAAGCTGAGATTATTGTCACAGGCTGTGGTGTTCAGATTAGTCCTGAAAAATATGCTGATATGCCAGAGGTTTCTCGTGTCATCGGAAACGATGAGAAAATGCAAGCAGCCAGCTATGCCAAAGACGTCAATCACGAACGCATTCTGGTCAATGATATTATGTCCGTCAAAGAAACGGCAGCGCATCTAATTTCAGGATTTGATGGCAAAGCCCGCGCCTTTGTCCAAATCCAAAATGGATGTGACCATCGTTGTACTTTTTGCACAATCCCTTATGGTCGTGGCAATTCACGCAGTGTTCCTGTTGGCGAGATTGTCAACCAAATCAAAATCCTGATCGAAAACGGTTATCCTGAAATCGCTCTAACCGGTGTCGATATCACAGCTTATGGTGCTGACCTTCCCGGAAAACCAACACTTGGCCAAATGGTGCGCCGTCTCTTGAATCTCGTTCCCGACTTAAAAAGATTAAGATTATCATCTCTAGACCCCGTCGAAATGGATGACGATTTATGGAATCTGATTGCAACAGAACCGCGTCTTTTACCGCATCTCCACATGAGCCTTCAGGCTGGTGATGACATGATTCTAAAGCGCATGAAGCGTCGCCATTTGCGTAATGATGCCATTGGTTTCTGCAAAAAAGCTCGGGAATTACGTCCTGACTGTGTTTTTGGCGTAGATCTGATCGCTGGTTTCCCAACTGAAACCGAAGAGATGTTTCAAAACACTCTCAACATTGTTGAGGATTGCGATCTTACATTCCTGCATGTTTTCCCGTATTCACCCCGCCCCGGAACACCAGCTGCTCGTATGCCTCAAGTTACCTCAAGTACCATCAAAGAACGCGCAGCATTACTCCGAGAAAAAGGCCAACACGCGATTGAGAAACATTTTGCTGCCATGGTTGGAAAAACCGTTAATTTCTTAGTAGAGAATAACGATAACGATCTCCTATCCGGCAAAACCGATCACTTTGCCCCAATCCAAGTCCAAGGTACAGGAAACGTCGCGGATGTCCTAACAGCAAAAATAACGGGCTATACAAAGGATTATTTGGTTGGTGAATTGGTGTAATTCTCCCCTGTATCTCTTCAGGGATTGCCCCCTCGACAACCCCAATATTCTCAGTTATAGTCAATGAATGCTAGCCTTATTATCCCGTCTTAATGCCATTAGTAAATGGCCTTTGTTCCTTGTCACGATTATTTCATCGATTGGCTTTGCTATGTTGTATTCAGCAGCAGACGGCAGTTTCTCACCGTGGGCCTATAAACAAATTATCCGCTTTATTGTTGGATTTCTCATCATGCTGGCAATTGCTTGCACCGATATTCGCACATGGATGTCTGTGGCCTACCCTTTTTATGCTCTATCCTTATTCCTATTAATTGGGGTGGAACTCATGGGGTTTGTTGGCATGGGTGCACAACGCTGGATCGACTTATACTTCATTCAGTTGCAACCGTCTGAACTTATGAAAATCGCTTTAATCATGGCACTCGCACGGTATTTTCACTTATCATCACTAAAAGATACCTATAAAATCAAAAACTTATTTATTCCAATTATATTGATTTTATTCCCGACAATCCTCGTGATGCGACAACCCGATCTTGGGACAGCCATGATTCTCATGATGTCTGGAGCTATCATTTTCTTTACCGCAGGTATCAGGATCTGGAAATTTCTTGTGGTTGGTGGTGGCGTCCTTGCTGCTATCCCTGTATTCTGGAGCATGCTGCATGAATATCAGCGCAAGAGAGTTCTTATTTTCCTTGATCCTGAAAGTGACCCCATGAAGTCAGGCTATCACGTCACTCAATCTAAGATTGCCTTGGGGTCTGGCGGTTGGTTTGGCCAAGGATTCATGCAAGGGTCCCAAAGTCACCTCAGTTTCCTACCTGAAAAACAAACAGACTTTATCTTTACTATGTTCAGTGAAGAATTTGGCTTCATTGGCGGACTTGTCCTCGTTAGCCTTTTTGTCATGTTGTTAGCCTATGGATTCCGCGTGGCCATCGACAGCCGCATGCACTTTGCACGTCTCATTGCTATCGGCATCAATTCAACATTCTTTTTATATGCCTTTATCAATATGTCGATGGTTATGGGAATGCTGCCCGTTGTTGGTGTTCCGCTCCCCCTCGTCTCTTATGGGGGCACAGCTTTATTAACCCTATTAATGGGGCAAGGATTGCTATTATCTGCTAGTCTTTACAACGAATCCAGAACAGGACGAATTTAATGACACACGGCTGGATCATCCTCGACAAACCCGAAGGAATTACATCAACCAAAGCGGGTTCTATTGTTAAACGTTTATTCAAACAAAAGAAGTTGGGGCATGCAGGAACGCTTGACCCCTTTGCCTCAGGTATTCTGCCACTAGCATTGGGCGAGGCAACAAAAGTTATGCCCTATGTCATGAGCGACACCAAAGAGTACGAGTTTGAAATTACGTTTGGTGAAGAACGAGACACAGGCGATCTTGAGGGGCAAACAACAATGACCTGCACGACAATTCCCACAGCGAACCAGATTCGATCAGTTTTACCTCAATTCACGGGACAAATTACTCAGATTCCCCCAAAATACTCCGCCTTAAAGATTAATGGTGAACGGGCTTATGATCTGGCGCGGCGCGGTGAAGTTATTGAGATGAAATCACGTCAAGTGATGATCTACGAACTCGAGTTTATGAAGAGCTATGATAACAAAGCGTATTTACGGGTTTTATGTGGAACTGGTACCTATGTCCGCACTCTTGGTCAAGATATTGCGCGTGCTGTAGGTAGTCTTGGCTACCTGAGCATTCTACGGAGAACAAAAGTAGGCAGATTTTCGTTGAAAGATTCAGTAAAATTGGATATTTTAAAGAATAGCGACTACATAAATCATGTAGACGATTATGTGTTGCCCATTAGGGCCGTTCTGGACGACATCCCGGCGGTTTCTGTATGCGCGCAACAAGCGATGTATATTCGCCAAGGTCGATCAATCGATCTTCTTGGTTTTTCTGGAACAGTTCTTGTTTTAGAAAATGGCATTGAACTTGCCTTGTGCGAGGGAGATGGCAAGGTATTACATCCAAAAAGAGTTTTTAATTTATAAAGAAAAGGAATAGTACGATGTCGATTACAGCAGAACGCAAGCAAGAGCTCATCAAAGACTTTGCAACAAAAGCCGGTGACACAGGTTCCCCTGACATCCAAGTTGCAATTTTGACAGAACGCATTCGCAATCTGACAGGACACATGTCCGATCACAAGAAAGACTTTCACTCTCGTCGCGGTTTGTTGATCATGGTTGGTCAACGTCGCCGCCTTCTTGACTACATCAAGAAGAAAGACGTAAAGCGTTATCAAGATTTGATCGCACGTTTGGGTCTACGTCGCTAAGGCGACACACCACCTCGTCGATGGATGGGGTGGTTTTTTATTAACATGGAGATAAATGGGGAACGCAGTAAGTTATAGTCATTCCATTTAACCTTGATACAGCTAAATTCGTCGCTCATCTAGATTTCTAGGCTTTACTCTTCAGTTAACTGTGTCAAACTTAACTAAAACGACTATAGATTTCGACAATCTACTTCCTCCGTTTTCCGTATCTTCAACATTTAGGAATTATATATGTCTAATTTTTTCTCAATCACAAAGGAAGAACTCGATTTTGGTGGACGCAAGTTAACACTTGAAACAGGTCGTGTTGCTCGTCAAGCCGAAGGATCAGTCCTTGCATCCTATGGTGATACATCTGTTTTGTGTACCGTTGTTGCTGCTAAGAAAGCTGCTCCGGGACAAAGCTTTTTCCCGTTATCTGTTCATTATCAAGAAAAAACTTTTGCTGTTGGCCGCATCCCTGGCGGATACAACAAACGTGAAGGCAAGCCGTCTGAAAAGGAAGTTTTGGCATCTCGTTTGATCGATCGTCCAATTCGCCCCCTCTTCCCCGAAGGTTTCTTTAATGAAGTCCAAGTTGTCTGTACAGTTTTAAGCCACGACTTGGTCAACGAACCAACCATCCCGGCAATGATTGGCGCCTCAGCAGCCTTGGCTTTGTCTGGTGTTCCGTTCATGGGTCCTGTTGCGTGTGCATCCATTGGTTATATTGATGGTGAATATGTTTTGAACCCAACGCTAGAACAATCCGCAGCATCAAAGCTAGACTTGATGGTTGCCGGTACAACCGAAGGCGTTTTGATGGTTGAATCCGAAGCAAAAGAACTTTCAGAAGAAATTATGCTCGGTGCTGTCGACTTTGGCCACAAAGCTTTCCAACCTGTTATCAAAGCTATTCTTAAGCTCAAGAAACAAGCCGGTAAGAAAGATTGGGAAGTAGCCGGTCTTGGTGATGATTATAAAGATCTACACAAGAAAATTAAAAAAGCCGTTGAAAAAGACCTTCAAAAAGCATACTCCATCACTACTAAAGCAGAACGCTATGCCGCCATTGATGCAGCCTACGACAAAGCCGTTGATAAGGTTGGCATTGCTGAAGGTCAAGAACTTAACTTTGATATGGCATTCGAAGCCTTGAAATCAGAAGTTGTTCGTACAGACATTCTTGACAAAGGAAGCCGCGTTGACGGACGCGATCTAAAGACAGTTCGCCCAATCGACGTCCAAGTTGGCGTGTTACCACGCACCCACGGTAGTGCCCTGTTCACCCGTGGTGAAACACAAGCCTTAGTTGTCTCAACTCTTGGAACAGCGCAAGACGAACAAATGATTGATGCGCTAGAAGGTGAATACCGTGAACGCTTTATGCTTCACTATAACTTCCCGCCATATTCCGTTAACGAGACAGGCCGTATGTCTGGCCCGGGTCGTCGTGAAATTGGTCACGGTAAGCTCGCATGGCGCGCAATTCGCCCATTGCTCCCAGCAAAGGATCAATTCCCATATACACTACGGACTGTTTCTGAAATCACAGAATCTAACGGTTCCTCTTCTATGGCGACTGTTTGTGGTACATCCCTTGCTCTTATGGATGCAGGTGTTCCAATGGCTCGCCCTGTTGCAGGGATTGCTATGGGCTTGGTCAAAGAAGGCAAAAAGTTTGCAGTTCTAACAGACATTTTAGGTGACGAAGACCACTTAGGTGATATGGACTTTAAAGTTGCAGGAACATCCGAAGGAATCACAGCCTTGCAAATGGATATTAAAATCACCAGCATCACCTCAGAAATCATGAAGGTTGCGCTTGAACAAGCCCGTGAAGGTCGCGTTCACATCCTTGGTGAAATGGCAAAAGCCTTGTCCGCATCCCGTGAATCTGTCAGTGACCACGCACCACAAATGATTTCCATGCCGGTCAATCGCGATAAAATCCGCGATATTATTGGCCCAGGTGGAAAAACAATTCGTGAAATTTGCGAAGTATCCGGTGCGCGCATCGACATCGATGATGAAGGTGTTGTCAATATCGCAGGATTCGACAGTAAATCTATTGAAACAGCAAAAGCCATGATCCGTAACATCGCTTGTGATCCGGTTGTTGGCGAAGTTTACACAGGTAAAGTTGTTAAGATCATGGAATTTGGTGCATTCGTTAACTTTATGGGCAATCGCGACGGTTTGGTTCATATCAGCGAACTTGCTGCTGAGCGCGTCGGCAAAGTCACAGACATCGTCCAAGTTGGCGACGAAGTCAACGTCAAGGTAGTTGGTTTTGACGACCGCGGTAAAGTTAAGCTCAGCATGAAAGCTCTTCTTCCCGCAAAAGAAGAAAAAGCAGATGTAGCTGCTGAAGCGTAAAACAAGCCTACAAAACAAAAACCCAGATCTTGCATCTGGGTTTTTTAATGGAATATTAACCTATTTGAACTAAAGTCTTTGTATCGTAATTAAAATATTCAGAGGGTGTTATGAAAAAAACATTGGGTCTTATATTCAGTATCGCATTATGGAATAGCACAGCAATAGCAGCAGGATCTGCTTGCCCGGTCTTAAATCTAAAAACATTACCGGCAGCCTCCTGCGCAACTCAGGGATCAGCCTTCAAAACGGGGCCTCTATCACAAATGAGTTATATATCCCAAACGCCTTGCCCTCGTCAAATTGGTATGAGAAAAAAACTCCAAGGAATTTTTAAAGGTAAAAAGGAATATCAAGGCAAAGAAATGAGACGTAATGATGGCGTCGTTGCCTGTGATTATAGACTAACCCCAGAGTGGCAAAAAGTGCTCGCAACAAAAAGCCCAATCTTGAGGTTGACTGCTCCCCTTCAATCAACAGCGCAAATTAATCATCTAGCCCAAGCCGTATGCCCAAAAATAACAAGCGATGATGTCAGTAACGTCGCACAGACAGGTGTTGTATCTGTAATGGAATCAACTCGTAATCAGGATGCTAAATTTACTTTTGAATCAGAACCGTTACAAAAAGCTGGGATTGGTGCAAACCTAAAATCCTTGTTTAGTAGCCATAAAAATCTTTCCGTCCTTCAAGGACAAATGTCTGTCGTTCGACCGTTCACACATTTATGTGAATATCAACATAATACAGGCGGATCACCTGTAAAGCTATTACTCGAAGGGCATCAGGACAATAGGCATATAGCTAGATAATTTTAATTCGGCTACAAAAAAAGGGACGAAGCGTACACTAAGTACGTGAGTGACACTGTTTTGCATAAAGAATCGGCTATAGTCAGCCCAATTGACTTGCTGATACGTAATGTTCTCCTGTTCTTAACCTCATTAAAATCCGTCATTCCCGGCTAGAAATTCTCGGTTTTCAAAGAAAACCGGAAGAGTTTCTTGATCGGGGATCCAGGAAACATACAGAAATGTTGGATCTCCAATCAATCATAGCCGGAGATGACGAACCCCCATACTTTTTGATGTTTTTTTACCTTAAATTAACAAATTTGGTCTATAGTCATAGAACCTATTCAAGATGGAGAAGTTCGTTCATGCAGAACAACATTAAATCAATCCTGTTCACAACCTTGTTGTTATCCACGGCAATAACCTCGCTGAATGCAATGGATCCGGCTTGGGCGTCATCAGCCTCGCATCAGCAAGCGCAGCAAGAAGCACAGTTGCCGCCCATATCTTATGATGATTTTATGGCATTTGTTTTGGCAGGACTTTATTCTGTTAAACTCAATGGGGAAGAAATTGCTACTCAAAGCCACTTTATCTCAGAGGGACTTCAGGGCAACCTTATTGATCTGTCACAAAAGGTACCTGCACTATATATGTACAATCAGCAAACAGTTAAAGAAAAGTTCAAAGTTCAACCAATAACTGGTTTAGTCCGTTTGAATCCTGGTCAAGAGCATAACGGGTACACGGCAGAAGGTAGAGAATGGGTGCAGTTGTATCATATAAACTTCCAAAATCCGTTTACTGATAGCGTATCTGATGAAAATGAACGCTTACAAGCCTTGCCTAATATAGACGGTTTTATGGCTCTGTCTTTCCCCAATACTGATCAGGACTTTTCACCACAGGCTCTGGCGGAGGAACCATTGCGTCTAACCGGACAAAATGTGCCGTTGCCGCTGCCTTCGGGTAGCAAGAAAGACGATTCGCGGATCCATCCGTTCGAAGGTGAGCTTGGGCTGAACACATTCTCAGGTTTCTTGAAGACATTTTTTGTGAAAAATGGTAATGCATTCCCAGAGCTTCGAGTCGAAGACAAAAAATCATTAAGGGATGGTTCAGATGTCATTCTAAAACTCGGTAATTCTGTGGGGGAAGGAATCCCTAACAATTTATTTGTTAGATTACGAGGAACGACGGCATTCCAGAATAGCTATGATATTCATAATCTTTTGCAAAATCCAGAGTATCATATGCCGGGAGATGATCCCGAGGTCCAGTGGGATGAGGCTCGCAAGCAATATTATGTAGATATTCCCGGTTTTGGGAACAGAGGTTATGCTGAAAGAGCTGGTCAAACCATTGGCTGGCCAGCGTTCCGTCAATACATCACTGTTGATGTGAAGGCATCTCCATCCTTTGATATGTTCATGAAAGCACGGAAGCTTGCGAAACAAGTTATGTCTCCTTCTATGGATTTAATCCTAAAAAAGCCAACAACAAATGAGAACAGAGAATCATTACGTAAAACTCTCACTCCCCTTTTAAACGATATTAAATCGGTAAAACTTAATGAACTTGAGAAAACATATGGTCGTTATGACATATTCGAGTGGTTAAAACAAAGAAAAGAAGCAATTGCAATGCGTCTCGAGGCGTTAGGGCCTGTTCCGGCGGAACCTCAGGCGCAGCAACAACCACCGCGCCAAGAACCTCAGGCTGGCCCGGCACCACAAACTCAGCCTCAACAACAAGGTGCATCCGATACCATGCCGGATATCAAAAATAATTATCCAGGGATGACTGTAATTGAGGACGTTTCCGGATTGTGGCAAGCAAAACCTGCTCAGATAACGGATGAGTATAAGAATGCCAGATACCAAAATGCTCAGGTTTTAGAACTCAACGGGAATATGAATTCTGGTGTTTATTATTCTCATTCAATTATTTTTCCTGAAAAAACTGAGGTCTTTAAAGTTAAATTATTCACTTCTAGCCTTTGGCAATCTTTTATATGCTCTTTGTTTGGGAGTCTGGGGAACAGTAATGGAGAAATCAATAATCCTAACTTAAAAGTTCTAGATATCCACGCATTATCTACTTTGAACGATATGCGTTGGGTTGCTCAGTTTATGAATGAACCTGAACAGATACAATATTTCCGGAATAGGAAGACACCATTCATTATCTATAATCACCCTAGTTTTAAGAATAGCCCTGAAAACGAACAAGTCCTGTACTTTGACCCGAGCACCAAGAAATTTAGTTTGATGTCTGTGACTACGTATATGACCCAGTACCGAAATACGATGTCTGGGACAACGCCTCCACAGTCAGGTCCGTCTCAAGAGCAAGCAAGATCTGAACGAGAGAGGTATGATCAAGAACAAGCGAGACGTGCTCAAGAACAGGCACGGCAAGCTCGAGAACGAGCTGAACGAGAGAGGTATGCTCAAGAACAAGCGAGACGTGCTCAAGAACAGGCACGGCAAGCTCGAGAACGAGCTGAACGAGAGAGGTATGCTCAAGAACAAGCGAGACGTGCTCAGGATCAAGCAAGGGCTGAGCGAGAGAGGTATGCTCAAGAACAAGCAAGACGTGCTCAAGAACAGGCACGGCAAGCTCGAGAACGAGCTGAACAGCAAGCAAGAGCTGAACAGGCAAGAGCTAATGCAGACCCTGCACCCGCACAGCAGGTTAATCTGGATGAAGCTCTAAATAAATTAAGCCCATATTTACGGGATGATATGAGGAATTTTACGATTAAGGGTATTAAGAATTCTTTGGCGTTAAAACTTGACCGTACTTCATTCAATGATACTGCCGTTGCTCAGTTCGGCGGCGCTGATGGTTTGCTTATAAAAGATGACGTATGGGCTATCATAGCACAGTTACCTCTTAAATCATTAACAATCGACCAATCAATCCAATTACCTAATGTTCAAGAACAGTATTATACTAGTGTTAATAGTATTTATCCCCCAATATACGAGGTACCACAGGCTATTTTACAGATGAAGACGCTTGAAAATCTCACGATTAATCGGAATGATAATGTGCTATTCCCAGATATTTCGGGATTGCCAAAGCTAAAGATTTTAAAGATAGGATCAAGCTACGAGGACACATCTATTTATCTGCTAAAGAAAAATGTGGATATCTTTATGACTAGATCAACGATGAATAAGGATCTGAACTTCTTAACAATCAAGGGTCCTATACATGGGATAAAGATATTTGGCCTTAAAAATCGGGATGATTTCTATGCTCTGGCTAGCTTTAAACAAAGATATGGACATAATACTTTTGGTATATTTCAGATTGTTGGTTTTGAATAATTGTGATTCCCTTCTTAAATGAAGACTTTTATTTGTCTATACTCTCAACTTAGCTAAAGGTACGGAATTCTCCCTGCGCATCTTCAACTAAGATGAGTATAGAATCCGTCATCCTCGACTAGAAATTCTAAGTTTTCCCCTGAAAACGCTAAGAATTTCTTGATCGAGGATGACGGGCGTGTCTGGTGTTTCTTATATCGAACTCACTTTAAAGATGCGGAATTCTGCAGACATTCCATTTGATAACAAGAAGGTGATTGAAAAATCACCTTTTTTTTATTAAATTATAAGCAAGATTAAATAACCAAGAGAACAAATATGCTAGTCGTTGCCGCCCTTTATCAATTTGCCAAGTTTGGCACCTATCAAGAGACTCAAAAACCCCTCCAAGATTTGTGCGACCAACATGGGGTCAAAGGAACGTTATTATTAGCAGAAGAAGGGATCAATGGGACAATTGCCGGGACTCGCGATGGGATTGATGCTGTTATTGGTTTTATTAAGTCGATTGGAATCTTTAATAATCTAGAATACAAAGAATCCCATGCCGAAGCTATGCCGTTTCACCGCATGAAAGTTCGCTTGAAAAAAGAAATTGTCACCCTGGGTGTACCAGATGTCAGCCCAACCAAAAAAGTTGGTACCTATTTAAATCCGGAACAATGGAATGAAATGATCCAGGATCCGGATGTGATTGTCATCGATACCCGTAATGACTACGAATATCATATGGGAACCTTTAAGGGGGCGCTAAATCCTGATACTCAAACCTTTACGCAATTCCCCAAGTTTGTTCAGGAAAATTGCGATGTCACAAAGCATAAAAAGGTTGCCATGTTCTGCACAGGTGGCATTCGTTGTGAAAAAGCTAGTTCTTACATGTTAGAACAAGGCTTTGAAGAAGTTTATCATCTTAAAGGCGGCATCTTGCAATACTTAGAAGACATGCCAGAGGAAAAATCTTTGTGGGATGGGGAATGCTTTGTGTTTGATGAACGCGTTGGTATTAAGCACGGCCTTGAAATTGGGGAATATGAATCCTGCCGCTCTTGCCGTTTCCCGGTCTCAAAGACAGATCGCATGAATCCAAAGTTCGAAGAAGGTGTCAGTTGCCCCCATTGTTATGATGATTTAACCGACAAAAAACGTGCTCGGGCACGCGCCCGTCATGAACAAGTTCAACTGGCTGAACAACGGGGATACAAACATATTGGACGATAGTCATAAATTACCCCATAAAATTACCCTCTTCACACGATCCTTAAACAAAGGCGGGGCGGAACGACAACTCTTGTATTTAGCACGTGGATTCCAAGAGCTTGGCCATAAAGTTACGGTACTAACACTCTATCCCCCTACCCTAGATTGGTACCCTCATGATGACCTTGACGTTCATCACTTGGGCAAGAAATCCCGCTGGGATATTATCGGATTCATCAAATCCTATTACTTATTCCTCAAACACGAAAAGCCCGATGTTCTGTATAGTTTTCTAACCGTACAAAATGTTATTGCATGCTTGTCAAATCCGTTTATACGAGCCAAAGTTGTGTGCGGTGTTCGAGCCTCTGACATGGACCTATCCCATTATTCTAAGGTTGATAAAATCCTAGATTGGCTGGAAAAAACCCTATTCAGCATCACAAACGTTCGCATCATCTCAAATTCCTATGCCGGTAAAAAATGGATTACAGATCATTATCCATCTCTGATTAGTAAAATTGATGTAATCCACAATGGACTTGACCTTAATACCTGTGTCTATTCTGAAGAAGGTCGATTAAAATACCGATCTCTATGGGACATTCAAGATGATGAAATTCTGATTGGCCATGTCGGACGCTATGATCCCATGAAAGATCACGGAACATTCATTCAGGCAGCAAAACTTGTCTTAGAGCAACTTCCAAAAGCCAGATTTGTTTGTTGGGGACATGGCTCGTCTGACTATACCAATCAAATCAAAGCACAAGCTGAACAGTTAAATGTCCCTATCATCTGGCATACAGAATCGAACAATCCCTGTTACAGTGCGTTTGATATCTATTGCTCCTCCTCAGCCTTTGGCGAAGGGCACAGCAATACCCTAACCGAAGCTATGGCCTTTGGCATCCCCTGTGTTGCAACGGATGTAGGAGATGCTCAGTATATTCTAGGCACCTTTGGCAGTGCCGTTCCAAAGTCCAATCCACAAGCTCTTGCCACTGAAATAGTTAACAAAATCTCAGCTGCGCCCAAAGAAATAAATACAAATCAAATCAATTGGATAAAAAATAAATTTGGTATAAAATCCCTTGTAAATTCAACTTTAGATAAAATTAGGTAAAATTTTATTTACCTTAATTAACGCTGTATTTTACCCTAAAAGAGTAACCTCAATTTTTCTTTTAGGAGAAAGTCATGGCAAATCTTTCCAAAAATATAACCCTCCTATTACTAACATGTTCGCTTATTACTCCATCTTTAGCGGCTGATACACGGAACTTTGACGAATCTTCTGAGGACTATTCAGGAATGGAATGCTATATAAAGAATCAACTATAGCCGATTCTTTATAAATCGGCTATGCAAAACAGTGTCACTCACGTACTTAACGTCAGTTTGACATAAGAAGGTCTATCCAGCAATAGAATCCGTCATCCTCGACTAGAAATTCTAAGTTTTCGTTAGAAAACGCTAAGGATTTTTTGATCGGGAATCCAGATAACCATAAAAAACGTAGATCTCCAATCAATCAAAGCTAAGGGTTTCTGGCGAAACCCTAGCTTTGCTAGTCGGAGATGACGAGCGTGTCTGATCTTTCTTATATCGAACTCACCTACTTAGTGTGCGCTTCGTTCCTTGTTTTTGTAGCCGAATTAAAATTATCTAGCTATATATTTCAGTATGCAATGGCGCCGCTACAAGTAAGTAATTTCCGAGCTACGCACTAAGTACTCATTCCCTAAGTCATCACAAATCACCACAGCACCATCTAAACTCAGCGTCAGAAAACGGCCATAAACTTCAAATCCGTTCTCTGCTCGCGCTGAAACAGGCTTACCCAAACCATAGGATACCATCAGCCATTCATTCCGAATTTTTTCAAACCCATCTTGAACCCAAAGATCATAAAGCAGATCGAATTCCACTAAGATATCCTTGGCAAAGGCCTCAAGTTCTGGCAGTTCTTTCGTAAATTCATATAAAGAACAAGCCGGGAAAATAACCATTTCCGGCGCAGACATAAAGTTAACGCCAATACCGATGATACAAGTCAGGTGATCCTGATTGGGGAATTGCTCTGTCTCAACCAGAATCCCACCAACTTTCATTTTATTTACCAAAATGTCATTCGGCCACTTCAGCGCGATTTGCCCTTTTTCACCTAAGATTTTTCTAACAGCCTTATAGACTGCCAGACCAACAACCAGCGAAATCTGCCCCAAAGAAGCCGGATTAACGGGGGGGGTTTTTGAAAACGAGAAGCATAAATTACCGGGCGGAGAATACCACCGTCTGCCTCGCCTCCCCCGTCCTTTTATCTGAGAACGAGCGATAACCACAACGTCTTGTGAGTTATCAACTGAGAATAAGTTTTTAACTTCATCATTTGTACTCTCTACTTGATCATAGTTATAGAACTGATAGGCCATTATTGAATAAACAGCGATGAAGCCGCCTCTGAATAGTAAGGAACAAAAACACCGGGTTTAATAAAAAATAAAATCAAAAGAACAACAGTTATCATAATAACGATTGATGCACCTGAATCGCGTTTATAAGAATCAGTTACTTTCCAGCGTGATTCATCCAAAGGATCCATCATAATAACTTTGATAATCCAAAGGTAATAAGCTGCAGAGACAACGGATGTTAAAACACCAACAATAGCAAGCCCAACCTGCCCCGCTTTAATCGCCTCATTAAAAACATATAATTTCCCAAGAAACCCTGCCAAGGGAGGAACCCCTGCCATAGAGAACAAGAGAAATGTCATCGCAAAAGCCGTTGTTGGAAATACACGATTAATCCCAGCAATGTCTTTAATATCTTCAAAATCAAAGCCTCGGCGATTTAAATTTGAAAGGCAAGAAAACATCGCAATCATTGCAATAATGTAAAGGGACACATAAATTAAAACTGACTGAACACCGCTTTGCCCACCAGCAATAAGCCCAATCATGGCATAGCCTCCATTAGCAATTGTACTGTATGCAAGGAACCGTTTGATGTTTTTTTGCGTTAAGGCTGCAAAGGAGCCAACCAACATGGATAGGATTGATATAACAACTAAGATTTGTGACCAAAATAAGTTTCCGTCTCCAAAAGATGTTATCAAGAGACGACTAATCAAGGCAAACGCAGCCAACTTAGGAACTGTTGCCAAAAATGTTGTAATACTGGTCGGTGTCCCCTGATAAACATCCGGTGTCCACATATGAAACGGTACAGAGGATATCTTAAATAACAAGCCAGCTATAATAAAAACCACACCGACAGATAAACTTAGAGTCATCCCATCTTTAGAAATCATAGCTGCTGTATCCGTAAATAACAGGCTGCCTGTTGCACCGTAAACAAAACTAATACCGAAAAGAAGTAACCCTGTTGATAGTGCTCCTAAAACAAAATACTTAATACCTGCTTCGGATGATTTGGCATCATCACGCTTTAAAGCTGTCATGATATATAGGGATAGGCTTTGTAATTCCAAACCGACAAATAGCGTTAGGTAACTATTGGCCGAAACCATTAACATCATCCCAATCACAGATAATAAAATTAGTGGGCTATATTCAGTTTGATGAATATGATCTTGATAGAGTGTAGAGCGGGTACTCAGCAAAACCAAGGCAGCACTGCCCAGTATCGCAATTTTAAGATACTGACTGAATGAATCGGTAATCAGTTGCCCTGAAAATAAACTTTCAGAATTATGAACAGAGCTTAGAGTCATTCCCAAAGCAAAGCAAAGGATAACCGCTGTAAGATTTGACGAGCGAATCACGGACAATTGCTTATTGAATGCACCATACATCAACATCAATAGCGAGCTTAATGCGATAAAAATTTCAGGTGTTAAGTAAATAAGGTTTGATAAGATCATGATAACTTAACCTCTTTAGACGAATCAATTTGTGCAATTTGAATAAGATCATTCTTAAGCGCCAACTGCTTTTTGTGCTTAACTAATAAATTCTCGACAGCGGGATTAATGATATTGGTAAATGTCGTTGGGTAAATCCCCATCCATAACACTAAGCCCCCTAAGAGGGCAAACGAGTATTTTTCACGGCCTGATAAGTCTGCCAGATTTTTTAAATCTTCATGGATTAATTCACCAAAAATAACGCGTCGATACAACCACAAAGCATAGGCAGCCCCTAAAATCATCCCAGTAGCCGCCAAGGTTGCAAAAATTGGACTAACTTTAAAACTGCCAATAATAACAAGAAATTCGCCAACAAACCCGCTTGTCCCAGGCAACCCAACAGACGCCATGGTAAATAGCATAAAAAATGCGGCATAAAATGGCATAATTTTGACAAGGCCACCATAACGAGAAATTTCACGGGTATGAAGACGGTCATAAACAACACCAACACACAAGAAAAGAGCCGCAGAAATAAGACCATGACTTAACATTTGGATCATGGCTCCTGTCATGCCTTGCGGAGTCATAACAAAAATACCAAGTGTTACAAACCCCATGTGAGCGACGGATGAATAAGCAATTAATTTCTTCATATCGTTTTGAACTAATGCCACAAGGGATGTGTAAATCACCGCAACCACACTTAAGATCATCACATACGGCGCAAACGTGATAGTTGCTTCTGGAAACAGTGGCACTGAAAATCGTAAAAAGCCATAGCCCCCCATTTTCAAAAGAACACCGGCAAGGATAACTGATCCTGCTGTTGGTGCCTCAACGTGGGCATCAGGCAGCCATGTGTGTACCGGCCACATTGGAACTTTTACCGCAAAAGATGCAAAGAAAGCTAACCACAGCCAATGTTGCAGATGGTTCGTAAAGGTATGCGCTTCGACCATTCCCAAATCTGTAGTTCCAACTTGTATGTACATGGTGATCATGGCCAATAACATAAGAACTGACCCTAAAAATGTGTACAAAAAGAATTTAAAGCTTGAGTATATGCGCCGTTCCCCACCCCATATACCAATAATGAGGAACATCGGAATCAAGACCCCCTCAAAAAAGACATAAAACAAGATAAGGTCCAAAGCACAAAACATGCCAATCATCAACACTTCTAAGACAAGAAATGCAATCATATATTCACGAATTCGTTTTGTGATACTGGTCCAACTTGCCAAAATACAAAGGGGCATTAAGAACGTTGACAAGAGGATAAATAACAAAGAAAAGCCATCAACCCCCATCTTGTAGACAATGCCCAACCCTTTAATCCAGGTATGTTGCTCGACCATCTGATAACCCAATTGATTCGGGTTATACTCAATAGCAATACCAAGGCTCAGAACAAACGTCAGGATTGTCGTCCATAATGCAACATATTTAGAATTACGGGCAACAGTCGCTTCATCACCCTTTATCAAAAGGATAAACAACACCCCAATCAAAGGAAAGAAAGTCGTTAACGACAATATTGGCAGTACAGATATCATTATTGACCTCTTACATAGTTGTGTAGATGACCCAGCTGACGAGTCCAAGTATTCCTAGAATCATCATCGTTGCATATTGGTAAACAAAACCGTTTTGAAAGGCACTCAGAACACGTGAAACGCCAATCGACACAGACGTAATACCATCTGGTCCATAGCGATCAATTAGTCCTGCATCTCCCCTTTTCCAAAGCAAACGCCCAATACCAAGGGCACGATTAACAAAAGCCACATCGTACAGTTCATCAAAGAACCATTTTCTGAATGATAGCGTGTATAAGGGGGACATAGCTTTTTTCAAAACATCAGCCAATCGACGTGTACCCCCATAAACTAAATAGGCAAAAAGAATTCCGCTTACAGCTGCGATTAATGGTGAATAAACAACCCATTGTGGAAGACTATGATGCTCTCCTGTTTTAAGGGCAATCGCCCCATTCCAGAATACCGACGCTAAATCACCAATAAAGTACGAATGCGCAACATATCCACTAAAAATTGCCCCCAAAGATAAGACAAACAAGGGGATCAGCATAATCATAGGAGATTCATGAACATGCGCCATTACCTTATCATCAGCTTTGGCTTGACCATGAAAACTTAAAAGCAACAGACGCCAAGAATAAAAGGCTGTTAAAAATGCAACGATTATACCAATCCAATACGCATAATCACCAATCCGAGTCCCTAAAAGAAAAGCTGATTCAATAATCGCATCTTTAGAAAAATACCCTGCAAACAGAGGTATTCCTGCCAAAGCTAGGCTTCCAATCCACATGACGGCATATGTCGTCGGGATCATTTTATAAATTCCCCCCATACGATTCATGTCTTGTTCATCAGACAAAGCATGAATGACTGACCCGGCGCCCAAGAATAATAACGCCTTAAAGAAAGCGTGCGTTACTAAATGAAACATCGCTGCATCATAAGCAGAACAACCCGCAGCAAAAAACATGTAACCTAACTGGCTGCAAGTAGAGTAAGCAATTACACGCTTAATATCAGTCTGAGTCAAGGCAACCGTAGCAGCAAAAAATGCTGTTGTCGCACCAACAATCGTAATTAAATCACGCGCCAATGGCGCAACTTCATACAATGGAGAAATACGACAGACCAGAAATACCCCGGCAGTCACCATGGTAGCAGCGTGAATTAAAGCAGACACGGGTGTCGGTCCTTCCATTGCATCAGGCAACCACGTATGAAGCCCCAACTGAGCAGACTTACCCATAGCGCCGACAAACAATAAAATACCGATCAGGGTGATTGCATCAAAAGAATGTCCCCAAAACATCATTTCAGGACGATTTTCGAGTGACAATTGAGTTATCATCGGCAAAAACGTGTCAAAATCAACCGAATTAGTCAGCATAAAAACCCCGGCAATACCAAGAGCTAAGCCAACATCGCCAACGCGGTTAACGATAAAGGCTTTCATCGCAGCAGCCCCAGCACTCTGCTTTTCATACCAAAAGCCAATAAGCAAATAAGATGCAACGCCAACCCCTTCCCAACCGAAAAACATTTGAACAAGATTAGATGATGTAACTAACATCAACATGGTAAAGGTAAAAAAGCTGAGATATCCCATAAATCGAGGAATTGAATTATCATGACTCATATATCCGACAGAATATAAGTGCACTAAAAACGAAACAACAGTTACGACACAAATCATTGTCGAACTGAGTGTGTCAATTTTTAAAGCCCAATCAGCCTTAAAACCACCAACATCGATCCAACTCAAAAGTTGATATGTCCCTGTAATGTGATCAAACGCGGTTAGTTTAAAGAGAAAAGCACCAGCCAACGTGGCAACACCCATCAGTAAACAGGTGATAATCTGAGCATAACGATCTCCCAAGGGTTTTATCCCTAGAGACGACAACAAAAAACCCACAAACGGTGAAAAAACCGCGATTAGCGCCAGCTGAAAACTCTCCATAACCCTGCCCTAAGTATTTAAGACTTTGTTAAAAGTTAACACGGTTTTAAGAATCACACTAGAGGGTATTTTTAGATTTTAAACACGCCAAGCACAACCTCACATCTTGAGACGTACCCCAAGCTCAACAACTCTTTTGTAAGGAATTTTATAAAACTCTGTGGCATTCATCGCATTTTTAGCAAGCCAAATAAAGAGTTTCTCTCGCCAAACACTCATGTGTGCTGTTGTGCTAGAAATAGGAATTCCTCGACTCATAAAAAATGATGTTTCTTGCAAATCGACACATAACCCTAACTCATCACAATGCTCAAAAATATTAGGAATATTAGGTTTTTCCATATAACCAACATGAACTATAACTTGATACACATTCATTCCAAAGTCAGCAATGGTTGTTCGCGAACTTTTATGTACTCGAGGAATATCCATCGTCAATATAGATAGCAGGACCACCTTTTCATGCAATATCTTGTTGTGTTTAAAATTAATTGTTAAGGATGTTGGTTCATTATCAGGACTCGATGACATGTAAACAGCTGCCCCCGGAACGCGCAGGGGCGGATCCTCTTTAATTTTTGCAACAAAATTTAAGAGTGTCTTTCCCGAGTTATGGATTTGATCGTTAAGGACAATCTTCCCCTGAACCCAAGTTGTCATAACCATCCAAAGGAATATACCGATCGTGAACGGAATCCACCCACCATCCGCAAACTTTAGCAAGTTAACACCAAAAAAACTTAAATCGACCAAGCCAAGAGTGCCAAAAACAAGGAACATGCGGCCCCACGACCAATTCCATGCGTTCTTTGCAAGGTGTGCTGTCAAGATTGTCGTAATCACCATAATCCCTGTCACTGCCATTCCATAAGCAGAGGCCAGATTTGTTGAGGATTTAAATGTCGCAACAAGCAAAATTGCGCATAACATTAGGGACCAATTCATGGTCGGAACAAACACCTGTCCTATGGTTGTTCGCGATGTGTGATTCACCAACATACGTGGCAGATACCCCAATTGAATTGCCTGCCACGTCATTGAGAAAATACCGGAAATAACTGCCTGAGAGGCAATAATTGTCGCTAAGGTTGAAACGCAAACAAGAGGGAGAGTTGCCCAAGACGGAACTAAAAAGAAAAAGGGATTTGATGCTGCATCCGGGTAATTCAGCAAAAGCGCGCCCTGCCCAAAATAGTTCAATATAAGCGATGGAAAAACAATCCACAGCCAAGCACGTCGAATAATACCTTTACCAAAATGCCCTAAATCTGTATAGAGCGCTTCGGCCCCCGTAATTGCTAAAACGACAGAGCCCAATATACCCATGGAATAGAAACCATGATCTATAAAAAAATGATAGGCATACCAAGGATTAAGAGCCATTAATATCGACGGCGTTTTTATGATTTGAATCCCCCCTAAAATGGCAAGCAATACAAACCAGAGCAGCATAGCCGGTCCAAAAAGATTACCGATTTTTTCCGTACCATTTTCTTGTAAGCAAAATAAAAGAACTAAAATAATAAGGGCAATAAATAAAATGTATGGCGCAAGCGCATCAGAAACAACAGCTAACCCCTCAACTGCACTCAGAACTGAAATTGCAGGAGTAATAACCGCATCGCCATAAAACAAAGCCGCACCAACAACACCCAAGCCGAATAAAAATCCTTTGCTCTTGGATGAGGCCGAACGCAAATTCAATGATAATAAAGATAGAACCCCACCCTCTCCATTATTATCTGCCATTAAAACAACACAGACGTATTTTAAAGTAACGACCAATGTAATTGCCCAAAAGATAAGCGAGAGAATTCCCATAATTAGTACATGATCCATGGGATAATGCGATTCACTTAAACAATCTTTTATTGTATAAAGCGGACTTGTACCGATGTCACCAAAAACAACACCAACTGCCCCGATTAGCATCATCTTTAGGCTATCTTGATTGCCTGAATGACCTGTCACTTTCATCTCCTCCTTATGGATTAAGACTAACAGACAACTCTTGCAAAATCATTAATGGTTCCCTTTCTGTCCAAATCGTTAAAATCTCACTCGACTTTATAAAAAGTATTTAAATTTTAACTGATTTCAGTATAATCTAGTACCAAGGTTATCTTACGAGTATGAACATTATGGCGAACAACTCTTCTGCACACAAACATCCGTTTCACCTTGTTGACCCAAGCCCGTGGCCTTTGACAACATCACTAGCTCTGTTCCTTGTGACGTTTGGTGCTGTTCATTTCTTTCACGATGGTTCGCCATTGACAATGATTATTGGCCTATTAATGGTTCTTACATCGGCGGCTTTGTGGTGGCGAGATGTTATTAAAGAATCAAACACCAAAGGCGTTTACACAGACAAAGTCAAAATTGGCCTTCGAGTCGGCATGGTTTTGTTCATTTGTTCTGAAGTTATGTTTTTTGTGGCATTTTTCTGGGCCTATTTTAATGCAGCCCTATTCCCAGTGGAAGCAACAGGTGGCGTTTGGCCACCAAAAGGCATTGAGACCATTGATCCATTTCACCTTCCCTACTTCAATACCCTATTGCTTCTTGCATCCGGCACCACAGTAACATGGGCACACCACGCTTTACTAGAAGGTGATCGCAAAGGCGTCCTTCAAGGGTTAGGGCTAACTATTATACTCGGATTAATTTTCACTTGTGTCCAAGCCTTAGAGTATTCACATGCAGCGTTTTCTTTAAATGGTGGGATCTACCCAACAACATTTTACCTAGCAACAGGGTTTCATGGTGCACACGTTATTATAGGAACAATATTTTTGATTGTTTGCTGGTTCCGTGCGTATAAAAATGAATTTACCCCAGAAGCCCATATCGGTTTTGAAGCTGCTGCTTGGTATTGGCATTTTGTTGACGTTGTTTGGTTGTTCCTGTTTGTATCAATTTATTGGTGGGGATACTCACCGTTTATGGGGTAATAACAATTGGTTTAGTAATAAGTCGCGACATTTGTCGCGTCTTTTTTATTGATTTTATACTGACACGACTATTGATTTTCAGTTAAATCAACTGTAACTTAGGGTGAAAGTTCTGAAAAATATAAACTATAATTGAGGAGAACCCCTAAATGACAAGGTCTGAATTAATTTCTAAATTGTCAAGTTTACACCGTGATTTAACTCAAGAACAAATTGATGCGATCGTCACCCAGATATTTGACGACATCGCAGCAACATTAAAAAACGGTGGTCGTGTGGAATTAAGAGGGTTTGGGACATTCTCACTCCGCCATAGAAGTCCACGCACTGGGCGCAACCCCAGAACCGGTGAATCTGTTTATGTTGAGGGTAAGTCAGTCCCCTTTTTCAAAGCTGGCAAAGAATTAAAGCAACTATTAAACGCAAGTTAGAGTTTTACTATGAATTGGCTTACAAATTTTGTCCGTCCTAAAATTAAGGCATTAATGCGAAAAGAAGAAGTGCCGGATAATTTGTGGGCAAAATGCCCTTCTTGTGATCACATGTTATTTCACCGTGACCTAACGGAAAACATGCACGTTTGCCATCACTGTGGGCATCACATGCGTATTGGCGTCTCTAAACGACTAGAATACTTGTTTGACGATGGTGCCTTTACTAAAGTCCCCGTTCCCGATGTCGCAACTGATCCTTTGAAATTTAAGGACACAAAAAAGTATACAGACAGGTTAAAGGAATATCGTACAAAAACCGGAGCCCAAGATGTTATCGATGTCGCCTATGGCCAAATTGGCGGGAAATCTGCAGTTGTTGCGGCATTTAACTTTGCATTTATGGGCGGATCTATGGGGATGGCTGTTGGAGAAGCAATTCTCACCGCAGCAGAACTTGCAGTGAAATCCCGTTGCGCACTCATTGTGATACCTGCTTCGGGCGGAGCACGCATGCAAGAAGGCATACTATCTTTGATGCAAATGCCACGATCCATTATTGCCGTTGAGAAAGTTAAAAAAGCAGGACTGCCTTATATCACCCTGTTAACAGACCCAACAACGGGCGGTGTTTCTGCATCCTTTGCAATGCTTGGTGATGTATCGATTGCTGAACCCGGTGCAATCATCGGTTTTGCCGGGGCTCGCGTAATTGAAGAAACGATTCGCCAAAAACTTCCCGAAGGGTTCCAAAAGGCTGAATACCTCCTTGAACACGGAATGATTGATATGGTCGTCCCACGCAAGGAACTTAATGAGAAAATTGGGATTTTATTGAATCATTTGGGATAAATATAGATCAAAGCAATTTTAAACACCCCATAACGAGAGCCGGCTAAAAAAATCGGCTCTCGTTTTATGTATAGCTAGATAATGTTATTTCAGCTATAAAAACGAGGAGCGAAACGCGCAGTAAGCACATTTTTGACACTGTTTTGTATAAGCTGATTTATAAAGAATCAGCTATACAACTCGGTGATAACATTGATCCCCTTAGAGATCAGCTGCTCAAGGTCCTTCTGATTCCCCCCTCCCCCAACAATCTTAAGGGTTACCAAAGACTCAAACATCATAAGTGGGGTAAGAGATTTTATATGATTACAGAATATAAGCTCTAGGGTTTCTAAATGCGGCAGCAAAGCAAGACAACTGATGTCAACAATCATTGTGTTTTGCAGCGATAAATGGTGGAGTTTAGAGAGCATTGTAATTTCACCAACACGGGTAATCTCCCGTCCGGCTATTTTTAAAACCTCTATATTGGGAAAATTATAAGAAATAAAAGCAATATCATCATCAGAAATTGATTTAAAATCAAACTGCTCAGAACTTACCCCTAACACAAGTTTTCGCAGTTTATTTCGAGATCGGGTAGTGATCATAAAATTCAATGCCAAGTTATCAGATAATGGTATTGGCAATTCTAATTCACGAACCCTGAATTTAAACATAACGCCACTCTGAAAAATACTGCCAAGTCTTAAGCCCATATTATTAAAATCGATAGGTCGATAACTATGTTTCAACGTACAAATACTACGCCCTAAACTTTCAATTCGAAAAACTGAGGTTAAATGCGAAAGTATCCCTATATATTGATTGCGAAACAAAACATCAAGGCAAGCATCCCCGTGATAAGTCAGACAAAATAGGCTCAACCCCTTTATAAATAAATCCTCATCTATACCTTTTAAACGAGGCAGAATCTCTTCTAAAAATGATGATGTTACGCCTCTTAAAACCAAATCAAATCGCCTCCCTTTTAGAGTTTTACCAATATCCGATAAAACACAAAGCATCGGGTAAAAATCTGAGCGGGAGATTGGCATCTCTAAAAAATTTCCAGATGATGGATCACCTAAAGCAGGATTAATTTTTGCCAGCAAATTAAAATAGATTCCTCGCCTCGCCCAATTACTCAGTACCCTTGGATAGATGTTATCATTCATTAAAGCATCTGGATTACCAAATGCAATTTTAAGGTTTATAAGATCTTTGGAGTCCAAATATGAGACAATAGGCGTCTCTCTTAAGCAGAATAAAAAATGACTAGGATTATTATTTTGCTCAGGTATATCAGAAGCAGCTAGGGGAAGAATATAAACATAAAATAAAAACAGTCGAAATAAGACTATCACTGACAAGTATATCCAATAGAAATAAATATTAATATATAATTAAATATACAGATTCTATATTCAATATTTTTATACATAAAATATTTATAGTTATTCGAATTGGAAATCAGGCATTTATAGTCATAAACAAATCTGGCTGAAGTATGTGATCGTCATCTCCGACTAACAAAGCTAGGGTTTCGCTAGAAAGCCTTAGCTTTGGTTGATTGGAAATCCACGCTTTCTTATGGTTTCCTAGACCCCCGATCAAGAAACTCGTACGGTTTTCTTCTAAAACCGAGTTTCGAGCCGAGAATAATGGATCTTGATAAAGAAAAAAGCATACACTCAATAAGTATCAGAAATTCAATTTGAACAACTATAATTATAAGACAATCGCCGTTTATTCACTAAAAATCTTGATATAGATTGCAATACATTTAAACTAGGCAGATTCCTTTGCAGACTCTTCAGCAAAATTATCTCGCCACCAAGGGCGAATCCCCAACATAACGACAAGCAATTTGGAGTATTCAAGAGCGCATTTTCCAAAGATCTCAAAGTTTTTATACCAATGACGATGATTAAATCGCTTTACGTTAACGGGATGAGGGATCACCTTAACATCAGGCATAGCTAAACGATATTCAACCAATGATCTGGGCAGATGAATAGAAGTTGTCACCAAACGGATTGATTTCACGTTATGTTTCTGCGCCCAAATTGATGTCTCAATTGCATTGCCCATGGTCGATAAAGCAGCATGACCATAGTTAATTTTATGCCTTAAACGCTCAAGAGTCTCGGGCGATAAGTCAGACTTACACCTCTTCCCAAGCAAAGCGGGTTTTGCCGCCTGTACCCCGGAAACAAACAATCGATCACTCAACCCCACGGATAAAAGCTCAACGCCTGTCGTAATCCGACACGGTCCCCCTGTCCACACAACAATAGCGTCAGTTTTGGTAATCGCATCCGTCGGAATCTTGGGAATACCATAGATAAAGATTAAAAAACCTAAAAACCAGGCTGACATAAGCACACCGAAAAACTTAAACAATGATTTGAGAGATCTAGTCAACACTAAGGGTTCTCAATACCGCAAAGCGTGATACACAGATACTTAACAAAACAACGAACAAGGGAACAATAGCCATAGCAAGCATAAGGATTGGATCAATTTGTGGGCGCAACATTTCAGGAACCCCCAAACTGACACTGGCCAAATTTAAAAGCCATGCAACGGGAATTGCCAAAACAAACCCCATAATTGCCCCGCGCGTACTCAATCTAAACGCATGATTTTGGAACTTGGTTGCGATATACCCGTTACTGGCACCAATCAACCTAAGAATCGAAATACTTTCATGGTGAGCTGCAAGACCAGCCTTTGTAATCAAAGTAATCATAACAATGACTGTAAAAGCAATCAACATAACGAAAATATAACCAATAATCTGAAGTGATTTTCTCAACAGTTGAAGCATATCGTGCCACTGGCCATAGGTTTCAATACGAACCCCCGGTGACACCTGTTGTAATTGACTCAATATATTCGAAACAGAATCGACTTGGTTTTGTTTCAGATCAGCCTCAATAAGAATCGGCAGAATATAATCGGGGTACTGAATTGCTTGCTGAGGTGTCACACCAAAGATAGAAAACAACCGCGTTTTATCTGCAACTTCGATATGATCAATAGCTGGATTCACCTGTAAATACTGGGCAACTGCTGTTGTGATACGATCCCGATCCAATTCATGCTGCAATGGAATTTCAATGGTAATTCGATGGCTAATCCCCACTTGCCAGCGTTGGACAGACATCCCGATTGAAGATGCGCCGACAAGAACAAGACACAATAAAAACACAAGTAACGCAATAATCCACGGCACTATCCGTGTCATCGGATCTTTTGTGATTGGAACTTCTTCGATATCAGTACGTTCAGCCATGGGTCACCTTAGAGTGTTCGGAAGTAACATTGACTAATCGCCCTTGATACAGCTCTAACTCCGGATACGGAAATTCAGAAATCAAAGCCTTGTTGTGAGTCGCAAGGACAACTGTCGTCCCGATTTTATTAAGTTCTTCAAATAAACGCAACAAACGATAGCCTGCTTCATGATCCAGATTTCCGGTTGGCTCATCAGCCAGCAACAAAAGCGGCCGCGTAATCACAGCCCGAGCAATTGCAACGCGCTGTTTCTGCCCATCAGATAATGTATAAGGCATTTCCAGCAAATGTTGCCCTAGACCAACCCATTGAAGCAATTCTTTTGCATGCGTACGTGCCGTTTTAACATCTGTCCCCGTAACCTTAAGAGCCAAAGCCACATTGTCCAATACATTTAGATGGGGGAAAAGTTTACAGTCTTGGAAAACAATCCCAATACGCTGACGGTATTGAGGGAGTTCGTTATTGGATATGCGGTTAACATCCTTACCGAATACACGCACTGTACCCTCAGTGGAACGAACCCCGCGGTAAATAAGCTTTAAAAGCGATGTTTTACCAGCACCAGACACCCCAGTTAGAAATGTAAATGACCCAACGGTAAAGGATTGAGTTAAGCCATGCAAAACTCGATGCCCTCCCGAATAGGAAAGTCCCACCTGATCAAAACGAACTATTTCAATAGGTTGTCTACGCTGGGTAACCAATGAGCCCTCACTCTATAAGAAATCCCGATGCCCCTTAAAGCATCTCTTAAAATAATATTGCCTGTTTTTTCCAAACAATACTAGTCCCTCTTAATTATTTTTTGGCGCAATCCAGTCTGGCTCCCACGGGAAAACAAGCCATTCTCCCTGAGGAACCTTCTTAGCAAAGATATCTGCGGCAGACTCACCTGCTGGTTTTGCATACAAAACTGCAAATTTTGCCTTAGGGTACATCACCCTAATTTTACGCAGAGTCTCACCTGAATCCACTAAATCATCAATAAAGACAAATCCTTCGCCCTGATTTTCCAACTTAGGATCTGTAATAATCTTAAGCTCGCCGCGTTTGCAATCCTCACCATAACTGGAAACGCTGATTGTTCGAATATCTTTGACGGGTGAATTTTGCGAAATAAGTAATGTAGGAGCAAGCCCACCACGGGTAATAGCAACCAACCCTTTGACTCTTGCAAAATCAATTTTATCCGCAATATCCCTGGATAACGTTCTTATTTCATTATCAGATAAATAGTTCTTAGACACAACAGCCCCTTCTTTCACAAGCACATCCGCTGGCAAACACGTTCTTTTCTCAATCTTAGCGTCAGCCTGATTAAAATTCAAAGAAAACACGGCTAATAATAATAGTTTTTTCATGCCCCCCTATCCCTAGTAAAAATTATTTCGACCACATTACTTAAGGTAAAGCCCTAAATCAAGGGAAATTAATCTATTTTTAACCTATTTTCCCTAGAATTAATTACACCATGAACGAGGAGAACTCATGATGAGGACAATTCGATATATCACCCTATTGGTTTTAGGCTTAATCAGCATTGAAAAATCAGAAGCCAGAACGAAAGATCAACAAATCCAGGAAAAACTGGCCATGATCGATCATTTTGATACGCCAAACATAAGCCTCAAATATAAAATCGGAATGGATGCCCTCAGAAAAATGGTCACTGAAGTCTATATTCATATTATGCCGGATTTAGATGAGAATGATCCGAATTATCCAGATGCCCTTTTTGATAATTACAAGAACAAAAAAATCCCCATACTGACAGAGTATGTGAATCGCGATCTCACCCGATTCAGAGGCGGTATTTGGAAAGCTTATGAGAAGTCCCCCGAAATTAGAGATAGAATTCAAAAGCGTCTCGTTGAAATTTCTAAGAAATATAGCAATAAACAACTAACGTTATTAGAGTATCTAGAATTCACGGCAGAACTTACGATGGGTACAAACGAAGGAAAACAAACGGATAAAGATTTTCTGACCAGTGAAATTAAATACATTCGAAATTTTCAATCATCTCCGGATAATGTTTTTGGCTTTATGGTTCCAGTCCCCCTTCACACAGGTCAATTTAATTTTGATGGTATGTTTGGCGAGGCAACTATTACTGCAGCCATGCTGATTGGATTGATGCCTATAATGTACGTAACAAAACCGGATGTCATGGCAGACAATGTTTTTTGCGGGCCAGATGCATGTTATAAACATGATATAATGGCACATTACTCTCAGTACCGAGACTTCTCTTTGCGGAGCTATTTTGTCAGTCACGATTTACCCCAAATCATAAAAGAAATTCCCCTGAATGATTGGTATACGGAAAAATTCTTCAAAATCATCCATGAACGAGACATGATTTATTGGAATATAACCAACAAGGATGACCTAGAAAAACTGGCACCAATTTATTTAAGTTACCTCAATTTGAACTTTAAATACCTAAGCAAAAAACTAAACAGACCTTTAAGCAAAGAAATTGTTTTATCTGACATCAGATCATTATTGCAAAGCCCAGATTTGTTAAAGTTTTTTGAACTAATACCAGGATATTTTTATCTAGACAGAATTGCATTAGCCTTAATCTTAGATATTTCAAGCAACCCGGAAAACTTAAACGTCTTAGACCAAGTATTCACGGATTATGATGACACAGCTAATAACATTAAACTGCATCCCAGCATGGATATTCCAAGTATTTTTGGACCAATCAATTGGGAATTAGCTTATAAAATCAAGAACTGGCACTTGTATATAAAACCTAAAGAGTTTAAATCTCTAATTTACGAAAACCAAGGACAGAGGACTCCCCCGAATCTACCTCAGTTTTAGTGTCGACAGTCCAATAAGAGCCAAGATTGTCGCGATGATCCAGAATCGGATGACAATGGTTGGCTCTGCCCATCCTTTTTTCTCAAAATGGTGATGGATAGGCGCCATTAGAAAGATACGTTTCTTGGTCAGTTTATAGTATCCGACCTGCAAGATAACAGAAACCGCCTCTAGGACAAACAATCCACCAATAATTGCCAAGACAATCTCATGCTTTGTGATAACAGCAATAGTCCCCAAGGCACCCCCTGCCGCAAGAGATCCTGTATCCCCCATGAATACCTTGGCGGGCGGCGCATTATACCACAAGAACCCAAGACCAGCCCCGATCATCGCCCCACAAAAAACCGATAACTCGCCGACATTTGCAATATGATGAATCTGGAGATAATTGGAAAAAACCGCATTCCCCACAAGATAGGCAATCAAAGCAAAGCACGCACTCGCCAGCACCACCGGCACAATAGCAAGACCGTCCAACCCGTCTGTCAAGTTCACGGCATTCGACGCTCCAACAATCACCAGAAACGTGAACACATAGTAAAACAACCCCAGATCAAGCACATAATCCTTAACAAACGGGAACGCCACGCCTGTCGCAACGGCGTCCTTGGTATTGACCTGAATGATATAAGTCGCAAGAATTGTCATCCCACCCTGCAACAGCAATTTAGCCTTCCCCGACAACCCCTTAGAGGACCGTTTCGTCAATTTCAGGTAATCATCATAGGCACCGATACAGCCAAAGCCTAAGGTAATCCCCAAGACAACCCATAGATATGGATTCGTCAAATCCCCCCATAACAAGGTACTGAATGTCAGTGAGATCAGAATCAGAACGCCCCCCATGGTCGGCGTCCCCTTTTTCGTCAACAAATGCCCTTCTGGACCATCCTCTCGAATTGGCTGACCATGGATTTGAACACTCTTCAACCAACGGATGAACATACCCCCAAAGGCAAAGCTAATTAAAAGAGAAGTGAGAATTGCACCACCTGTTCTGAATGTTAAATACTTAAAAACATTCAAAAAACCAACTTGGGTCGCCAAATTTGGCAACACGTGATACAACATAGTTAACCTCTCTTTTGATTTTGTTTCAATATAGATTCAGCCACACAACTGACCCGACTTCCTTTGGACCCCTTCACAAGAACAATGTCCCCATCGCCCACATCCCTCAAGACGATAGGAATAAGATCTTGCGCCGTTCTAAAATAGGCACCCCGATTTTCTTCCGGGACAATAGCATAAGCTTGCTCCATAACTGAACCACCACACAAATAGATTTTATCAACATTCATTGAGAGGCAAGATTTAATTAACTGAGCATGATGATCTAGCGCAAAACTTCCCAATTCTAACATCTCTCCCAAAACAGCAATACGGCGCCCCTCCTTATCCGGAGATATCGTCGATAGTGTTTTAACGGCTGCTAAGGCAGAACTCAAGTTTGCATTATAAGAATCATCAAACAAACTTACCTCACGGTTTTCAAGAAGCACCTTATGGATACGCCCTCGACCTTCAATCTGCTGAATCTCAGATAATTTTGCAATCGTTTTCTGAACATCTAAACGCAGAGCCTTGCTAACAGCTAAGGCAATTAAGGCAGAATTTGCCAAGTGCTGCCCCAGCAAAGCAAAATTAACATTCACCTTATCTTTTTGCCCTAAGCCAATCGTAAGTTTAGCCTGCCCATTGACAAGATCATACCCCACTAATTTAACATCAGAGCTATCTTGATTCCCAAAAATATAAACGCGTTCGGGATGACGCGCCATGGCCTTTTGCCTTAACAACGACGTAAATTCAGATGAGTCTGGGATAATAGCAACACCGTCTTCTGCTAAGCCATCAAAAATACAAGCTTTTTCCTTGGCGATATTCTCAAGATTTCCCATCTGACCAATATGCGCAGGAGCGATGGCCGTAATAATAGCAACATGAGGATTAACCATCTGTGCAAGCGGTGTGATTTCACCCGGATGATTCATCCCAATCTCAAAGATTCCAAATTTTGCATCCTTGGGAAGACGCGCCAAACTTAAGGGCACCCCCCAATGGTTATTATAGCTCGCTACAGAGGCAGATACTGAACCAAATGCAGCCAGAGTTTGGAGCAAAACCTCTTTAGCCGTTGTTTTACCCACACTGCCTGTAATAGCGATAATTTTTGCCTTAGACCTTAAGCGACCATAACGCCCCAGATCATTAAGCGCTTTAAACGTATCATCAACCAAAATCTGAGAGCACGGGCAATTTGGAATCAAGTGAGAAACAACAACAGCACTTGCCCCTTTTGACGCTGCATCCAAGACATAATTATGCCCATCAGACTGCCCCGCTTTTAACGCAAAAAACAGATCCCCAGAAACAAGTGTCCTTGAGTCAATCGAAATGCCCTCGACTGAAAAATTATCCGGTAATTTACAGGTAAATATTTCTTGTAATTCTTTTCTTGACCAAAGACTCATAAAAACTCAATACATAACAACAAAACATATATCCAAGTATGTCACAAAACCCCGACAACACAAAAGAATTTAATATTGCATAACCCCCTAATTTTAGTATATCATGTGATTCATGCGAACGTTTTGACGTGAGGTATACCCATGTCAACACTGTTGTTTAAACCATACACGGAGAGTATAAATGAGTTCTATTCACGCTATTGAAGCACAGAACCGCACAGCAAATGGTACGGGTGGCGCAAGAGCAACACGTCGCGAAGGTCTAGTTCCAGGTGTCGTTTACGGGAACAAACAAGAAAATCAATACATTTCTATCGACCCTCGCTCCATTTCAAAAGAATTGTACAAGCCAGGTTTCTTTAGCCGCTTGTTCGCCCTTGTTGTTGACGGAAAAACCCAACACGTTTTGGCAAAGGATATTCAGTTGCACCCAGTAACAGATGCACCAATGCACATTGACTTTTTGCGCGTTGCTAAAGACGCCAAGATTCACGTTAACATTCCAGTTCATGTTATCAATGACGATAAAGCACCTGGCGTTAAAAAAGGTGGTATCGTTAACATCGTTCACCATACATTAGAAGTTATCTGCCCAGCAGATTCTATCCCAAGCGAAATCACAGTTGATTTAGCTGGCCTAGAAGCCGGTCACGCTGTTCACTTGACAGACATCAAATTGCCAAAAGGCGTTTCTGCTGCTCATCCTGACCGCGACAATACACTCGTTTCGATCGTTGCTCCTGGTGGCGGCGTTAAAGAAGAAGCTGAGGAATCAGCAGAGTAATTTAGGTGGAATCCAACACCTACATATTTGTTGGTTTAGGGAATCCTGGATCCCAGTATTCCCTAAATCGACATAATATCGGATTTATGGCGATTGATCTGATCGCTAATGAGCAGAATTTCCCCTCCTTCAAATCTAAATTTTCCGCCCACGTATCCGAGGGTCGCTTTGGTTCAAACAAAGTTGTTTTAATTAAGCCTCAGACCTATATGAATTTATCCGGCCGCTCTGTTGCTGAGGCCATGAAATTCTATAAAGTACCACTTGATAATATTTTTGTCTTTCATGACGATCTTGATTTGCAACCCGGCAAAGTCAAACTAAAACAGGGCGGTGGTGCCGGCGGACACAATGGACTCAAAAGCCTCGATCAGTGTATAGGCCAAAACTATTGGCGTATTCGCTTAGGTATTGGTCACCCGGGTTTTAAAGATGCAGTCAGCGGCTATGTCCTTGGGAATTTTCACAAAGACGACGAAAATTGGCTTATTGATCTATTATCCCGCCTCAGCAAAACTATCCCTGACATCCTTAAGCAAGAACCAGCAGATTGGCTAAATCAGTATTATAATGGGTGAGATTAACGATTTCTGCCCACAAATATGAACAGAAATCGTTTTATGGATAGTTTTTACATTCCCATACTAAAGAGCGTTATCATCGTAGCAGCCATAAAATCGCCCTGCGCAGCAGCCTTATTCAGATATTCTAAACCACGATCTTTGTTAACAGCCAACCTTTGTCCTTTGTATAATCTCACCCCCAACACACGCTGAGCCTCTGCACTCCCAGAGTCCGCCGCTGCCGTCAGCAATTGTTCAGCACGTACTAAATTAGGCTCCCTCCCCTGATTATTAAAAAGAATCTGCGCTAAATTAAGTTGGTACTGAAAATGTTCAGGCTCCTTTTCCAGCGCTTTTTCATAATATTTTTCAGCCTCTAGATAATTTTGTACCGTTCCCTCACCACCGTGATACATAACAGCAACCATACCATCAGCATAAGAATAATCTCCTTCATCAGAAGCTTTCTTAAAATAGTTAAAAGCACGAACCAAGTCAGAGTCGATAAAATCAGCTTCCCTTAAAAGAATTGCGTAGTAATAATATCCTGCTAGATCTTCGGCTGCTATTGACTTCTCTAATAAATCAACGACAACGTTGGGCTGATCACAGGTTAAATCGTCAGAAACTAATTGTTGAGCTAATCTTGCATAGGCATTTGCGACCTTTTTATCCACAGCACGCTGAAAGTATTTTTTTGCTTTCTCTTTATCAACTTGAACCCCATAATGCCCCTCTGCATAAACAATACCAACCATCAGACAAGCATCCCCTTGCCCTGCATCAGCAGCCTTTATCAAGTAAGCAACTCCCTCAGCATATTTCTCCCTCCCTTCTGTAGGATTAGCAACAAAGCCTACAAGGTAACTTCCATAAGAAAGACAAGATCCAATATCTCCTCCGTCAGCTTTTTCTTTAATTTCATTAAAAATCATATCACTAAAGCTTAGCTGTTCAGACGCCATTGGGTTAGAGTCAAGAGCAGGAGCTTCTGCCGAATACAATCTAGCCGACAACACCAATAGGCTCAGGGTTAATCTCTTCATATTATTTCCTTTCAGTTCAAAATAAAAAATATTCAACAAAATATCGTTTTCTAAATACTTCGTTTAACGTGTTATATAACGTTTTTATTTAAATTCCCACCAAAATTTAAGATAGATAGCTTTCATTTTAGCTAAAGCCTCTTGAATCACAAGCAGATCAATGTCAGTATTGGTCTAGGAGGATCGTCGTGCTCACTATTCCAAACATACTTACATTCATCAGAATTCTATTAATCCCAGTTGTTGTCTTGGCCTTTTATCTTGATACAACTGTGTGGAAATGGATTGCAGTCCTAGCATTTTCCAGCGCCTGCGCCACAGATTATTTGGACGGATACCTCGCACGCGTCCTTAAGCAAACAAGTAAGCTAGGAACATTCTTAGACCCCCTTGCAGATAAATTATTGGTCGCAACGACTCTGTTGTATATGGCAGGTTTTGATAAAATATCCAGAATATCCCTCATCCCTGCAGCTATTATTCTCTGCCGTGAGATTATGGTATCCGGCCTTCGCGAACATCTCAGCGATATGAACATCGGCCTTCCCGTGAGCAATCTAGCAAAATGGAAAACAGCTACCCAAATGCTGGCAATCACTATTTTATTAATTGGTGACGTTTCAAAGCGCCCTATTGCTTGGGTTGGTGAATTATTTTTATGGGCAGCCGGCCTACTGACAGTTTTAACAGCCTACTCTTATGTAGCAAAAACAATCAAAAACTTTGAGGATTGAGGGTTTCGCCATCTCTCCCCTTGTGGGAGAGGTGAAAAATCTACCGTAGCGTATCCCACTTTCCTTCGCCGGACACATCAACGATCACATTGGCAAACATGTCGATAAAGTGACGGTTGTGCGATACAATACAGCAAGTTCCTTTATATTCCTCAAGCATTTTTGCCAGAATTTCACAAGACAACATATCCAAATGGTTTGTTGGTTCGTCAAATACCAATAAATTAGGGCGTTGAGCAATTAAACCAGCCATTACTAAGCGAGATTTTTCACCGCCGGACAACACCTTAACTTTCTTCATCGGGTCTTGCCCTTTAAATAAAAAGCACCCCAGAATACCACGATGTTCTTGCTCACTTAAAGCCGGAGCATAATGCTGGATCGTCTCAAGTACCGACAGCTTTCCATCAAGAAGCTCAGCACTTTCCTGAGCATAATAGCCAATCTGAATCCCCTCACCCATCTTACACGCGCCAGACAAAGTCGGAATCTCACCACAAATTGTCTTAAGGAATGTTGTTTTACCAATGCCGTTCCGCCCAACGATAGCAATCTTTTCCCCCTTATTAAACTTAAGTTTAATCTTTTTAGACAAGGGTTTATCATAACCGATAACCATATCATCACAAACAAGGACATCTTTAGGCGAATTCGGAATTGTAATCCGCGGGAAATGGATTTTATCAACACCTTGATCCAATGTTACGCCTGACAATACCTCATCCAAACGTTCAATCATCTTCATCCTTGATTGCGCTTGCTTTGCCTTACTCGCCTTAGCCTTAAAGCGATCGACGAAACTTTGCATATGAGCCTTTTGCGCCTCAATCTTCCTGACAGCGGCCATGGTCGTTTGTTCTTGCTGTTCTTTCTGTTTGAGGAAATCATCAAAGTTCCCAGCAAATTGACGCAAGACACCTTTATTCAGATACAATGTAATCGTTGATACATTATTCAGGAATTCCTGGTCATGGGATACAAAAACAATAGTACGGGGATACGATTTCAAATATCCTTCCAACCATTCAATACTTGGCAAGTCTAAATGGTTTGTCGGCTCATCTAAGATCATAAAATCTGGGTTACTTAATAATATCTTTCCAAGCTCGATACGCATACGCCATCCACCGGACAACGACAAAGGATCTTGATCTAACTGTTCACGAGAAAAACCTAAGCCCAGCAAAATTTGTTCAGCTTTTCCTTCAAGTTCATAGCCACCAAGATTTTCAAATTGAGTCAATGAATTAGTATACTCTTCAAGATCATGCTCGTTATAATCTGTTTCCATTTTTTTAAGCAACGCATCCATTTTGACCTTTAGTTTATGAGCTGCTTCATGTCCTGACAGACATTCAGTCAAGATACTATCGGCGGGTTTAGAATTCGGCGATTGAGGAAGATAAGCAATCACTGCTTCTTTGGGTTTTGTAATCTCACCTGAATCAGCATAATCACGCCCTGTCATAATATTAAGGAGTGTCGTTTTCCCTTGACCATTTGCCCCGACAAGAGCCACCTTCTCCCCTTCAGGGAAATGGTAAGATATTGCATTAAATAGGACTTTATCTCCAAATGCCTTGGATAAATTTTGAATTCTTAACATTTTTGAAATACCATATATTATATTGCGAGCAATGCTCAAACAAACCGCGCAGAAATCCATAAAGAATGGGGATAGGTACGCGGCGGATCATTTAACTATAGAGCCTAAATCCACCGACGCTACCCGCATCTGAAAAAAAATTTTTTAGTTCTGTATATCATAGGCATATAATAAGGCTGATTTTCTGCGATCGTCAACAATGTTTACAACAAAAACATTATTATTTTTACGATTCTACTTGCTCTTTTAGACAAAATAAGTTAGAAAAATTGTAAGGTATTTTTTTTCTATATAATTTTTTGAGGTCTTTAAAATGGCAGTTCCAAAGAAAAAAACATCGCAATCACGCCGTAACATGCGCCGTGCGCACCACGCACTCAAGCCAGTTAACAGCAATGAATGCTCTAACTGTGGTTCACGCAAACTACCACATCACGTTTGTCCATCTTGCGGTCACTACAATGGTCGACAAGTATTTGCTCAGGACGTAGCTACAGAAGAAACGACTGCTGCTGAATAAGCTATTAGGAGCACGAGAGATGTCTTTGTGTGTATCCCTAGATGTTATGGGGGGCGATCAAGCCCCCTCAATCGTTCTTGATGGCGCAGAACTTGCCCTTCAGGAAGTAAAAGATGTTCGCTTTCACTTGTATGGCGATAAAAATCTAATTAAGTCTCAGCTTTCTAAACACCCCTTCCTTTCCAGCAAATCAGAAATATTCCATTGTACTGAAGTTGTTACCAGCGACACAAAACCTGTTGATGCGTTACGACGACTTAAAGATTCGAGCATGCGCCGAGCCATTGAGGCTGTAGCAGAGGGCAAATGCGATGCAGTGGTTTCAGCCGGAAATACAGGCGCCTATATGGCACTGTCCAAAATCACATTAAAATCACTTGATGGTATTGATCGTCCGGCTATTGCTGCACTGTTACCGACAGTTCACGGATATTGCATTGGTTTAGATATGGGAGCAAACCTTGAATGTACAGCCGAAAACCTAATGCAGTTTGCCGTTATGGGCGATGTTATGGCACGTCGCATGCTTGGCGTTAAAAATCCAACAATCGGACTTTTAAATGTCGGAACAGAAGAAGTCAAAGGACACGCAATCGTCCAACACGCCTCCCAACTCATGAAAGAAATCCCAGACATCAACTATGTTGGCTTTGTCGAGGGCGATGACATTAATCATGGTGTTGCGGATGTTGTTGTAACAGATGGGTTTACCGGTAATGTTTCCCTAAAAACCCTTGAAGGTGCTGCTCAATTTATCTTCAGTACAATTCGAAACACGATGGAATCCTCTATACTCGGGAAATTGAGTTATCTTGTTGGTCATAAATCATTCAAAAATATTAAAAATAGGCTTGACCCACGTAAATATAATGGCGCCACGTTTCTTGGCCTAAAAGGGATAGCCGTGAAAAGTCATGGCGGGGCAGATGCCGTTGCTTTTGCCAACGCCATAAAAGTTGCCATTAATCTTGCAAAGAATTCAGACACGCTCAATCTTGGGCAAGAAATTGAAGAAAAAATCAAAGAACTATAGGAATAGTATATGACCGTAAGCTCTGTTATCGTCAGTACAGGTGGATATTTGCCTGAAAAAGTTGTAACAAATGCCGAGCTTGCTGCTCAGATTGAAACGACTGATGACTGGATTACAACCCGTGTTGGCGTCAAAGAGCGTCGATTTGCACAAGATGGTGAAATGGCCTCTGATTTAGGTGCAAAGGCTGCGCTCGATGCCCTGAGCAGAGGAAAAACCTGTGCCGAGGATATTGACTTAATCGTCGTTGCGACAACAACAGCAGATCAAACTTTTCCATCAACTGCCACAATTATCCAAGCAAAAATCGGCGCAACTAAAGCTTTTGCTTTTGATGTTCAAGCTGTGTGCAGCGGGTTCTTGTATGCACTAGATGTTGCAGATTCAATGATTAAAGCTAGGAAGATCAAAAAGGCACTCGTCATTGGCACAGAAACCATGTCTAGAATCGTTGATCCAAAAGACCGGGCAACGGCTGTCATCTTTGGAGATGGTGCCGGTGCTGTCTTAGTCGAAGCTCAAGAAAATACCAACCAAGGCATTTTATCCACCCACCTGTTTTCCGATGGAACGTTTAAAGATCTGCTGTATGTCAATGGTGGACCCGGTTGTGGCCAATTCGGTTATATGTACATGGCCGGCAAAGAAATCTTTAAACTTGCCGTGGAAAAACTAGGATCTGCAATTGAAACAGCACTGGATCATAATAAAATCGCAAAAGACCAAATTGACTGGTTCATCCCTCACCAAGCTAACTATCGTATCATTAATGCCCTTGCAGAACATTTTGATTTGCCCCCTGAAAAAGTTGTCGTCACCATTGACACTCATGGCAACACATCCGCAGCGTCGATTCCCCTAGCACTTCACACAGCCGTGAGCGATGGACGCATCAAACGTGGCGACCTGCTGGTCTTTGAAGCCATGGGTGGTGGATTAACCTGGGGATCAGCCTTAATTCGCTGGTAACAATACCCCTCCTCTATAGGAGAGGGATGAGAAGCTGACATACAATACAGGTTCCCGCCTAAACTTTATACTCTCTCCCCCAAAACTTCACGGTAATATCGTGTGTTGGCCCTGTATCATACGGCAACTCAAGATGCTCATAAATAGCACGACGATATTTACGATCGTCATGGGCTTTTGGCCATAAATACCAAGGATCGTCATAATGAGGTAAGGTTATCGTATCACCCAAGTATGTCAAGCCATAACCGGATGGATTTGCAGGGCTCAGATCCGTCTCACGCATAAATGATTTAGTAGTAACAGCTCTATCCTTCAGCCATTGGTTATAATCTTCACCCCCAACTTTTGGTGAACCAAACATTCGCAAGGACATATATTGAAATGGAAAGCGTTGACGCATAAAGGGGATTGAGGTAGCAGCAACAGATCCACCCAAACTGTGACCAGTAATCGCAACATGGACGTCATCTTGGATGGAGATCGGCAAATCCTCTGTTAACTCAGTTATACATCTTGCTAAGGATTGAAGACTGCTCTCAAACACATCCAGATATCCTGCATGAAGATTGATTCTGTCGTCCATATGTTCTGGTTTGCGTCGATTGAAATTAGCATTGTTCCACCAATCTTGGTACTCACGCGTACCTCGGAACGATACAACAAGCAAATTCTCTTGGGGATGATAACCAACCATCCCCAAGAAAGTTTCTTGTCTTTGATCCCCTGTCCACGAATGATCAAGACCTGTTTTCCCATAAACTGGTAATAATTCCCCCCAATCTTTAAAATAATCAGGCGTTGTAGACCGATCGATTCGAACAGGGACAGCCCTAAAAAAACACCCATCATACGTTGATGATTTATTTAAATCAATTCGATAAGCGTCAGGTCTTCCATCATTCAAATAACTTTGATGTGCCTGAAAAACAGCAACAGACATATCAATGCAATGTTTATCAATGCTATCAACTTGTGCTGCATTGACTTTAAAGATTAACAGGTAAAATAATACTATACGCTTAAACACGATGCCTCCTTTTTCAAGAGAGACATCCTGTCAAATAATATTATAGTCAATTTGAATGGCTCTAGTCATTTAGATTAGTTATTGGATAAGCAATTAGGCGCAAAGCGTATACTGAGTACGTGAGCAACGCAGTTGTGATGCCTAATGACTAAAATGACTGTATATTAAGCAACGGCACGTTGTGGATCTAAGAACTCTACACCTAAATCACGGGCAACCACCGGATGAGTGATCTGGCCTTGGTAAACATTAAGCCCATTACGCAAATGCAAATCATCACGCATCGCTTGGAGCGCACCTTTTTGAGCTAATGCCCCAATAAATGGCAAAGTTGCATTATTCAAAGCTAATGTTGATGTACGAGCAACAGCACCCGGCATGTTCGTCACGCAATAATGGACAATCCCATCTTCAATATAAACAGGATCTGTATGCGTTGTCGGGCGGCTAGACTCAAAACACCCTCCTTGATCAATTGCAACGTCAACAAGGACAGCTCCTTTTTTCATATGCGTTAACATCTCTCGGGAAACTAATTTTGGCGCAGCAGCACCCGTAACTAACACAGCACCAACCACAAGATCAGCCTGAGTCACATATTCTTCGATGGTATCCTTTGTTGAATAAATCGTTTGAACACGCCCATCAAACAACCAATCGAGCTCATTCAGACGACGCGGGCTTTTATCAAAAATGGCAACCTTTGCGCCAAGGCCAACAGCCATCTTTGCAGCATTAGCACCAACAACACCCCCCCCAAGAATGGTAACTTTGGCCGGTTCAACCCCGGCAACCCCACCCAACAGAACGCCGCGTCCCCCTTTTGTTTTTTCCAGAAAGTTTGCCCCCGCTTGAATTGACATTCGTCCTGCAACCTCACTCATTGGAGCCAATAGTGGCAATCCACCAAAGTTGTCTGTTACAGTTTCATAGGCAATGGCCGTACATCCAGACTCCATCAAGCCACGTGCTTGAGCCGGATCTGGAGCCAAATGCAAAAATGTAAACAAAATTTGATCAGGGCGCAACATTTTCCATTCTGATTCTTGTGGTTCTTTAACCTTAACAACCATATCAGATTCCGCAAAAACATCCTTGGCAGAAGGGAGAATTTGTGCACCAGCTTTAATATAAGCCTCATCCGTAAAACTAATAGCCGTACCAGCTTGCTTTTCGACAAAAACTGTGTGACCATGAGAGGTCAATTCTCGCACCGAAGATGGTGTCATACCAACTCTATATTCATGGATCTTAATTTCTTTTGGTACACCTATTTTCATAGTGACTCCCCCCTTGCACGAAATAAAATTACCCTTCCACCAACCCTAAAGACACATTAACGCACTTTTTTACAGATAGCACGAAATTTTTGTACCCTTAAGAAAGTTTAAACGGCAGGCTTTGTCCCCCCAATTCCTAGAAATCGCATCAAAGCAACTAGATCTTCGGGCGAGGAACCAAGTTCATTAAAAATTTCCATCAAAGATTTATTTTGCCAAGCAATGACTTTCCGCAAAATCTGAGGCGCTGGGCTATGGGGTTCAATCTTTTCAAGTGTATCCGCAATACCACTCAGTTGGCGGTAAATTTGCTCCCGATCTTGCCCCGCATTGGGTTGACTTGCCAATCCCGGAATTACAGGAGCAGATGTCGCATGCCCCCCACCCCCACTTTGATCGGCAAGGCCCGGGATCTCGGGTGCAGATGTTGAATGATCACCAAAATTATCCGCATGGGAATTATCATCCGGTAATGCCGGATGCTGAGGCACAGTCAAGGTCAAAGAATCATCAGAGACCATTTCTTGAGGACGTTCTCTTCCTGACACCTCTGTTTTATAAATTCGGGACATCTCATCCAAATAGTTCCCCAACTCATCAAAAGCTAACGTATTTTCGGGGTAATGATTGTCCAGAACCTCTTTTAGATCATGCAAAGCATTTTGTGCGGAATAGATGCTCTGAAGGTAATTATCACCAAATTCTGTTGTAATTCGTGACAACAAAGTATGACATTGCTTAAAACTTACTTGACCTCGCTCTTCGGCCTTTTTAACCCATTTTTCCGAATTGGGCGTTCGCTTTACAGTATCCAATCGCTGTGCAGCCAACCAATCCGCATAGCTTATCCCCTCGCCTAATTCATTCGGCACAAACTGTAATTTGACCAGACGATCAGCTACAGCTTTATTTAACCAGTCAAAAAATTGTGACCGATACTCCAGATCACCTGATCGAATAGTCGGATGAATTCCGGACCAAAAAGTATCAGTCAACTTTCGGATCAGACTAAGTCCACGGCTAAGTCCGTCAATACCATCAAGTTGAACCCAAGCTTCAGTCAACCATCCTGCAATCTGGAGATCCTTCGTTTGTTGGGATAAAGCTTCGCAGCACAAAGCCTCAACCTTAAACCAATCAGCCCGTTTTAAATCATGCTGCCAAATCCCATACGAAATCGTATCATCGTCTTCACGGCGCGCATCGCGGATTTGATCATAAATCTGTTCATATCTCAACGAGATTCCACACGGATTGTCCCCTGCTATTGGATTGATAAGGTTATCAATATCAAGAAAACCATTACGATTTGGATTATCAGACATCATGACCCCACTGTTACTGTTGTTGCGCCAGAATTTATAATCGAAATTGTTCCAGAAGCGTAATTACACGTAAGTGTTGAAGAACTTGTCAACGCACCAATACTACTGATTTGCACTGTTGTTGACCCTGGCGTCCACGGTGACCCAAAAGTTGGGGTACAACCTGTTGAACTGACTGTCCCACCGCTTCCCGAAATTACAGGATTTGACGGGCTGGTACACGTAGAAAAACCAGAAATATCAGAATAAGCTGTGTCGGTTAGAATGTTCGCAGCCATATTATTAACACCTTGAGCTGTTGTTACATTTGTGACTGTTAACGAACAAGGTGACGCCCCATAAGAACATTGAAGGGTCGCCGTTTGGGTTGTCATGTTAGCCATTGTTCTTTTCCTCTTGTGCATTTTAATTAATCTTTGCATACTAAAAAGGAAACGTAAATTTTTAATTAACTTTTTTGAGGATTTTAACATGTCGCGAAATCTTCGTTTGGTGCCAGCAATCCAATGGTATGAAGGAATGCTGCTGTCTCCACAACATTTTCAGCAACTCGAGTTAAGATCTCAGCAACTCTTAACAACACATATGCACGCCCTATCTCATCACCACTGGGGCGTGCTCAGTCTAGAATTTGATCAAGTGACTGTTGCAACAGGACTCGTCACCGTTTTACAAGTACACGCAATCATGCCGGATGGTTTGGTCGTTGATTATAGCCAAGCCCCTGATTCAACACCACTTTCGCTTGATTTAACCCCTTATACAGATGCTCTAGAAAATCGGGTTCACACACTCTACCTGTGTGTTCCGGAGTTAGTTTCAGGAACATCACCCATAACTGGTGACTGGCAACGCTATATAGCGACTGATGGCGATGACGTAACAGATGATAATGTTGCCGACAATGTTATCCATGTTCCACGCCTTCAACCAAAAATAATGCTTATTCTGAGCGACTCTCCACCGCCACGTTATAGTTCCATCCCAATTGCAAAACTTGAGTATATTGATGAAGTTTTTGGCTTTGTCTCTTATATGCCACCTTGTTTTGAAGTTCATGGAAAAACCCCGCTAGCTGATGGAATAACTAAACTCCTTCGTCGGTTCCGTGAGAAAGCGGGATTCTTAGCCGAAAAGTGGCAAACACAAATTGGCACTCCCTTGTTGATGGAAACGTCCCAACAACTCAAGCCAATCGTTGAAAGCCTGCCGGTTCTTGAACCTATATTTCACACAGGAAAGGCGCATCCGGCTGAAATTCATCGTTTACTATGTGTTGTCGCCGGTAAAATGTCAACCTTAAGACTGGGTCAGGTACCACCTGTGTTTCCAACTTATAATCATAACGAAATCATGAATTCGTGTCTTCCTATGCTTGATTGGATTCATATGATCACGGATAGCATCGAAAAGGCATTTAGCGTCTTAATGTTTTCCTTTCAAGATGGATATTTCTCGGTAAAACTTCAGCCAGAAATTATAACACAACGCGTCATGATTGGCCTTAGAACCAGCGCGACCATGACCGAACCTGAAATGATTGACTGGATGAAAGATGCAATCGTCGTTAGTGAATCCATGTTAGAGGCCGTTCGTGTACGACGCATCACCGGTGCCCCGCGTCGCCTCATGGATGAAGCTGAAACCTTAGATTTAATGGCTGGCCGTGGTGTTTGCCTCTTTGCTATAAAAACGGACAATGCCTTTATCAAACCCGATGAACGTTTATACATATTTAACCCCGCAGATACTCCAGACAAACGCCCCATGGAAGCCGTTCTATACCTGCGCCATGCGGAACTTGAAACATCTGTTGTTGAATCACTTAAAAGAGATGATTAATTATGGCCATTGATGCTTCTGCTGCTACATCGACATTCCTAATGCAATACTTCCAAGAGTTTTACCGTGAACTCTTAATCCAAAAGGAAATCGCCCTTAGAACGCTGGAAGACGGGATTGCATTCACCCCACCGCCCGAAGTTCATACAGAAACGCAATCTGACAATATTGTCGAACAAGATCAAGCTGAACATGATGAGGCACAGGGCCAAGAAACTGTTGAAATTACAACAATTACGGATACAATTCAGCATAAATTTCGCAGTATGTTTGAGCGTTTCTCACTTGAGGCTCAAAACCAGGTTGGCGAATTTGCCGTGAGTCATTTTCAGGATGCTTTGTATGCCATGGTTGCCTTACTCGATGAAACGTTTCTATCTTTTAGCTGGGTCGGCAAAACACGCTGGGAAAATAACCTAATCGAAAAACAATTTTTCCACACCCAAATCGCGGGTGAACTTGTTTTTCGTAAGATCGATGATTTACTCGAAAACAATGATCCAATGCGTAATGATGTGGCTAATATCTATATGATGATCTTGTCCCTAGGATTCAAAGGACGATACCGTGATCTCGGTGAAGACCAACAGATTGATTGGTATCGTCATGAACTCTATAAGATGATCAACCGTCATGCGCCTCTTCTCTTTACAACAGGACGAGAATATTTAGTTCCTGAATGTTATGACCATATTATATCCATACCCGCCGGCAAAGGTATTCCTGATGTCCGCAACTGGGTAACTGCCTTTGCAGCAATCCTATTCGTGTTCATTACTGTATCATCATTTTTATGGTTTAAACTTGTACGCGACATGGATGATGCACTTGGACAAATTTTGACTCAAGCACAAAAGTTAGGCTTATCATGAAGACCATAATGGACTTTATCTCTGGATTAAACGCATACATTCACATCATTGTGATCGTTGGATCAATTATCGCGTTGATTTTGATGTTGCTTTTCCTCTATTACACCTCTAGTCGCGTCAAAAAAGAAGTGGACAAGCGCGTTCCGCCTAATACACCAGAACCGGAAAAACTTCCGCCGGCTGAAGATAAAACACCACCTTGGGGCGGACTTTTATCGCGGTATCTAACGTTAAAGGGATATTTTAAAGTTGGTGATCTAAGTCTTATTTTCTTAAGAGCTCTTGACTTACTGCGCGAACGTCTTGATACAATAAATTATAAATATTTCTTGCCATGGTACCTTATGATCGGAACCTCAGGATCTGGGAAAACCAGTCTGATTGAACGGTCTGAAATCCCACTTCCTATTGGTAAACCAACATTTGGAATCAATGAAGATAACCCCGGATTAAAATGGTGGTTTCTTAATCGCGGGGTTATCCTTGATATTCGCGGTGATTTCTTAATCAAATCTCGGGGAACCGATGCGGATGAAAAAGGGTGGCAGACCATTGTTAACCTGTTAACACGATATCGCCATCGCCGCCCGATTGATGGTATAATTTTGACGATACCTGCAACGGAACTCTATGGGAAAAACAAATTATCTCCAGAAGAGATATCAGACCGTGCGCGATATTTATCACAAAAATTGATCGCGACTCAAAACTTTATGGGACTCAGAATTCCCGTGTATGTTGTCGTAACAAAGACAGATATTGTTCCGGGATTTAAAAATTTATGTAGTGCCATTCCCTTTGACAACCGCAACAATATGATTGGCTGGTCATCTCCCTACACTCCGGGGACTGCCTATAACGCATCTTGGATTTCAGAAGCATTTGGTCATGTCAAAAACGCCCTTACCCGCGTCAAATTAGAAGTCTTAGGACAAGGGGCTGATGAACTTGCCCGTGATGGCATATTTGTTTTTCCATCAGAGCTAATGCACTTGCAAAAACCACTTTCTCTCTATATGAATCAAATCTTTAAGATTACATCTTATGATGAATCGTTGATGTTAAGAGGTATTTATTTCTGCGGGGATAGCGGGGCAAAACTTTCCGTTGATCAATTGTCAGCTATGGAACAACAAGAATCAGAGCCGACGATAAAAACTCAGGTTGGCGACCTTGAAACAGACCCAATTCACGAAGAACGACCAAGTCCGGTCTTCTTTTTCCGAGATATTTTGACGGATAAAGTTTTCAAGGAAACAGGGCTTGCCCAACCGATTCGCCAACGATTAATCTCATCCAATCGAAATCTAAATTATGCAAAAGCTGGTATTATTGGTTTTCTCGGGATTGGGACATACGGCATCTTAAAGACCTATGACAACTTTAAAGAAAATCGCGACTATCTATTACCAGTGCTGGGTAAAGTTAACTCGATCTTGTATCAAATCCCGGCAACACGAATGGACCAGAACCGAATCACAGCTCAAATTTTTGACCAACAAACCCGTGAATTGTTGGATATGATGGATAATTTACATAAGGCAAATTTCTTTTCTATTTTTATGCCTTCGTCTTGGTTTAGTCCCATTGACGATAACTTAAGGACATCTCTAAAGGTTTCCTACAACCAGATTATTGTTCGCACCATTTATATGGACCTCCTTTTGAAAGCTCGAGATCTATTAACCTTTAGGGTTGGCCCTGATGACTTCACCAAAGATCTTGGTGAAATGTTAACCCCAACTAATACAGTTGAATATCAGCTCTTCAAGGGATTTGTTCAACGTTTTATCGATCTTAGCAATAATATTGATAAGTACAATCGATTGCAAGATAGCTCTGACCCGGATCTATTAAAAGACCTTGTCATTTACACGTTAGGCATCGATTTGCCAAAGGAATTCTTGAAAGACTACACCCATTTCAGACATGATCTAAAAGATGTTATTTATCCGAAAATCGATTTAAACCCTTATGAACAAACAGCTCGACAAACGCTATCCCATCTCTTTGATCATTTTACAACAAATCTGTTTTCCCCCCGCAATGAACATTCAATCATTGGGAAATTGAATTTCTTAATGAAAGAATATGGGAATCGTTCTGATGAAAAGATCCCTGATCTTGATCCGTTGCGGAAAATTGTTCAAAGTCTGCATGAAACCGTGCCTCACATGGGCGAACCTGGGAAAACGTGGATCGATGGCGAGTATTTTGATGCAGGGGCAGATTTTTCCGATGTCATGAGTCAGATTACCGGATTCAACTTATTTGGCTCGGATATGGTTAACCTGTTTGCAAGTCAAACTGCAGCTGCTTTCCGTCAATTCCAACAAAGCCTAACACAACTAAATAAGTTATTGGCGCCGAAAAAAGCAATTAATGATCCGAAAAAAGCTTATCCGTCAGATGGGATATTCAATCTAGAAAAGAGCTTAACTCTCTTGTTTAACGAAAGTTTTATGGCTGAGCCAACGGGTGAGATGTTTGTCTCGAAGATTCCGGAAACCCATGTGGTCTTTTGGAATTCCAAACTCATTGATATGGCAACGGACGAGGTCAAAGATTATGAAAAGTTTGCTGAAAAACACCTTGACGATGTTCCACCTGGAATTCGTGGTACCTTGAAAGAAGCCATCCGTGCAAATCTACAAAAGAATATTGTCAGCCTAATTGCTAAGGCTCAAACAATTACGCCGCGTCCGATGTCCTCATCGACGTTGGCTTCCGCCGAAGAAACCTTGCGCAACAAAATTGATGATGTGAAAACTATTGTGCCAAAATTCCTAAAGCTCTTAGAAGTTATGGATGATGGCAATGTCGGTACAGGTTTCGTTGACCTTAGAACGCTCTTGGGCATGCTGTCGACCCGCCTGTTAGAACAAGTAGATGAAGTTCTAGAAGGTTATGGTCTTTATAAAGTTAAGGACAATAATTTTGATTGGTGGAATGGTGTTAATTCGCCTATTTTCGAAGGTTATAACGTCAAGGATTCCATCGATTTAAATAACTTTTTGGAAAAACAACGCGCCCTTGTTCGCCGTCTGGCAGACGAGTATGCAGCGTTTATGATCCAATTCTTAACAGCGCCAATCATGAAAGAATTCCAAGGTAAAGACGATTTAGTCTTTAAATGGAAACGACTCATTGATGATGTCGATGGTTACGAGAAGAAAAAACCTGGCAACTCGCTTCATACTTTAGAAGATGCAATCACGAAAGACCTTGCTGACGTTGACTTGGATAAGTGCTTTACAAAAATCCCACTCAAGGATTTACGTTCCGGATCTGGGGATTACTTTCTTGACCGTCGCGATCAGCTAAAACGCAAGATTCTATCCCGTTGCGAAGTGATTCGACGCAAAGAAAGCATTGATAACTATAAAAAGCTGGCACAATACTTTAATGATAACATTCGCGACAAATTCCCCTTCTTGGCGAATCCACAACCGGATTCTCCGGAAGCAGAACCCGATGATATCAAAGAATTTTTCCGCCTGTATAAGGATGCCGGAAATGACCCTAAAAAGATCTATGACCAAGTCTATCAGCTTGGATCAGAAGCCGATGATTCTTATGCTTTCTTAACGGCCATGGAAAAACTCAAAGGTTTTTTCTCAGCCTTTTTGAATTCTCCTGTTCCGGCTGAAGTCCCAAGTTTTGATCTTGATGTTGCCTTCCGTGTTAATCGAGACAAGGAATTAAGAGCAAACGTTATTATTGACTGGACATTGACACCGAATGATACATCGGTCATTACCAACCACGACAAGTCAAAAGTTGGAAAATGGAGTTTTGGCAATGAGATTCAAGTTAGTTTCCGTTGGCCCCCAACCTCACGGATGCAACCGTACAAAGACCCGAATCAAGCCAACATGGAAGTTGAAGAAGGCACTGTTACATACAAATATCCTGGTCGCTGGTCTTTATTCTGGATGATCCGTCAGCAACAAGCCTTACAAAGTGAATACAGCCAACTGCAAGAACCGGTACCTTATATCCTGAAGTATGAAATTCCCAATGGTCCTGAAGATAAAACCCTAGCCTTTATTCGGGTAACGATTTTATCTGCCTCAAAGGGTAAGAAATCAGGTAAACCTGTTAGGATCCCACCGTTCCCAACATTGGCGCCGGATCTTCCTGACTTAATCATGCAAAAGGAAAATGAACCTGTTTTGACCATGGGATCACAAAAACCCATAGAACCTCAGGCTGAAGAAGAGGAACCACTACCGGATGCGGCAACAGATGATCAACCAACAGATAATGATCAAGCGGCTGCAGCCCCGGCAGATGATGCTGGTGCTGACGCAGGAGGACAATAATGATCCGCCGTCAGGATTTAGAAAAAGGTGATGTATTGGCAACGCCAATGCACGATGCAACACCCTTTTCTTTTACTATAGAAACGCACCGTCAGGTTATCCCCACGGACGAACCTTTTGAGTCGGGCGGGAATGATCATGGCATGAATCCCTATGATCTGTTGGCATCAAGCTTAGCTTCTTGCACAGCAATGACTTTACGGTATTACGCTCGCCACAAAGGCATAGAATTAGGATTCTTCCAAGTTAAAGTCGGTATAACAAAGCGGATAGATCCAGAGACAGGCAAAACCGCCCATGTATTTACCCGTGAACTCTATTTTGATGAGATGTTAACCCCAGAACAACAAGAAAAATACAAAGAAATCGCCTCAAAATGCCCAGTTCACCGCGCCTTAACAGGGGAAATCCAAATAGCTACCACTGTGAATGTGAAAAGATAATTGGAATTTGCTAAAATTTCATAGGATTAGATAGAATAAATATATAGCTAGATAATTTTAAATCAGCATAAGATATATGGTACAAAAATGAAAAATACTGGGGTTAATAATGGTAACGGCATTGAATAATAATAACCTTATTATTAATTTTGTAAACGAGTCTATACTCTTGATTGATTCTTCTCGACAACATTCCTGCAAGATTCAATTTTATAGTTATTCCAATTGAAAATCAGACATTAAAAGCAAATGTGAGTTCGATATAAGAAAGACCAGACACGCTCGTCATCTCCGACGAGCAAAGCTAGGGTTTCGCTAGAAACCCTAGCTTTGATTGATTGGAGATCTACGTTTTTTATGGTTATCTGGATCCCCGATCAAGAAATCCTTAGCGTTTTCTAACGAAAACTTAGAATTTCTAGTCGAGGATGACGAATTCTATTGCTAGATAGACCTTCCTATGTCCAACTCACGTTATTTAGGTTCTAAAGTTCTCTAGACCCTTAAGTTTTAATAGTATTATCAACACCATAAATCATTAACTTAGAGGTCATGTTATAAATCACCCTATATTTAATAGGGTGATTTTATTTGAGAAGTAATATCAAGAAAACAAGATTCCCCTTCATTTAACCTAAAGTTAATGCCGAGAATTCCTTTTTTCCAACTCTTTGGCCAATTGTTGATTGAGGGCGTGAGCTTGCGGTGATGGCGGTGTTGAATTTTTCCTTGATGTTGGACTAGAGCTACCTGCTTCTGGCAGTGAGCTACTTGAGCTAGAACTCGAAGTTCTTTTAAAGATTCGTCCTAATTTTTTTAGAGGGCTACTACTGCCTTTTTGTGTTATTGGTAACTTTATAGAAGAGGTAGGAGATGAAGATGTTGAAACAGGGGCAGCCTCAGGTGTTGTAGAATCTTGTGGAACTACCGTTTCATTTTGTTCTTCTTTAAATTGGGGTACGGCTGAATCACTTACCAAACCTTGGACAATATGTTTTATAGTTGTTGATCCTTGTTTATCAACAGTAAGGGATAACGTTCCTTTTTCTGTAAGCGATTTAGTGTTTCCCACTCCGTTAATTATATAGATCGTATTGCAATCACCATCTACTTGTATGTTACTAAGGTCGGTTTTATAAGAGTAAAACTGGCCGAAAGCAACAGCATCATTTCCGTTACCAATGATTGCTTTAATATGTGTACTGTCTATCTGAGCTGTATGGCGAGGATGAGCACTTGTTGCTGTGGTGCTTCTGTGAAGATCATTTTCTAAAAAGGTTCTAACGCTTTCCGGATCTAGATTGATGATTCCTTTGCCTCTGACTGCTCCTGTCAAAATATCTTGAAGTCTGATTAATTCAGTTGTTCCTGTTTGATGTGCTGCACTATCCTCTGCAGAAATAGCGGGGGATTGGATAATGATACTTGTTACAAGAAGAATATTTTTTAGCATAGCTTAAATTTACCGTTATTAGTTTTTGGATTTATAAATATTATGTGGATGCTAATGATATAATTTTCAACATGAAAATAGGTTTTAAAATGGCAGTTCATACAACGGTTATTACTGCGTTCCTCAATCTTAGATTATTCAATCTCCTAAGCTATTTTATATATAGCTTAGACAAGAATCTTATGAAAATGTTATTGTCTTCCGATGATGGACTCCTGTATAATGAGCATGAATTCGATATATAAAAATAAAAAACATCAGATAAAATATATAAGATGCCTTGTAATTGCAAGATTCCAAAACATTTCACCCAAGGGGAGAGATGACTCTTATATCAAATTCACATTATATAACAAAATCGAAGCTAATCACAAAAAAGGATAACACAGTGATTAAAAAATTTTTTATGTTGGCAATGTCTTTATGTTCATTAAATATAGATTCACAGGCAAATGATAATCCAGGCATTTTATTATCAGGAGCTAGAGATATTAGTTCTTACCAAGATCCGTCTTCGGATATTCCTCAAGATTATGCAATGGCAGCTACTAAAATCGATGAGATTTTCCGAAAAGAAAACAGACTAACGAACGCGCTATCCAAAAAAATAGAATCGTATGCCACTGGGGACGTGCCACGCCCTGATATAACTTTATTTCTAATAATCCATATGGCAAAAAAAGTGGCACTGTGGGATCATCCCTATATCTTTGGTCAACTTGTTGATACGACTAAAAATACTGTAAGAAAGGATATCTGCGACTACTTAGATAAACATTTTGATGTAAATTCAGTTAGTTATTTCATGCCGCAGATAGATAGAAGTCATGATTCTCTTTGCGAAGAGTTAAAAGAATGTGTGGCGTTTTTAAGTGGTAGACATGGCTTCTTAATGGGTATGAATACGCCAGGCTATAAAGATACCGTTGATAACGAGGCTGATAGAGAAATATACTCCCAATTTTTAGATATCGAAGAAGAGCTTCTTGATTTCCTGATAAATTATAATATGCTTAGAGGGTTTATGATTTCTAATGTAAATTTTAAGGGTGTTTTACAAAATTTACCCTTCAACCAGCGACATTTGATGGGGGAAAACAAGAGTTCATTTGTGCGCTATTATCCCGATCTAAAATTCTTTTCTATTGGGTTTGATGCTGTAAAGTATAGTGATTTTCTATATTCATTTTTATATGATTCCTCTCCTGATAATCGATCAACTTTTTTCTTTATGCATGAATTCTTGCAAAAAAAACGTAGAGTATATGAACAGGCTGAGGAGCTTGAAGAATCTAAGATCGAGCGCCTTAGACTTAAGTTAGCAGATTTGACAGGAAAAGAAGAGAATAGTTCTTTTGACAGTACCTATGCAGCTTTATTGGAACAATACGGTCTTTCACAACAACAAAGACTTTCTCAAGACGTGATAGAAAAAGAAAAAAGCAAATACGTATTAAAATTAGCTTTGGCAATATCGGCATCTGAAAAATTAAAAGAAAAAAGTAGAGATCTACAAGAACAACTGGAAATACTAAACATTATCAAAGATAAACTTACTGTACTCTTGACACAAGATCATAGTTTTCGCAATAAGCAGTATTACAAAAGTTATAATCCAAGACCTACGAACTTAATGACTATGATCGTGGGAGCTAAGTTGTTTTTTTAGACTTACTAGACTCTAAGGGGCTTCTGATTCGCCTTAGACACGATGGGGCAATTAGCTCTAGCAGCTCTAAAGAGTCTCTTCTTTGTTAAGTAGTGAATGTTCCTCATATAGCTGGTCATTTTAAATCGGCTATAAAAGCAAGGAATGAAGCATACACTTAGTACATGAGTAATGCTGTTAAAGAATCCCCCCCCTCAAAAAAAGGGGGGAGACAAGCATTATTTCATCGAATAGTCGTTAGGCTTAATAACCCAACCAGCTCCATACACTCGATGAAGCACTTTTGGCACTGGAAAATGTAGCACTACCAAGGGATAATCCTGCATCGCAACCATGTTTCACAAGATACGCGCCCGTATTATAAGCCACATTACCCCCTGCTTTTGCTACATACTTGAGATCCTCATAAAGCCCACAACCAAGTTTTCCTAAACCATAGCCCAAAACACTTGAGGTTGTTCCCAATGCACCTTGTACAATTGACGAGTTTGCAAACTGCATCCCTGCATTAATTGCGGCTGGATGCGTTACCAAATAGTATGTCGCTAGACTTTGATGTGGCATCATATAGCTAGCCAATGCAAGGCTTCCCTCATAAGCAGCTGTGGCTGCAAGCGCTGAGCCATAAAAATATGTAGCAGCGGCACCCAAAGCAACACCACCCGCAACAAGCCCGTACTTAATGGCGGAATCAAGATAATTTGCTTTTGTTGTGACATCAGCTTTAAGGTCTTCTAGTTTTCGCTCTGCTGTCTTAGGCACGTCAACGGCCTTAACCGCCTCTATTTCTTGTTGAGTCAGTGATGCCGCAATGGCAGTCTGTAATTCAGGCGCGTCTGTTGCAACTGAAACATTAGCCAGGGCGAGATGGCTGATCGCTGCAAGAGTTAAAATCTTTACTGAAAATAATTGTTTTGTGATCATCTTTAAACCCTCAAATGTTAACGTAATACTTTTCTTCAACTCATATAAGGATCAAAGTATCTATTTTCAATAATAATTAATTGTTTTTTATTTATTTTTTTCGTAAACAATCAAATATCTCTCTTCCCCCAGAACGCTTCCAATCTTGTGTCTAAAATGGCATACTAGGGGAAAGTCAATCAGGTCATTATTATCAATGCTGCCATCGTTTATTCACCTTCGCGTTCACAGCGCCTACTCTCTAGCGGAGGGAGCCGTTAAAGTTAAGGATTTGGTTAAACTTTGTCAGAAATTGAATATGCCGGCAGTCGCAGTGACCGACAGCTGCAATCTTTTTGGCGCGCTAGAATTTAGTGTAGCGGCAGCAGACTCAGGGATTCAACCCATTACGGGTGCTATTTTAAATATCGCCCAAGACTTACCCAAAGGTCACATTGGACTAATACCGGAACCTGATCAATTAGTTCTCTTGGTTCAAAATGAACAGGGTTATATGAACCTGATGCGCCTCATTAGCGATGCCTATACACAAAGCCCCACAGGTGTCACACCTCAGGTTTCAAAAGACCATTTACGTCAATTCAGTGGTGGACTGATTGCGTTAACAGCCGGCACAAAAGGAATTGTAGCGCGTCATCTTCTCAATGAAAGTTCAGAGATGGCAACTGCAGCTTTGCTGGATCTAAAAGATATCTTTGGGGATCGCCTCTATATTGAGTTTATGCGCCACGGCATGGTGGATGAGCAAAAAATTGAAACAGCTCTCCTTGATCTTGCCTATACCCACAATATTCCTATTGTTGCAACTAACGATGTGTTTTTCTCAACCCCTGAGATCTATGAAGCCCATGATGCTTTGTTGTGTGTTGATGAGGGTGTTGTTATTGCAACGGAAGACCGTCGCCGCCTAACACCTCAGCATTATTTTAAAACAGCTGATGAAATGACCGAGCTTTTTGCAGATTTGCCAGAAGCTATTGAAAACACCGTTATCATTGCTCAACGGTGCTATTATCGCCCCCTGCCCCGCAAGCCGATTTTGCCCCCTTTTGAGTCACCTTCAGGCCTCAGTGAGCCGGAAGAAATGCGTCTTCAAGCTAAAGAAGGTCTGGAAAAACGTCTGCGTGAACAAGTCTATACCGCAGACATGAGCAACGAAGATCGTCAAAAAACCCATGACCATTATTTTGAACGATTGAATTATGAAATTGGCATCATTGAACGCATGGGATTCCCCGGGTATTTCTTGATCGTTGCTGACTTTATTAAATGGGCGAAATCACAAGGCATCCCTGTAGGTCCAGGTCGCGGATCCGGTGCCGGATCTCTGGTTGCGTGGTCACTCACGATTACCGATATTGACCCGATTCGTTTTGGCCTGATCTTTGAACGGTTTTTGAACCCAGAACGTGTATCCATGCCTGACTTTGACGTGGACTTTTGTCAGGATCGTCGCGACGAAGTGATTTCGTATGTTCGTCAGAAATATGGTGACGACAAAGTTGCACAGATTATCACCTTTGGTAAGTTACAAGCCCGCATCGTCTTACGCGATGTGGGGCGCGTCCTTCAGATGCCGTATTCTCAGGTCGATCGTATCTCAAAGCTTGTCCCCAATAATCCAGCCAATCCAACGACACTACAACAAGCATTAGAGATAGAACCCGCACTTGAGGAAGCACGCCAAACTGACACAACCGTTGAAAAATTAATTGATATTGGGATGAAGCTCGAGGGATTATATCGCCACGCCTCAACCCACGCAGCCGGTGTTGTGATCGGTGATCGCCCGCTTTATGAGCTGGTTGCCCTATACAAGGATGACCGTTCAGAACTCCCTGCCACCCAGTTCAATATGAAGTTTGTGGAAATGGCAGGCCTTGTTAAATTCGACTTCTTAGGCCTTAAGACCCTGACCGTTATTCAAAAAGCATGTGAGATGGTCCGCAATAAAGGTATTGATATCAATATATCCCACATCCCCCTTGATGATCGAACCACATTTGACCTTTTAACCCGCATCGAAACCGTCGGCGTTTTTCAGGTTGAAAGTGCGGGAATGAAAGACGTTTTAAAACGCATGAAGCCGGACCGTCTGGAAGATCTCGTGGCATTGGTTGCGTTGTATCGTCCAGGTCCCATGGACGATATCCCACGGTATACGGCTTGTAAGAATGGTGAAGAAGAAATCACATATCTTCACCCAGAACTCCAGCCTATTCTAGAAGGCACCTACGGTGTCATGGTTTATCAAGAACAGGTTATGAAAATCGCACAGGACTTAGGTGGCTACACTCTGGGAGCCGCGGATTTGCTGCGTCGCGCGATGGGTAAAAAAATCAAAGAGGAAATGGACGCCCAAAGCGCCCTCTTCGTTAAAGGAGCAACAGAGCGAGGCATCGATGCTGATGTTGCCCAACAAATCTTTGATCAAATGGCAAAGTTCGCAGGCTATGGCTTTAACAAATCTCACTCGGCACCCTATGCTCTTCTCACCTATCAAACGGGTTATTTAAAAGCCAATCACCCTCTTGAGTTTTTCGCTGCTTCAATGACATACGATATGCAGAACACAGATAAACTCAATATTTTCCGTCAAGATATGTTGCGTGCAGGCCTTCCTCTTCACTGTCCTGATGTTAATAAATCCATGGTCACCTTTGCTGTTGAGGGGGATGGTGTTCGCTATGCTCTTGCTGCTGTTAAAAATGTCGGCGAAGTTGGTATGGAATCGCTTGTAGCAGAGCGAACCGCTAAAGGCCCGTTTAAGGACATTCATGATTTTGCAAATCGTATTGATCCAAAAGGACTCAATAAACGCCAATTAGAAAACTTGATTGCAGCCGGTGCCTTTGACAGCCTTTATGGCAATCGTGGAGAGTTATATATCAATGCCGAAGAAATATTAAAAACAGCACAGTTATGCCAGTATGAAAAAACCAGTCAACAAGCCTCGCTGTTTGGTGCAGTAGAAAACACCGTAATTCCGGTTAATATTCGCAAAGCCATGGATTTTGACCCTCTTGAAAAACTTCAAAAGGAATTCGAAGCCCTCGGGTTCTTTATGTCCGCTCATCCTTTGGATGTCTATGGCGACAGCCTAGCCCGATTAGGGATTGTTAAAAGTGTTGATTTGCCAAACCAATCTGATGGTAGTTCTATCAAACTTGCCGGCGTCATTATTGTCAAGCAAGAGCGAACCTCAAAGACTGGGCAAAAATTTGCCTTTATTCAACTATCAGATTCTACAGGAGTTTATGAAATTGCTGTATTTTCCGAAGTCTTTAGCCGCAGCCGAGATATCTTAAACCCGGGAACAGCAATCCACGTATCAGGCATTATCCGTTTTGATGGTGATGATTTCAGGATCACAGCCCAAGGTATTGAACCTCTTGAGAAAATGACGCAAGGCACATCCCAAGCTATCACAATTCACGTGGACAGTCGCGTCAAAATTCCAATCCTAGCTGCATCGCTAAAGAAAATCCCAGAAGGACCGACAAAACTTCTTGTAAACTTTGTCCAGGATGCCCAAATATCTGTGAAGTTAGCTGGTTTTTCCGGAATTTCAATGACAGCCGAAGCACGATCAAAACTATTAGGAATTGAGGGCGTCAGAAAAATCGAAGGATAATACCAATATAAAAGGATTATTCTGATGATTAAATTAAAAAGTCTTCTCTTCGCAAGCACCCTATTTTCCACAGCAATAGCTGCTGAGACAACGTTAACAACACTTTTTCCTAATTGTTCGGATGACACCTATACAAACTGGATTACCCCTAATTGCCCAAACTACCAGCCCTGGTCAGGACCGAGTTTTCTTGCAACAGATGATTTATCACTCGACCAAATAAATGCGCGAAAAACATTCCATCGCCAAACAAGGTCACATTTCTTAAATCTCTTTAGAAATAGCCCGGACGTTCCGAATGGTGTAAAAATACAACTCGACCAAGTATTAGATAGCTTTGTTCATAAATGGGAACAAATTGTATCCCCCATCCCCCCAGAATCACCTAACTTTTTTTACAATGCAAATTATAACAGTAGTTTAACTGCTTTGATTCTTGTGACTTATTTAGGGGACATCATTCAACAAAAAGAAAGCCCTTGGACAAGACCAACGTATACACTGTCTGAAAACGACTATTTTTTCGTATCCGATTCTAAAATTGTCGAGTATAAAAAGGGAGATAAAGAGAAGCTAGCCAACTTTATTTTAAATAACAAAGAGTCACTCTGGACAGCCTATAAAAATAGCCCGCTCATTCGCGATCTTATAAATTTTGGCATTATCCGCGCCCAACAAGCAATTCAGATTAAGCCTGAAATTTTACAAACCCATGAGTCGATAATTAATAGATTAGACCGAATGATTGTACTCTTAAGTGCTCATTTTCCTGAACTGCGAAAAATACGTATTAATCCCCTACCTGACGCTCCAAAAACCTATGATCAAGGACGTAAAATGGCGCAGGCACTCGGCATGGCCCTCACCGATCAAGACCTAGATGAGATGGGGGCGATCGACTGGTCCCACGGTCGTTTTGATTTAACAACACTTGACTCACAATTAGCAGAACGGCAAGCCTTACATCTTGCAGCGTTCTTGATGCTCAAAAACTTTTTAAAAGATCAGAATTTTGAATATACGGATGAATTCCCAAGCATCTTAGAACAGCAACTATCCATGTTCCATTCGACAATGCAGAATCTAAAATATGTTATTACAAGGCAAACTACTGAAGCCCCTCATATCTATAACACCCTTGAGCAATTGAATATGAATTTGACGAAATTATGGTATGATTTCCAAATAGTTCGTGGCAAAAAACACTATTCAGATGAGGTCAGCTTTATTGGTTGGAATAACACAAAGACACAAAAACCTGAACCTTATTATCTCATTGGTGGTAACTTTGAAATAACAAAAGAATGGAAAGAATTTATCAGCACCAAGTCTGCTGCTTTAATCTCATTCCTACAACACAATCCAATTATCCAAGACGTGATTACCTTTACCACATCCGGTACGATCCTTTGCCTTAAAAAACTAAAGGACCACTATACCAAAGAATTCAATACTCAGGATAAAAAGTACCAAAAGTGCAAAGATAAGAAAATCCCTCCAAAGGATAAAAAACTTTTTATGACGGCTCGGGCTGCCGCAAAAGAAAAACTTGATAATATCGCGGCCATTATTGCCAACATGAACGAGTTGGTTCAGAACTTCACACCTTATTTTCCGCACCTAAAAGGCGTCAAAGTTGGCAAGGATGAAGCAGAAACTCTAGTGTTCGATACAATCGAAAAACCACTTGATGTGGGTACAGCGAAGAAGAAAAAGAAGAAGAAAAAATCAAAGGCGGCTGCTGTGGAAACAGCAGCAGAAGCGACAGTCACGGCTGAGCCACAAGTTGATCCTGCCGTTGAAGCTGATCAACAACCTGTTTTGCCTGCAGCACAAGAGCCAGAAGCCGCACCGGTTATTGCGAGTGATGACAAACCTGTTGAATTGCCTGCTGCATCAGAACTAGAGGTAAAACCAGTTGTTATTGACAAAAAAGCCGACTCCTCGGCCGCTCAACCAACATTAGAAAGATCAACATCCGTCAGAGAAATAATGACTGTGGATGAGCGTCGTAGAATGATTGATGAGCGTCGTAGATCCCGCCAGCTGCAACGAACTGAATCCGGCTGTTTTGTCAAAGGGGTTGATTATCAAGCTAAACCATCATCAAGACCACCATTAGAACGCACTCAGTCTGTATTGTTCACACGGGTTAGTAAGGTGCTGTTTGCTAAGACTAAACATCAGAAGAAATACGACACCATCTGTGATGAATACCCAGAAATGATGGCAGAAATAATGGCTAATCCTTGGGCCACATCCGGGCTTGGAAGTCCAGAACTATTGTCTGGAAACTTTGCAGGGTATATATCACGACGACTCAACGATAAGGATCGCTTGGTCTATAAGGCCGACCGAGACAAAGACGGGAACGTGATTCTGACAATCATGAGTGTGTCAGGCCATTACACCAAAGGGAAAAGCTGATCCCTATAACGGTCAGCTTGTTCTTGTCCAGTTGTCAACCCATACAATGTAAAATTTTTGAATATCTCGTTCATAACATCGGTATTGTCGTTAGGATCTTGTAAAATTAACCCCAAATGTTGTCGACGCAAATCAAGTAAATACTTGTATTTTTTAGCCTCACCGGATGTCATCCTATGTTTTGTTATTAAGAATCTTTCAAAGACTTGAGGTAAAGTAACTTCATTAACTTGTTCAAATTTCTCCTGACAAAATTCTGAAATAATGCGACGCCATCTGAAAAACTCGCCAATTAATCGAACGGTTTCGTCTTGATCTATGCCTTGAACTAGCTGATACTTAGATCCCTTCATGAGCATTTGCAGAACTAAATCATCAAGTTCAGTCCAATTATGGCTGTATGTTTTCTTCTTTAATGGTGCCTGATAACTGGATATTTTTAAACCATCGTAATCAACATATTTATCTAAAAAAGCCCGAATACGTTGAACCCCTTCAACAGCAGAGAGTCCTTCCTCCTTCAAATTTAATTTACCAATTCGCGTCGGGTTTTCTAAAGTCTGATTGCCAATATACAGCGTGAGGCTTGTTCTTGTTTGTTTTATTGATGGAAATCCCCAAATGATCCAATCCGGCATGTGAATACCGCGTACGGTCTTTTCCCCCTGTACACAATGAAAAGCTTGCTTTAATCGCTCTAAATATTGGGGAATATCATGGCGATAAACGCGATACGCCCGGGAGAGTTTCTTGTTCGGAATTCTGAGAGGAGCTAAGCCTTCTGCATCGTGGTGTAGCGGAATTAATTTTTCCCGCTCCAACATTCCAGATGTTATATCTTGGCTAAATACAGCCCCCATAAATAATAGTGTACCAATGTGAAGCACTTTATTCCTCCATTAATATCCTATATTGACAGTATACATTTTTAGTATAATAATTATTTATTTATTTTTTTATTAACACCAATTGTATTAAATAAATCCTACTGCGAAATGTACGGAACATGGTATAATACAGCATTTCCTTGCAAAATACTGTAAATGCGCTATACATTATTTATGTATAGAAGAGGATCATATGCAATATAATTTTGAAATCACAGACAGCGCAGCTAAACGAATTACCCATCTAGTTGATCAAGGACAGGTGCATGGCAAAAACTTGCGCATATCCGTATCGGGTGGCGGTTGTTCCGGATTCCAGTATGCATTCTTGTTTGATGACACCATTCTGGCTGAAGATAAAGTCTTTGAACATGGGGATGCGACAGTAATTATCGATGATATTTCGCTGGGACTCTTAGAAGGATCTGTCCTAGATTACGTCGAGGATATGGTCGCCTCAACCTTTGTGATCAAAAACCCTAATGCAGCCTCATCCTGTGGATGTGGAAATTCATTTTCTGTTTAAACAGATATAATCACCGATCCTCTAACTCGACCAAACACCCGAGACAATCTTTCGGATGGAGAAAAATCACAGGTTTACCATGAGCACCGATCTTAGGATCACCTAAGGGACGAATCCCTTTTTCTTGCAAACTACGTGCAGCCACGGTTACATCATCAACTTCAAGGCAAAAATGATGAATACCGCCAGTAGGGTTTTTCTCAAGGAATTTTGCAATTGGGGAATTTTCGCCAAGGGGGTATAGAAGCTCAAGCTTCGTGTTCCCTAAATCAACAAACACGGTTGTCACCCCATGTTCAAGCATATCATCAGCTTTTGAAACATTTCCACCAAGAACATCTCGGTAAAAACTAACCGCTTGATCTAAATCAGGAACAGCAATAGCAATGTGATTTAAGTTGCCAATCATTCATTCCTCTCACGTTCGATCTCAACCCCAACACTTGTCGCATTCGAATAAACATCGAGCTTTTCAACACGACACCAAACATGATTCATTCTTTTGTCCGCCAGACATAAAGTTGCAATTTCTTCAGCCAACGTTTCAACGAGGTGAATATGCCGACTCTGAGCCAACGACGTAATAGATTTGATCAGTTGATCATAGCAAACAAATTGACCATGGTAGTTTTTATCATCCGGCACAGGCATAGAAACTTGACACCGTAAGTTTAGGCGAACAGTTTGACGCGCCAAGGCTTCTTCCGGGTTAATACCAATATAGGTTTGAAAGACGACATCATTGATCAGAAGCGTCCAGGTTTTATTAAGTTTAGGCACACGCCGAGCATTAGGAAAAACAAGTGTCTTGACCATTTTTAATCGTACCTCGCTGATTTACTAGGTGGCATTGCCCAACCTAGATGCTGCCCCCCATCAACAGCAATAATTTGTCCCGTGACAGATGGCGATTTCCAAAAATATTCTACCGTTTCGGCAATCTCTTGTGGCGAAATTGGTTTTGCAAGAGGCAACTCTTTATACTGACGCTCAAACTGTTGATCTGTTTGCCTGTCATTTTTTAAGGTAGGCCCCGGCCCTATTCCGTTGATGCGTATATCAGGAGCCAGTGCCAATGCCAAAGATTGTGTCGCGCCCCATAGTGCATACTTGCTTATGCTATAGCTAAGATAATGGGGCGTCAAGTTTAGAACGCGCTGATCTAAAATGTTAACGACCAGCCCTTGTTTACATAATCGCGCAAATTCTTGTATCAATAGCATTGGGGCCCTGAGGTTGGGCTCTATATGATAATCCCAAGATTGTCGATCCATAGTTGCAATTGAGTCATAAGCAAATGTAGCAGCATTGTTCACCAATATATCAATCCCACTAGCTTGATCTATTGCATTTTGGATCAAAGATCGAACCTGAATTTCATCGCTCAAATCCGCCTGAACCAACCAACACTTTTGCCCAAGATTCTTGATCTCGAGCCGCAATGCTTTGGCCTGATCCACTGATGTATGATAATGGGCAATAACATCCCACCCTTGTTTTGCAAAGTGCAAACACATTTCGCGACCAATTCGTTTAGCCGCACCAGTGACAAGGATGACCGACATTGTCACTCCCCATAAATACTAGTACCTGACAGCTCTTCTTCGATACGAATCAACTGGTTGTATTTTGCAATACGGTCAGAGCGGCATAAAGATCCTGTCTTGATTTGACCGGCATTTACTGCCACAGCCAAATCAGCGATTGTTGAGTCCTCTGTCTCTCCTGATCGATGAGAAATAACCACCTTGTATCCAGATCGCCGAGCTAAACTGATTGTATCCAATGTTTCGGACAAAGTACCAATCTGATTAACCTTGATCAAAATTGCATTGGCGGCCTTTTCTGTAATACCCTTATGCAAACGCTTAACATTAGTCACGAATAAGTCATCTCCGACTAATTGAATCTGATGGCCAAGCTTTTGAGTTAACAGCTGCCACCCTGTCCAGTCATCTTCGCCAAGCCCATCTTCGATCGATACAATCGGATAATCTTTGACCAAATTCGCATAATAATCCACCATGCCAGCAGAATCCAAAACCTTACCTTCGCCCTTTAGATGATAATCCCCATCCTCATAAAATTCATTAGCAGCAACATCTAAAGCCAAAGTCACATCCTCACCGGCTTTATATCCGGCTTCAGAAATCGCTTTCAGGATAAAATCAAGCGCTTCACGCGTACTTGCCAGATTTGGCGCAAATCCCCCTTCATCACCAACGTTGGTGGAGTGTCCTGCTTTTTTCAACAATCCTTTAAGATGATGGAAAATTTCTGCTCCCATACGAATTGCTTCTGCCATTGAGCCCGCACCGTTGGGAATAATCATAAATTCTTGGATATCGACCGGATTATCTGCATGCGCCCCACCGTTTAAAATGTTCATCATAGGAACGGGCATAACACGCGCATTGATTCCCCCGATGTAGTTATAAAGAGTTTGCCCTAGACAGTTAGCTGCAGCTTTTGCCACCGCGAGACTAACGCCGAGAATAGCATTAGCCCCCAGTTTTGCCTTGTTTTCTGTGCCATCTAAGTCAATCATCGCCTCATCAATACGTCGTTGATCAAGAGCATCCATTCCTTGCAGAAGTGGAAAAATCTTATGCTCGACAGCCAAGACAGCTTGTTGAACACCCTTTCCTAAATAACGGTCTTTTTCACCATCTCGCAATTCTACGGCCTCATGACTACCTGTTGATGCCCCAGAGGGAACAGCTGCTCGCCCAAACGAACCATCTTCAAGAATGACATCAACTTCAATTGTTGGGTTTCCACGAGAATCAAGAATTTCACGAGCTAAGATATTTTCAATTATCGACATGATTGGCCTTAGTATTTTGATAGTATATACAGAAATTGTATCATGGCTTCTTGGGACATTCTAGCTGAAACCACCTCACTCTCAATGGGAGAGGTGGGAGTCCCCCACAACAAAATCAGCTAACTTAACCGCAGCATCTGAAACAGCAAACTGACGAATTCTCATCGCATATTGATGACGACACTCGGAATCTTGAATTAAACGATGCAGCACTGAAGCAAGGCTCTCTGACGTTAGAGCTTTTTCTTCGATCATTTCTGCGACACCTGCATCAACCATAGGCTGAACATTCCAATACTGATGATTATCCATGGCAATTTTTAAGGGAACAAAAATCGCAGCACGTCCAACAATGGCAATTTCGGTGACCGTCATTGCACCAGCTCGGCAGATGATGATGTCTGCACCAGAGATACGCTGAGGCATATCAGGGAAAAAGGGTTGTAAGAGATCAACCTGACAGTCTGTTTCAGCATACGCCTGATGCACATTATCGACAATCTCAGAACGAGCTTGATGAACAATGTGAATCCGTTGCTGGATCTCCGTTGGCAATAAGGCAACTGCTTTGGGTACAATGCGACCGAATAGATCCGCCCCTTGACTTCCGCCAAATACAAACAAGTTAACACAAGAATTATTCGGTATAGATTCAGGCGGACTCAAAAATACATCCCGAACAGGATTTCCGACAAACACAGCCGAATCCGGGGCTCCCTTTGTAATAGGCATCCCGATGGCGATCCCTTTTGCGACCCTAGCCATTAAGCGATTCACCCGGCCCAGAACGGCGTTTTGTTCATGAATATAGATTGGTACCCCTGACAACCAAGCCCCAAGCACAACAGGAGCCGATGTATAACCGCCAAATCCGACAACAGCATCCGGCTTTGTTTTATAGAAATCAACAGCTAATCTAAGACCATGAAATACAACAGACACAAGTTGTTTGATCTTCCCAATCAGACCTACGGCTTTGGGAATAGATAAAATTTTTACCTGATCAAACTGTGAGCTATCTTGGTACTGTGAACCCCGTTGATCTGTTATCAGGTCAACTTTGTGTCCCCGTTTTTTAAGTTCAGCAGCTAAACTCAAAGCTGGAAAGACATGTCCGCCCGTACCGCCTGTCGAGAGAATAATGTGTTTCATAAATGATCGATTACCCCATATCGTTTACGTGTCAAGGCCAATACAATACCCATTCCTAAACCAAGAGCTAACATGGAAGATCCGCCATAGCTCACAAACGGCATCGTCATCCCCTTGGTCGGGATAATATGCAAAGTTGACGCCATGTTAACTAAGGACTGCATTCCAAATTGAAATGCAATTCCAGAAGTTGCCAAGATAACAAACAGGCTATTCTCATTGACCACTCGCAAATATGACCGAATAACAACAAAGCCAAACAAAGCCACAATAAGCAAGCAAACAAAGACGCCAAATTCTTCACCCGCTACTGCAAAAACAAAGTCAGCATGGGCATCCGGAATGTGCTTTTTGACAATTCCCTCCCCTGGGCCTCGACCAAAAAACCCTCCATTTTTAAAGGCTTCTAAGGATTGCGTAATCTGGTACAAATCATGTTTTGGATCCCCTGATGATGGGTCTAAGAACTGGTCAACACGACGGGTAACATGAGGCAAAAACAAATAGGCTCCTAAAGCACCAATAACGCCTACACTCGCAACTAAGGCCATCCAAAACAAGGGAATCCCTGCGACAAAAAGTTGACATCCCCACGTGGCAACAGTGACAATCGTCATCCCAAAGTCTGGTTGTAGAATCAACAAAAAAACATACAGACACAAAAACAAAAAAGACATAGAAATCCCAGGGAACGTAGGATTTCTTAGTTTTTCAGACATCATCCATGCACTAATCACAGCCAACACAGGTTTTATAAATTCCGAGGCTTGTAAAGAAAACCCACCTAAGTTAATCCAACGCTTTGCACCCTTAACCTCGGTTCCAGTTAAAATTGTTGCAACCATCAAAGCCAAACCGACAAAGTACACAATTACCGCCAACCGTCGAATATGACGGGGCATTAAGAGCGACGACCCAATCAAGACAGCAAGGGCCGGCAAAATCATCAACATGTGACGCTTGACAAAAAAGAAGCCACCAATCCCCAATCGATCAGCCACAGGAGGGCTTGCCGCAAAACTCAACAATACCCCAATAATCATAATCATTAGGATAACACCGAAGCTCCAGCGGTCAACGGTCCACCACCATCGTCCTAAGATACTGCTGTCCCGTCGTGAAAACGTGTGCTTAAACATGCCCTTCCCCTATTTCTAGCAACCCCCATAGCAAATGCGATCAAAGTCCCATCTGTGCAGCAATAATAGCATTACGAGCCAGAGCATCAGCATGTTCATTTTGGGGATGCCCTGCATGTCCTTTGACCCAATGCCATGTAATATCATGATGTGACAAAACCTCATCCAATGCTAGCCACAGATCTTGATTCTTAACAGGCTGTTTATTAGCTGTTTTCCAGCCATTTTTCTTCCAACCATCCATCCATTTTGTAATCCCATCCTTTAAATACATACTATCGGTATAAAGATTAACCTTACAACGCACAGGCAAAGCTTTTAAGGCAAACAATGCCGCTGACATTTCCATGCGGTTATTGGTGGTCTGTGCCTCACCGGCACTTAGCTCAGACTCGGCTGCTTGGAATTCAACAACAGCCCCCCACCCCCCGGGACCAGGGTTACCACTGCAGGCACCATCCGTATAGATAGCCACAACAGGCAATACCGCAGATTTATAAGTTGAAAGAAGATCAAGGGCATCAATAGGTTTTATCATCAGAGCAGGATTCATTTCTCAATTATACTTGAATTACTTTAATTCAGAATGCCTTGAATGAGCTCTGTCGTCAAGAATTGCTGTTCCAGGTTTTTTGTATTTGTGTTTTTTCCATCTCCCCCTCCGTTAGAGAGATATGAGACCCCGCTACCTACACGGCGAATATCGGCGATTTTGATTTGATGTCTCTTACGTCACATTCACGTTAAAACAGATAGATATCATCATCCTTAACGTCGGGCACCTTAGTAACGGTATTCCATAACCACCGAAGCGCAGCTCTTGAAACCCCAACTGCAGGTCGGATCACTGATTCTATTCGTTTCTGAGTTGGCGCATGAAGCATTGCAGCTTCGGCTGCCGACTTTGCAACTAACACAGCCCCAGCAGCAAGGACAGCAGATGTTGTACCATCATCAACACCGACACTAGATAAAGCAACATTACATCCGGTCATAACAATCATACCTGCTGCGGCTGAGCACGCCATCGCTGCGCCCTGCATCAAGGCAGACGGTTTATGTTTAGCAACCTCATTAGGGTGACTTACACTGAAACGTGCTTGCCCCTCTTCCTTGACAAGCGAATAAGGGTCTATTTTTTGTTGAGTGAACTGGCCGACAACACTTGGCAAAGCAGCAGTACAAGTTGCAGCTGTAATCGTCGTATCTAGAAATTTAATCGGGGGAGCAACCGTTTCAACAACTGCCGATTGAAGCATGCCCATTGCCCACGGCAATTTGCCCAACCCCAATGACAAAGCATTATACAATGTGTACTCAGCAAATATCGAAGCAAAAGTACGATGGGCAACCGGATTGAATGTCCCCGTCTGCATCATATTTTCGACATCTGTTTTAAACCCATCTATAACAGCTTGCCGCTCATCCCGACTTAACGCTGGATCATCAATTTTATGACGAATCAGATCTGCCATCATTGCCATATATTCCCGCTGAGCTTTATCTGGAATCTTAGAAAAATCTATCGCAAGGATTTCCTCACCCTTGACCGGAGTACGAATCACCATTCCCGAAACATTTTCTTCGCGCACCGCTTGAACCAAAGGTTTCCCCCCCACAGGAATAAGCGCCCGTGATAATTCTGTGGGTATTGAGCGCGGACAAGACAAATGATCATGAACAGGTTCAGCAACAACAATCCGACGCTTATCAAGATTTTGATCAACAGTTGGCCTAGATAGTAATTTTTTCAAAAGAATGGATTTTTCTGATCGAAAACTGCCGCTAAACATTTGTAGCCTGAGTATATCTGCTAGGATTTTTCGTTTTTCAGCAAGCGAAAAGCGACCATAACCATCCATTATAGAGTAAAACTGTTGGAAATTAATTCGATCAATCTTAACTTTTACTAAAGCCCTATCTGTTTGATTCGGTTGCCCCATAAATATCATGATTCCGGAACGCGCCCCATCACGCATATTACCAAAATCTCGGCCAATAATTCTAAATTCAAAATTACCAACATAAACTAGATACCGTTGATCAACATTGTAAAATAACCCTCGGATAGATCGACCAAAAGTGGGGTTTCTTTCTAAAATTTGGCCATTTTGCAATGTTATACCCAAACCAGGAAATCGCGTTTTCTGATAGGTTTGTGCATCAGGAAAAAGCGCATCGAACATTGTATCCAAAGAAATACCAGTCAAATCAAATAATAGCTTAGACGATGAAATAATTTTTGCGAGAGACTCAGGAGTTTCTACGCCTGGCAACGGCTCAGCAATAAGGGTCATAAGCAATAAACGTTCCAAATATTGGCTTTGCGGCGTTGATTTTTCAGGCAGAGCCGTATCAAGCATTTTTTGTTGTTCTGGTGTCAGTCGCGTTGGCATAGTTTTCGATGAGGGAATTATTCTTTCAGGCCAACCAGCAACTAAAGAATAGCTAGAAGAAAGAACCAGCAGCAAAGATATAATAACCCTAAACATCTCTCACCTACATCAATAATCGATCCGTTAATTTATGAATAACCCCTTTGGCCGCACGCTCTGTCGCTATCTCGACTTTTTCACCACGACGCCACGCATCTTTATTCGTTGCAAAAGCATCATTATCATAAACTTCAGAAAAAACATTGGCCTTTGTTTTCGTGTTCAACAAAGTAAACTTCACAAATAACTTTGTTGTCGGTTTTTCACCAAAAGATTGCTGATCGAATTTTGTTATATCGACAGTTAGGTGGTAAGTTCCTTTCCCATCCTCAGACAATAAGTCACCAGAATTCAAGGATTCTTCAATAGCTTTCTTAAAATTATCATTGTCAATTTTTGCGTCATTGTAAAATTCGGTTTCTTCGCCACCTATCACTTTTTCAACCACAACATTTTTGTAATACTTAGACGTATTTGTAACCTTTTTCTTTTCCGGAATGGTATAGACCATATCCGATACATCTGCCGGGCTACTGCAACCGGCAATAATCAGACATAACAAAATGGCACAGCGCTGCATAATCTAAACCTCAATTTATAGGTAAATCATGATGAAGCGGTTCTTGAGTTCGCCCTTCACCAGGAAATCCATATTCAACTCCTGCAGACGACCACGGCTTCTCCTGAGGACTCATCTTGTCAATATTGTTTTCTTGAGACGGTATTGACAAAGGTGCATTTTCATCGGTAGGCATATCAGAGCCATAAACTAACGCTGGCATAGAATCTGGCACCAGAGGACGGGCATCCTCAACTTTATTTAAGTCTACATCAGGATTTGAATTATCGGATTGTGAATCTAAATTAAGATCAGACGGTAACACTGGTATTTCAGCCACAGTTTTATCTTCTTCACCGTGAACCCCAGACAAAACCGATGAGTCCGTTTGCTGCATATCTTCTGTTTTTGAAGATGAATCCGTATTATTGACTCCGGGTGCTGACATGATACGTCCCGGCCCGTCTAAAAGCTCGGGTTGCGCTAAAACAGCAACCTCACCACCGGCCCAATCACCATTACTAACTTCTGACTTTATAGGGGGAATAATTCTTGTCTGTCCGTCCAATCGTGTGTCTTTAACAGGAATATCAGGTTGAGTCAGCCCAAAGAACATTTTAATACGATCAATTATGCCAACATCTTTCGATGTATCATCTTTTTCACATGCTGAAAGCATCAGAAAAACCATCAACGCAGATTTTTTCATGGTAGACTCCTCTATTTAATTTTAGAGTGCCTTAATTTAGTTAATAAAATCTAAATATCAATATTTATTAAAATTAAATATTTTATAATAATAGTAAGGGCAACCAATAGTAAAATTGTTCAAGCTGATTTTTCAATCAACGACTAAACATGAAGCATACGATGTCAAAAAGCCAAATAAGATGGCTGTCTATCAAGGGATGACAATGATTAAATTAATGTTCTTAATACTCTCTAGCAATGCGTTTGAATCGGGAATTGACCTGCCTACGAATTAAACAAAAAACTCTATTTAACGAGAGTTCGATATAAGAAAGATCAAACACGCTCGTCATCTCCGACGAGCAAGGCTAGGGTTTCGCTAGAAAACCTTAGCTTTGCTAGTCGAGGATGACGGATTCTATTGCTGGATAGACCTTCTTATGTCGAACTGACGTTATTAATAGAAAGAGCAACCCTGCAGCACAAATATTTACAGAATCTCAGAACGAAACGGAAACACTATTTCTGCCTTATATCGATGGATTTGCAAAATACCTCGCGGATCTTGAAACCCAGAAAGGGCGCAGCAGAGAAGCTTATCTAGAAACCATACAATCCCTAGATAATTACTTACTAAATTTCAAATTACCCGCAGGCCTTAGATTCCGAGAACCTCTGCCATGGAATAGTTCCCGGCAGGACGATGAATCAGCCATAAAGCAGCCTTGACAGCACCTTGAGCAAAAAGTCGCCGAGATAACCCTCGATGGGATAACTCTATCATTTCATCTTGTCCGATAAAAGCAACCGTATGATCCCCAACGACGCCACCTCCTCGACGTACAGAAAAACCAATTTCTGCACTGCGTGGGCCACGACGGTCCATGTTGACATCCTTTCGATCAAAACTCTGACTGCGCCCCTTAGCGGCAAACTCAGCAAGACTCAGTGCAGTCCCCGACGGCGCATCAACTTTATGACGATGGTGCGTTTCCGTGATTTCAATGTCGAATGTTTCATCAAGAACCTTTGCTACTTCCTGAGAAATCCTAGCAAGAACAGCAATTCCCAAACTCGTATTCGATGCTTGAATAATAGGGATATGCTCAGAAGCCTTTTTTATAGCATCCATATGATCTAAATCTAAACCCGTTGTACCAATGACAAGAGGCTTATTTTGAGAAACAGCTAAATCCAAAACATAAGACAACGCCTGAGGCACTGAAAAATCAATCAAGACACTCGCCTCACTAACCAAACCTTCATCCCCACTCGATGTACGGCCACCACAACATTCAGCGTGCGAATGACTGCTCAGAACAGAACAGATTTCTTGCCCCATTCGGCCAGACTTACCAAAGATGAAAACCTTGGTTTTACTTACCATTCCATAAATCCTTTACTTTTTTAAAGAACCCGGATGATTCAGGGCTATTCGCTTCATCTGTGGTAATTTTGGCAAAATCCTCTAAGATTTCTCGCTGTTTTTTGCTTAGGTTTTGTGGTGTCTCAACAGCAGCTTCAACATACATGTCCCCTCGATAATCAGCCCGCATAATGCTCATCCCTTTACTTTTTAAGCGGAATTGATGACCGCTCTGTGTGCCCATCGGGATTTTCATTTTTGCTTTACTACCATCAATTGTTGGCACTTCGAGCTCTCCACCCAAAGCAGCTGTTGTCATCGGAATCGGAATGCGACAGAAAATATCGCCGCCTTGACGTTTAAAGAGTTTATGGGAACGCACACTCACAAAAACATACAAATCACCGGCTGATGCCCCTCTAAGTCCAGCTTCGCCCGCCCCAGAAACACGAATTCGCGTGCCATCATCAACACCCCCGGGGATCTTGACATCTATAGATTTTTCACGGCGTTTGCGTCCACTGCCATTACAAGTTTTACATGGCTTGCTAATTGATTCGCCAACACCATGACAAACAGGACAAGTCCGTTCAACGGTAAAGAAACCTTGCTGAGCACGAACACGTCCTCGGCCATTACAACCGGCGCACTTGACAGGTGCTGCACCATCTGCCGAGCCTGATCCCTGACAGGTATCGCACTGATCAGCGACTAAATAGCGAATTTTGGCTGTTGTTCCGTGAAAAGCTTCTTCTAGGGTGATTTCCAAATCATAGCGAATATCCGCCCCACGCATATTAGTTTCTGATTGACGACGGCCACCGCCATCACCAAACATTTCATCAAATATATCGGCAAACGATGATGTAAAGTCAAACCCACCAAAACCAGCACCTCCGCCACCAGGACCACCGCCCATACCACCCTGATTAAAGGCAGCATGACCAAAACGATCATACGCAGCACGTTTTTGATCGTCTTTTAAAATATCATAGGCATCTGTTGCTTCTCGGAATTTTTCTTCAGCAGCCTTATCCCCCGGATTTTTATCCGGATGGTACTTCATGGCAAGCTTACGATATGCTTTCTTAATTTCATCACCACTGGCGCCTTTAGCAACGCCCAGGACTTCGTATAAATCTTGTTTTGACATTAGTTTTCAACCCCAAAGTGAAGTAATGCGTTTGAGCTATTATAGCCATGATCACAAAGTTTTAGCAATCCCAAAGTGCGACTGCTAATTCAGGCCACTTGACCCCATTGCCAAGAACTTATCATAACGATGACGCAATAAGGCATCACCATCCATTTTAGAAAATGTTGAGATATAGTGCTCAATTTCACGAGTTACAGCCTCAATTGCGACCTTTGGTTCACGATGCGCCCCGCCAACTGGCTCTGGCAAGATCTTATCGATCACACCTAAACCATACAAATCTTGAGCTGTTAGCTTTTGCGCTTCTGCGGCCTCAGATGCTTTTGTTGCACTGCGCCATAAAATTGAAGCACAACCTTCCGGAGAGATCACAGAATAAACAGAGTTTTCCAGCATCAAAACAGCATTTGCTGCAGCAATCGCAATTGCACCGCCAGAACCACCTTCACCAATAATAATACTGATCAATGGCACTTTAACACGCAAGCAAGATTCAATACTTTTAGCAATTGCTTCGGCTTGGCCGCGTTCTTCGGCATCAATCCCTGGATAGGCACCCGCTGTATCAACAAAAGTTACAATTGGAAGGTTAAAGCGATCAGCCATCTCCATCAGCCGAACAGCCTTACGATAGCCTTCAGGTTTTGCCATGCCAAAGTTATGTTTAACACGGCTTTCAAGGTCATTCCCTTTTTGCTGACCAATAACCATAACAGATTGGCTCCCAATTTTACCTAAGCCACCAATAATTGCTTGATCTTCAGCAAAGCAACGATCCCCTGCAAGAGGCAAAAAATCAGTAACAATTGAGTTTAAATAATCAAAAAACTGTGGGCGATTTGGGTGACGTGCCACTTGTACTTTTTGCCATGGTGTCAAATTTGAATAAATTTGTCGCAACATCCGATCAACTTTTGATTGCAGGCGCGAAATCTCCTCAACAATATTTAAGTCACCTTTTGATGATAGATGTCGCAACTCTTCAATCTTGCCTTCCATCTCTGCTACCGGCTTTTCAAAATCCAAAAACACAGCCATTTAATTATTCCTTATTCTTAAAACATACTAGGACTATACCGTAACTTATTATTTCGATGCTAGATGATTTTTAAAATCTCAATTAATATGTCGATTTTCAGCAAAGTCTATATATAACAATAGTGAATTAATGCACTATTTATAGGTGCTCCAAACGAAAATCAGAGAGTTATAGCCATAATACAAATCTGACTGAAGCGTGAGATCCTCATTTCCGATGAGCAAAGCTAGAATTTCCAAGAAAGCCCTAACTTTGATTGATTGAAGATCCCGCAAATATGATTTGGCAATTGCTAGAATGACGCGTTCAATTAAGAAATAAAAGATATGCTTCTTTGGTTTAAAATAACAACGAGCTAGTCTCTCAAACCTTTTTCGTGTATTCTCAGCATAAACAATCAACTTATGTTATGGTCTATGTTGAGAATACGCTATTTACTCGAATATCTTCCGCTTTATCTTATATATTGCCTTTGCCGAGTTCTTGGTTTTTCAAAAGCATCCGCACTAGGTGGCTTTGTTGGCCGTACAGCGGGATATGCCTATGCACAACTAAGTGGCGTCGCAGATAACAATATTCGCCGCGTATTTCCCAAACTCTCGACAAACGAACGTCGTAATCTGATAAAAAAAGCTTGTGATAATATGGGACGCACGTTCTTTGAGTATTTCGTCCTTGATATCGCTGATCGCGATCCAAAATTTAAATGCACCCAAGTCAACGGCAAAATTATGGAATTGATGGCTGAGGATAAACCACCAATAATGCTATTTTCTGCTCATCTTGGAAATTGGGAAGTCGGCGCAAAAAATATCACAGATTCGGGCTATTCCTTAACACCGATTTACCGCCCCATCAATAACCCCTATGTCGACGCCTTAATTTTAAAATGTCGTGGTCGAGTTGTAACAAGTCAAATTGCAAAAGGACGACGATCTGGAATTGAGTCTATCCGCACATTAAAAGCAGGAACAAATATGGTTGTTTTGGCTGATCAAAAATATAACGAAGGTCTTGACATCCCATTTTTTGGCGTTTCTGCAAAAACAGCTGATGGATTCGTCAAACTTGCAAAAGCATCAGGTGCCAAAATTGTTCCCATTGTTATCACTCGTCACAACAAAACAGAGTTCATAGTCCGTTTAAGTGCACATATTATGAACCCTGAAATTGAATCCATCGAAGAAATTCTAACGAAATGCAACTCGCACATAGAAGACTGGATTAAAACCTATCCGGAACAATGGTTTTGGTTCCATCGACGTTGGGATAAAAAATTATATAAAAAGCAATAAGAATGGCAATACCCCTTCAAACTTTACTTTATGGATTCATCAGCGGATTTTGCCTTCTTCTTAGCGGAAACACACTAAACTTCTGGCTTGCTGAATCAGGCACGAGTCTAATTACTCTTGGATTATTTTCACTAGTCGCTCTCCCCTATTCTCTCAAATATCCAATCGCCATCCTCATTGACCGTATCCCCATTAAAGATGCGTACAAGTTACTTTCAGCAACAGTCGGGATAACATTCAGCCTTTGGCAACTTTCTGAAACCGCAGCCGCAAATTTCACAGCTATCGCCCTTTGGGCAAGCCTGATCGCGACAACCGCTGTCATCCAAGATATTTATTTAGATAAATACCGCATTGATAAAACCCACGCGAAAAATACAGGAAGCAGTGCCGGTGGGTACATTACCGGCTATCGCTTAGGAATGCTAACTTCAGGCGCGGGATTGATTTTTACATCAACGATGGTTGAATGGTCAGCCTTATTTAAAATTAGCGCTGGACTATGTTTATTTCTTGGAGGTTTAGTCTACACAACCTTCCCTTCTCAAAAAAAGAAACATAAATCAACATCATTTAAGAATTTTTGGCGCCCTATTCTGAAAATTGGCAAAGGTAAAGAACTTGCTTTTATCATCGCAATCGTAATTTTGTACCGACTTGCGGATAATCTTTTGGCAATTCTCGTCAATCCATTCCAGTTATCACTGGGGTTTTCGGCCGCAGAGATCGCAACAGCCTCTAAATTTTTCGGAACTGCCATGGCCCTTGTCGGCGGAGTTATTGGCGGAAAATTATTGCAACACAAAAGTATTAATTGGGGGTTGCTGACATTTGGTCTTATTCACGTTATCACCCATGTGTTATTTATTATGCAAACCTATGTTGGCTATAACCTTGCTTTTTTATACCTTACTAACGGAGCAGAAAGCTTAACAGGCAGCATGGCAATGGTTAGTTACATCGCTTTTATCACCAGCCTATGCAACAAACGTTTTGGCACAGTGCAGTATGCGCTCCTCAGTTCAGTCATGGGGTTTTCTCGCACGTTAATCCCCTCTAGTATTGGACTACTAGCACAGAACACGACATGGACAGTTACATTTATCATCATCACGCTAACAGGCATACCAGGCCTGATATTGTGTTGGTACAGGAACAGGTGATTCTGTCTAGAATATCGCCACGCTCTATGATAAAGTTTCTATAATTAATCACGACAGATAGAAACCACAATGAAACTCAGTCAATACTTTATTCCAACTTTGAAAGAAACCCCTGCCGAAGCTCAAATTGCGTCCCACAGACTGATGCTACGCGCGGGTCTTGTTAACCAAGAAACCAGCGGCATATATACATGGCTGCCTTTGGGGCTCAAGGTCCTTGAGAACATCCAAAAGATCGTTTGCGAAGAACAAGAACGGATTGGCTGTCATAAAGTTCTCATGCCGACGATTCAACCGGCTGAATTATGGAAGAAATCAGGCCGTTACGAAGCGTACGGCAAAGAAATGCTACGCATCACAGACAGACACGACCGTGAAATGTTGTATGGCCCAACCAACGAAGAAGTCATCACGGACGTTGTTGCACAATATGTAAAAAGCTATCGTGCTCTCCCTCTCGTCCTCTACCAAATCCAATGGAAATTCCGCGATGAAATTCGCCCTCGTTTTGGTGTCATGCGCGGTCGTGAATTCCTAATGAAAGATGGTTATTCTTTTGACTTAACAGTTGAAAGTGCAACAGAAACCTACAAAAAGATTTACGAAGCCTACTTACGAACATTCAATCGCATGGGGCTGACGGCTATCCCTGTTCGTGCTGATACAGGTGCTATCGGTGGGAATCTATCCCATGAATTCCAAATCGTCGCACCAACAGGCGAGAGTACAATCTATTACGATGCTAAGTTTGACGATTTATCCCCGGAACAAATGACATTTGATGTTGCCAGCAATCTTTATGCTGCCGCAGATGAAATGCACAAACCAGAAGATTGCCCTGTTGCTAAAGATCAACTCAAAGAAGCGCGTGGCATCGAAATCGGTCATATTTTCTATTTTGGAACAAAGTATTCTGAACCACTTGGTGCTAAAGTGACAACACCAGAAGGAAAAACCATTCCCTTGGAAATGGGATCTTATGGTATCGGTGTTTCTCGTCTTGTCGGCGCAATTATCGAAGCCTCTCACGATGACAAAGGAATTATTTGGCCAGAAGCCGTTGCCCCATTCAAAGTTGGCCTGATCAACTTGAAAGCTAGTGATACCAAAGCAGATACCCTTGCCGAAGGATTATACACACAACTCAAAGCGGCAGGCATTGAAGTCTTATACGATGATCGCGATGAACGTGCCGGTACTAAATTCGCGGATATGGATTTGATTGGCCTTCCTTGGCAAGTTGTCATTGGCAACAAAACAATTGACACAGGCATGGTTGAAGTCAAATACCGGAAAACAGGTGAAAAGAAAGACATTGCGCTGGATAAAGTTATTGAGCTAATTTAAAAAAGGGAGCAGAAATTGCTCCTCTTTTATTTTTGGGTCATTGCCACCTTGTGATAACAACAGATTGCATCAATATAAAGTAAAATTCTATGGATAATTTACGATATCTTAAGATGATTGCTGTAGGATTTATAATAGGTTCACTCTGTTTAGGCGATGTTTTTCATGTTTGAATATTTAAAAAGAATTACCATCCAACTGCTCACAAAACGCAACTTACGCTTTGACATTTTATCTAGTTTTTTTGTTATTCAGGTTCTTACAGCTACATCAATCGTCTATTACACTTATTCAAACAATACTGCATCCATGCTTGAACTCTCTCAACAGATGATGGATGACTTAAGCGAATCGAAAATTGATCGTATTCGCAATAGATTTGAAGGCATTCAAACAGCCGTTCTTATGGGATCCTATATCGTCAAGAACCCAGAATTAGTATCGACGCAAAACAAAGTACTTTTGGATTACTGTGTTGCTGTCGTAAAACAGTACCCCTTCCTAGAAAGTATTTTTATTGGAACTGAAGAGGGAACTTTTTTCCAGGTAAAAACACTTCCCCCAAACTCGACATACAGAGCCAACCAACGACTTCTGCCCATCAAAGCCAAAGTCGCTGTTCGTGTCGTGCAGCAAAACAAAAACGAGGCATCAGAAACTTGGTCATATTTAGATAGTGATTCAAGAGTCATTGAGACCGAAAAACTTCCTATGTCACAAGTAAACTATAACCATAAGGTTCGCGAATGGTATCAACGCGCCCTACAAACTCGAAGTCAAATCTGGACAAACATTTATATTTTTTCTACAACGCGTTTACCCGGTGTCGCCAATGCTATTCCAATAAGCACAGAAGATGGCAACTATTTTGGTGTCATCGGAGCAGATGTCCCATTAGATAGTTTTTCAGAAATCCTTAAAAATATTCACTTCAAAGGTTTATCTCTTGTCTTAACACAAAAAGGTGAGATTGTCGCCTCTCCTTTCGAAAGCCATCCAGCTCGAGTCTCGATTACAGGCGGAGAAACTCAGTTGGTGACTGTGAATGATCTCACTAATAAAATCCCAGCAGAAGCATTTCGAGTCTACAGTTCCACAGGAGAGAAAAAATTCCTCTTTAATTTTGAAGGGAAAAAATATATTGCTAACTTTAAAGAATACGATCCAAAAATATTTAAAGATTGGATCTATATCTTTATCATGCCTATTGATTCGTTAATTGGTCAAATTAAGCAAACACAACAAAATACCCTAATTATCAGCTTCTTTATTTTATTCCTATCGATAATTTTCATAACATACCTAGCCCATCGTGTTTCAAAACCAATTACCCAACTGACCCATCAAGCTAATCGCATATCAGGATTTGATCTGACTTACCCCGAACAGGTTGTCTCTGCTATTGAAGAAATTCAGCAACTTCAAGCATCAATAAATACCATGCGCGTTAGCCTTGTATCCTTTGGAAAATTCGTCCCCAAAAAATTAGTTCAAAAGCTCTTAGAAAATGCTACTGAGGTTAAAATTGGTGGTAAATCGAAGAAAATAACGATCATGTTCACAGACATTGCCGATTTCACAACAATCAGCGAAAATTACCCCGCTGACAAACTTGTTACCCACCTGTCAGAGTATTTCGAAGAAATAACAAAAATTATTGCCGACTGTAATGGGACTATTGATAAATTCGTAGGTGATGCAGTTATGGCTTTCTGGGGCGCGCCAACTCAAGATAAAGATCAGGCTTTGAATAGCTGTGCTGCTGCTCTTTTAATTCAAAACTGTCTAAGTGATTTAAATCGGAAATGGAATTTTGAGAAAAAGCCGATCCTCGTTACGCGAATTGGAATTCATTCAGGAGAAGCCATCGTCGGTAATATGGGATCGTCATGGCGCATGTTTTATTCAGCCCTAGGGGATAATGTAAATCTTGCCTCTCGTTTAGAAGGAATTAACAAAAATTACGGTACATCCATCGTTATTAGCGATGATACACTCCACCAAATACAAGATCATGCCATCGTTCGCCCACTTGATTTAGTTGCCGTAAAAGGTAAGAAAAAGGGTGTAAAAATTTACGAGTTGATTGCTTTAAAAAATAGCAATCCTATTTTACTCCCAACTGATGAACAAATTGATTTCTGTAACAAATTTGAGCGTGGCGTTACTCTTTACAGAGATAGGCGCTGGGAAGAAGCGATTGAAATCTTTAAAAATATTGAAATTAATTATGGTAAAGATAAGGTAGCTGAAATTTATATTGATCGTTGCCAGCAATATAAGAAAAACCCACCCCCCAATAACTGGGATGGCGTTTTCCAAATGAAAGAAAAATAGGGTATTTCTAATGGGCTTTTGACTTTGTTTTCACAAAAAATAAATTTCGCGCATAAATAAAAAGCCCCAGACCCTGCCCCACAATAAAGACCGGGTCTTTAATATGGATGGCATAGATAAAAAGAATGATACCACCCGATAGACTCAAAATCCAAAAACTATTGGGAATAATACTCTTCTTGACTTTCTCACTTGCCAGCCATTGAACTAAAAAGCGAGCGCCAAACAAAATCTGTCCGATAAAACCAAAGATTTTCCAAAATAAGACGAGGGTCAAATTAATCCTCAATAAAATTTATTTTAGTTTATCTTAGAATTATCCGCTATTTTCTTCAACCATCTAATTTTACTGGCGCGTAAATTTACCAATAACCTCAAGATGTTCTGACCATAAAAATTGATCCAATGGCGTCACAGAATCCAAAACAAAACCAGCATCACATAAAACCTTAGCATCCCGAGCAAATGATGCCGGGTTACAGGAGATATAAACCACGTGTTTCAATGCTGATCGAGCAATCAGTTGTACCTGAGCTAACGCACCAGCCCGCGGCGGATCAACAAAGATAAAGTCGTATTGCCCTAGCTCATCCACAGACAGGGGATTCTCAAACAAATCTCGTTTTGTCACCGTGATTGGAACCTGAGCTTGATTCGCTGCGTTTTGTAAGGCAGTAATCGCATCATTCTCGCACTCAAACGCATCCGTTGGTCCCTTCTGTGCCATCAAAAAGGTAAATGTACCTCGCCCTGAGAACAAATCAACACCGCGTGAAACTTTCTCCGGCATATACTCTGATACTCGTGACAGCATAAAGTCATCAGCATCGTCACTGGCTTGTAAGAACTTACCAGCTTCGACAGGAACATCCACGCCTGAAAAATTGACAATAGGCTCACGGAACGTCACAAAAGAACGATAATTCAATAACAATCGCGCGACATTATTCTCACGAGCAAACTCCGTTAAGGTTTCAATTTGTTCTAGTGTCGGATTCTTAAAGTGCATTGACTTTAGATTAACGTCTAGACCGACTTTGGTTGCCAAAATATCAACTGTACCTGACTCACGTTGTTGGAACATCCCAGCAAGCATGTCTCTGAGTTTTGGAATTAAGGCTTCAATTTCAGGCAAAACCAAATGACATTCTTGATTATCAATAATCCATTTTGTTCCCCGACGCATATACCCAATCATCATCCCTTCATATCGATGAGCAAATGTCAAAGAAATCCGACGACGACGGCGTGCCGGGATAATATGAAGATCTCGCCATTCCTGTGATTCTACACCATGGAATTCAAGCGCACGTTTTAAAAGGCCAACCTTATAGTCACCATAAGCTTGTGAATTCAAATGCTGAAGTTTGCACCCGCCGCACTGTTCAAAATGCACACAAACAGCATCCTGCCGTACAGGAGAACGTTCAGAAAAACCGGTCACTTCAATCCGCGAGTACTTCTTTCCCTTGATAACGTCAAACTCAACAACATCACCTGGTGCAGTAAAGGGGATAAAATACTTCTGGTCATCAACAACGCCAACACCATCACCATCAATACCAATCGTTACTATTTTTGCTTTCATCGATACTTCCAAATTAGACAGAATCCCTAATTATGACCTATAATCTATTTAAACGCCAGTTTATTTAAATTTAATTTTATATTTATTTTACTTAAATTTTAAAATACTCTAGTTCTAGAGTTATTTTTAAATTGAGGTTAAGATGAATAAAATTATGAGGTTAACAATAATATTAGGAATAACATCAGCAATATCTTATGCTGCTGAAGATGATCACACATCTTATCCTCCCGACGCACCATCACAAATTGTTAGCCCTAATCAAATGGTAAATGGTGAGAACTACAGTTCATCTCAGAAAGTACGCGTTCTATTCCAAGAGGGAATAGACCATAAATCGAGCTTAGAACAAACATCAGGGACAATAGTATTAGAACCCGACATGTCTCCTTTAGAGGCTATTACCCTAGCTTTAAAATATCCGGCATCTATCCCTAATAGGATAGAACAACAAAAGATTAAATATACATCATCATATGCCATCCTGACTGATAGTTTCCCAATTTATGTAACTTATCCTTTTTATAATGAAAGTTCATATGTTTGGGCAAACGGCATCAGCACCACTCAAACCATCCGACAAGCAGAATTGAATGGTATATCCTTAATAACGTTCGACATTGAAGCAGGACTTAGAGTCATGATTGCAACAGGCGCTAAACTTCCAATTATCGACGATCAATTTATAACAAAATCCGCAGAAACTTTAGCCGGAGCAACTCCAGCCCTTAAAAATCTGACTCTTCCCCTTTTCTCTCTATCGACTCAAAGCCTAGTGAACACCGAAGAACTTGTATTGAGATCTGCCTTTATTTCTACGCGTTATAATGTGCCAGAAGGGACTCTATTCGGCAAAATTGCTCCACAATCAAATGATCATATTATTGATCGGTGCTTTTCATTTGCACTCTACGCATCACAAACACGTCGAGCCTATTTATCCGGACTTGTTAATTCAACAAAAGATATAGAATCCATGCCGGCGACTTACTGGGATTACATACCCAACATTCCGGGAAGTCAATGGTTCACCAGCACACTCAAATGGGCAGGTCTATCATGAAATTATGTTCACTTATCCTTATGCTAAACATCCATCAAACCAATGCAGCAGAGTGCGTTTGCCCGTATGCGGAAGCACTACTGGACAATGATATTTCGGATTTAATTGGTCATAGCCGCGGGCATGAACCAGCCCCTCCTCACTATAAAGCAGTTGTTGCCTCAAGTTCACCCCCAACATCACCACGTCAAAAGGTTTTTCACCCCGCAGCAAAAGAAGAGCTAGATTCACACATCAGCACAGAGACAGAAAACCATTTCACTGAAATATCAACGGATGAATTCGAGAAATTACCAAAATTCGGAACAGCATACCTTGGTTTTTACCATTTAGACATATCGACAAGCTTTCCTTTTAACCCCAAGTTTAATTCTCTACAGTTCGATAATTTCAATGCGAGAGCATCCACAGGTATTGGTCTTTGCGACCATGCAAATGGTATGATTCGCCTCTTAACAACAGATAATAATTTCATATACTTTAAGTTTGGCTCAACCCCTATTACAGATACAGATATTTTCTCTTTTTCTCAAAAAGTAGAAGTTGATATCTGTGAAATAACGCTTCCGCATTTCCTAATTCATGAAACAAAAGAATTTCAGGCTCCCCAAAAAGAGTGCATATTAACGAAGACCCCTTTTGGAATTGTCCGACAAAAATACGCCATCGAATTTGATCCGACATGTGGTGAAAAAAAGGATAGAGGAAAATACACGACTCCTTCTCTTAAATATACCTTTAATTCACCATTCAGTTTTTGCCTGACTGATATATTACATACAAAAACATTTGCTCTTGGCTCTATTCAAAACTCAGAGCAACTCGTTCAATTCACTCAATCCCGATTTAATCTCGGATGTATACCGCCAAAATACGGAGAATATGATGAATAGATTTATCCTTTTAGCCTTTTTAGGAACAGCAATGATTAGCCCCCAATCCATAGCCACAGAAATCCAGACTCCGTCAGAAACCACAACAAAAGCAGATCTTCGATTGGCCAACAAAGTTGCAGAAACATTCTTAAAAGACATGCCACCTGAAGTCCAATGCGATGCAGGTTATAAGGAATTTGCTCCCCACGGGACGCTTATATCAAAAGATTTTACTGATAACTGGGCTAAAACTATTGAATCACTTCTGAACAACCTCGGCTTATTTAAAGGCATGGCGAGCGATGCAATGACTCAACGTCAAGTCGCACTGGTTGAATCTATTGTCAAAGACTACCAAATGATGCTCGCCCTCAACAATCACTATCGACGCCTCAGTCTTTTCATGCCACCAAATCTTATTGATCCACAGGATGCGATGGATGTCGTCGGTTACATCTTTGGCAATGTTAACAGCTTGATCACCAAGGGATTTGATAAACAAACCGCAGCAGCTCGCTTTACCTGTTATATTGGCACCGAAGAAACCCCCGGTTTTATCCAAGGGGCAATCGATGAACTTACCCGATTAATTGCGTTATACAGCCAGTCCGGAGATATTCTTTACCCATCAATTCGCCAGATTAATGATATTGTGGGGCAAGAAAAAATTGATGCGATCCTAAAGGAATTGCCATCCCTTATCGGCGAAGGTCACGAAGAAATTATCGCACGATTTGCCCAACAAATTAAGCAATACCAAGAGTTTATTGCAATCCACATCACGCCACATGCCCCGCAAGAAAGCCAGCTACCGCGTGATATATACCTTACATACCTCAGACTCTATGGTGTATTTGATACTCCGGAACAACTGATTGAGCGCGCGGAACAAGACTGGGATATTTATTACAAACGGTATCAAGACCTAGCTGTAGAAGTTGCCCGTGAGCATGGCCTTGATATAACCGATCCAGCACAGTTAATTGAAAAACTAGAAAAGGAAAGCGGATCAACCGACAAAGATGTTGTAATGCAACGATATCGTGATGCCCAAGCAAAAATGGAAGAGTTCATTAAACGTGATAACCTTATGACTCTGCCTAACAGACCAATTCGCGTCCGTCCGGGAACAGATGCTGAAGAGGCAAGTTTCCCTGTCCCCCATGTCAATACGCCAAACTTCATAGGAAACACAGGCAATATTTGGCCTGAGTTTGTTTTGTGTGATCTGGTTAATAACTCTAGCCCCCTTACAGCAGATCCTCTGATCGTTCATGAAGGACGGCCAGGCCACGATCTGCAATTTTCACGGATGGTAGAACTCTATCTTCAAGGAAAAATGAATTTAATTGAAACAGTTATTGCTAGTAATTCAGCCAATGCTGAAGGCTGGGCGCACTACGTTGAATATCTCATGACACCGTACATGAGCAAGGAATCACAACTCTCTGCCTTAAAAGATCAATTACTCCGCATTGCTCGCATGTTCTTAGATCCGCAACTCAATACTCAACAAATCGGCTATGATAACGTTGTCAAATTTGTCACCGAAAAAGTTGGACACGCAGGCATGGCAAAATCAGAAGCCAATCGTTATAGTTTTATGATTCCGGGACAAGCAACATCCTATCGCTATGGCGCCATTAAGATCATGGAATTAAGGAACAAACTACAAACTGAAATGGGCGATGAATTCACGCTTCAAGCCTTCCATGATGCAATTCTTTCTTTCGGATTACTGCCCGTAGATCTGTATGCCGATGTATTACCGCAACGGATGCAGGAACTCAAAACAAATTAGCGAATTGGTCTAAATAGTTTTTCAGAGGAACACCCCATCCGAGCAATTGTGATGGGGTATTTTCTATTCTGATATTTCTCAAAAACCTTTTCTGTAGGAATACCCTTTTTCTTAAAGACTTCCTGACGGACCTCTTCGATTATGTTATGAAAATCCAGATTATTTAATTGCTCGAGGGGTTTGCCAAACTTCATACGAATCATCAAACTGACTTGTTGGGATGCTTCTTCTGGTTTCATTGTTCTCAATTCCGGATACATCTCCGCAAAATAACTTGCCAGAACATTGCGAACAGAGCCAATGTTTCTTGCTTGGGCATGCCCCCCTGTTTGTTCAAAAAAGATTATAGTTAGCGTATTTAGATTTTCTGGGGTAATTGTTCTATTATCATTCCCCTCGAATTTCCATTCTCTAAATAAGGGAGCATAGCAAATAGCATGTTGACGATCCTGTCGATTAGCATCAGGTCTAACATCAGGCACAGCTGTTGTTAAATTCTTTAGCGGTTGATTATTAGAGCATAACTCCGGATGACTCGCACAAAAACTTTGTTTACATTTGGTACCCACGAGTTTGGGATTACAGTTATTACATTTTTTCATATAGTAATCAAGACTAGCACATTTATTCGTGCGACAGTCCGTTAAACAAATAGCCTGGACTTGTGATGCACATAAGAAAGCAACCAAGAATTGAACTGAACGCATATTTCCCTCCATATATCCTTAAGAATAGGATAGAAGGAAAGCATTAACGTTATGTTAATTTTCGCCTAAGATTTCCTTGAAAAATGGCAGAGATAAAGAGCGTTGATGTTTTAACGTATTATCGTCAATTAGCTGTACTAAATTATGAATCGTTTCATAAGATCGATCAAATCGTCGGTAAATATATTCCATGATTTCATCACCACAAATGATCCCTTTGTTATATAGCTCTTTTTTCAACAATTGACGGAATAAATCATCATCCGGTTCTTGGATCGTAAGACAGGGTAAGCTTCGCAATCGAGACGCCAAATCAGGGAGATTAAAAGAATGACCTGACGGGGTTTGCTTGCCAAAATAAACAGCCTGACCATGATGCTCTTTAATCAAATTAAACAAGTGAAACAACCAAGATTCATCATCAAATCGATCATAGTCATCAATGATCAGGAATGATTTGGACTGCACTAGGGTTAATTGATCGTATTGGCGATAATTTTCAGGTGATAAGTATATCCCCAACAATGATCGAGCCATATGCGTTTTACCGCTCCCCTCGTCTCCACAAACGACAACCTGAGGCAAAGGCCAATTTGGCCATGATGATAACCACTGCCACACATCCATATTAGATGAACTCAGCAATAAACTGTCTTGGTCAGTAGGCATCTGATTGGGCAGAGAAATCGACAACTGCATCATTTAATCCAGATAACACTTGGTCGTTTTATACCATTCCGTTGTTGTTCGGATAATCACACCGACAATAGCAGCCACAGGCAAGGCAACCAAAACACCTGCAAAGCCAAACCATGTCGCGCTGGCTAACAAGGCAAAAATAATCCAAACAGGGTGCAAACCAACACGCTCACCAATCAAGCGAGGCGATATAAAGTTTCCTTCGATAGCCCCAACTCCAATAAAAACGACTAAAATCATAATGATTTGATTCCAACCATCAAAATGGGCAAAACCATTTGCCAATGTGGCCAGCAATCCAAGAACGGTTCCAACATACGGAATGACGGACATAAATCCAGTCATAAACCCTAAAAAGAATGGTTGCTTCACACCAATCATCCACAGCGAGAACGAATACAGCACCATTAATGTTAGGCAAACTAAAATCTGCCCCTTTGCATAATCCGACAATGTTCGATCAATACGCCCGGCATACAACTGAACTGTATCTCGGTAACGATGGGGGATCATTTCATAAATACTGGAGACAACACGAGGCCAATCTTTCAAAAGATAGAACATGATAACCGGCGTTAGAATAACCAGTGATATAATATTTGCCAACGCCATACCATTGCTCAAAAGATTCGTGATAATCTTAAGTGACCAACCAAAAATATCACCAACATGTTCTGATATTTTTTGCTTTAAATCGTCAGGTGATGTGGCCCCGCCAACCTTATGGCTTATATCCTCCAATAATGGTTTAAGACTCTGCAACCATCCGTCAGCAAGTGCAGGAGCCCTAACAGCCAAGGTAACAATCTGCTGTTGAACAAACGGAATAAAAACCATCAGCAATAAAATAAAACTCAACAAAACCGTCAAAACAACAAATGCACTTCCTAAACTTCTATTGATTTTAACTCGTTCAAGCCTAGAGACGGTTCCATCCAAAGCGTAAGCACCGATTACCCCAACTAAAAACGGAAAGAAAATGGCACTTAAGCTGTGAAAAAAATAATAGACAACAAGCGCACCTAGGGCTGCAACCCAAAATACCACTGATTTGTTCATGTTTCTCTCCTAAAAACCTCTCTAAGGTTTTTGCGAACAAAATAGATAATATACTCAATGCCAGACAACACCGTTGTTGCTGCGGTTATATAGACCAGTCCCCACATCATTGGATGATAAAGAGCAGGTGTCAACATTTGATAAACACCCATGTCTAAGAATAAAACAAGACCGACAAATAACAATTGGAAAAATGTGTTAATTTTACTCAGCACAAAAGGGGAAAGCCTTACAGGAAGGTTAAAGAGATAAACAAGCAAACCGCCAGCCAGAATAAGAATATCCCGCGCTACAATCAAATACATCAGAAAAAGAGGGATATACCCTGTTATTGCCAACGTTACATAGCTTCCAATCATCAATGTTTTATCTGCAATCGGATCCAAGATACGACCAAACTTAGATTCAACGTTCCATAACCTTGCCAGAAAACCATCAATATAGTCCGATACAGCAGCAAAGGTGAATAAATAAAAAGCAAGTGTCAGTTGTCCACGAAAAATCGCAACCAATGTAAATGGAACGACCAACAAACGCAAAGCGGTCAAGAGATTAGGCAGAATTCTTTTTAATGTTATAACCATACAATAAGCATTTTTCTAAAAATACAACACAATATTCTATTCTAGTATACCTGATCAACAACAAATGTGGAATGGGGTAATGCAGCTCATTTTACGTAAATTTTTAGCATAATTTTCCGCACCTGTCATAAATTTTACAGTTGATAATTAAAAGAGAATCATTTTATAATGCAAATCGAAAGTTTTAGAAAAATATATATATCATGCAATTTAAAATAAACGCCAAAGACTTAAGATCCGCTCTCATCACCAATCAACTTAAGGTATTTTTACAGCCTAAAGTTGAACTAAATAACTATAATGTTATCGGCTACGAAGCTTTGCTCCGCTGGCACCACCCAAGACATGGCCTAATCTCTGCAGACCAATGGATTAAAGTGGCAGAGGAACACAATATTATTACCCCTGTCACCCTATGGTTACTAGACGAATGCCTAAAACAAATTTCCAAAAAGGTTCAGTTATCCATTAATGTGTCGGTAAAAAGTCTGACCCTTGATTTTGCGATTCGCCTTATGGGTATCGTTAAATTATACAAATTCCCCCCTGAAAATTTAACTATCGAGTTAACAGAAACTCAAAAAATAGAGAATTATAATTCAATTTCAGGCACCCTAAGCTACCTAAGACGCCAAAAAATAAAAGTATCGCTTGACGATTTTGGAACAGGTTATAACACATTAAAAACTCTGGCTGAACTCGAAGTCGATGAAATCAAGATTGATACGACATTGATCCAATCAGATACCCCTAATTCGAATTTCATCTTAGGTATGATTGTCAGCCTAGCCCAAGAAATCAATGTTGATGTCGTCTGTGAAGGCATCGAAACAAAAGACTTGCTAGAAAAGGCAAAAAATTTGGGCGTCCTGCGCGGACAAGGTTACCTTTTTGCAAAGCCATGCCCGATTGAAGTATCAACAGCACATTACAACCAAGTTAAGAAATCGGCATAAAAGTCCACAGAAAAAGCCATTGACTGTAATTTTATTGTCACACTTCTTGACACGGAGGTTCTAAATCTGGCACATTAAAAAAGTTAATCCTTTGTTAATATTTTTTGGTTGTTATTCTCTGGGAGGAACAGTTGACGCAATTTAATAAAATAAATCTTGCAGGCATATCAACCCTTGCCCTTGCGTCATCTATTGCAATACACAGCTATATAACAGAGTCGACTCACAACGTTCTTGTAGAACAAAGCGGCACTGTCCTGAGTATCCCTGAGATTCAGATAGACCAAGTTATATCTAGTGGCAACACGAATGTCGCAACAGCAATGCCTATTGCCGTAAAAGTGGCTCAAGATATCGAGAAAACAATAACGATTAATAAAAATGAAACACTTCTCACAGCCTTGACAAGCCTTGGTTTTGACCGCAAACACGCCACTCGTGCAATCAACGAACTTAAGAAAGTTTACAACCCACGTGCAATTAAACAAGGACAACAGATCACAGTCCAGTTTGTGACTGCAGATGATAAAAACACGGCACAACTAAAGGCAATGAATTTTAAAACTTCTGCAGGCAATTCAATTGAACTGACATATGATAACGAACAGTTTTTAGCCAAAAAATTCGAACTCAAACTGATCAGGTCGCTGCGTAAAGTTGAAGGAACGATCAACTCAAGCTTTTATTCTGCCGCTTTAAAACGTGGTGTGCCGGCAACTATCGTGAAAGAAGCGATTTCCGCATTGAGTTACGATATTAACTGGCAACATGATCCCAAATCAGGTGATGAATTCAAAATACTCTTCGAAGTTTTTGAAGATGAAAGTGGCAATGTCATCCGTACAGGCGACCTCAAATACGCAGCATTTGCCCCCCAAGGGACATGGAAACGGATTTATGCCTTCAAAACAAATGGCGGAGCCGGTTTCTACAATGATCGTGGCGAAAGCGTTGTCAAATCCCTGCTAGCAACACCAATAGACCCAACTCGCATGCGTATTACCTCCAAGTTTGGTCGGCGCAACCACCCTATTCTGGGATATTCAAAAATGCACACCGGTGTTGATTTTGGCGCCCCAACAGGAACACCTGTCTCCTCTGCCGGTGACGGTGTTGTCGTCAAGGCTTGCTGGAATGGTGCCTATGGAAATTACGTAGAAATCAAACACAATAATCAATACTCCACAGCCTATGCCCACCTTAGTAAAATAAATGTAAAACCTGGCCAAAAGATTCGTCAACGTCAAAATATTGGCTCAGTAGGCAGCACAGGACGATCAACCGGTGCTCATTTACATTATGAAGTCATTTCCCACGGAAAAAAAATCAACCCGCTGTCGATAAAACAGCTACCAGCTGTACGGTTGAGCAAAAAAGAACTGAATCTATTTCAAGATGTAAAGTTGAAATGTGACAAAGAATTCACAACAGCAGCACCGGCCGTAGTGGTTGCAACGAAGCCTGAAATCGTATCAGTTGGATAGATATTAATAACGTAATGCGGAAATTGCTTCGTTTACAAGAGTAGTCTATGAAATATTTGACTACAAATAATCTGGACGAGTAGCAAACAACCGTTCGACTTTGGCAACAGACGGTTCAGCCACGACTAAAATCAAGCGATCACCCACACGAATAGATGTTTTGGTCGGACGAATATAAAACTGGTTACCGCGATACAATCCCGCAACATCAATTTGCCCCCGAATAACAATATCCTCAATCGGCAAGCCAACAACACTTGTTGTTTCGGTTGCTAAAGCTTCTATAATCTCTATCTGACCATCTTTTAAAGAATGAACCGAACGAATTTGCCCCTGACGCACATACTTTAAAATTGACGAAACAGTTATCGCATGAGGACTAATCACTGCATCAATTCCCAAAGAGGTTACAAGTGGAGCATAGTCCATATTATTCAACAAAATTAAGGCTCGTTTTGCCCCTTCTTTCTTGGCCAAAAGCGCTGTCAAAATATTGACTTTATCATCCTCAGTAACGCAAATAATCGTGTCTGTTTCATTGATATTAACTTCGGCAAGAATCTCACTATCAAGGGCATCACCACACAAAATTTCCGTCTTACGCAACTGCCTTGCAACGATTTCTGCGCGATGAGCCTTTCTTTCGATGATCTTAATATCACTCAGATGAGATGATGCTTCCATTTCCTGTGCTAAGGCAAGCCCAATACTCCCTGCACCAACAATCAATGTTGTATGGGTATAATCCGGATCATGGTAGAACTGTTGCATAACAACAGGAATAACATCTTGATGGGCGATAAAATAAACTTCATCGTCAAGCAACAGCTTATCATCGCCGGATGGAATAAAGAACCGCCCTTCACGGTAAACACATGCAACCATGAAGTCAAGGTTAGGCAATAACGTTGGCAGAAACTTTAATGGGGTATTTAGGATCGGTGACGGTTGATCACAGCGAACGCCGATGGCACTGACATTCCCCTCGAGGGATTTAACATCAAAAGCCCCCATAACGGATAAACTGCGCCCAATATTTAAGGCTATTTCTTTCTCAGGTGAAATAATGTGATCAATTGAGATCCGTTGAGCCGCAAACATCCATTGCAAATTAGGATCCAAATAGCTTTGATTTCGAATACGAGCAATTTTTCTAGGGACTTTAAAAAGGGAATTCGCAACTTCACAAGCAACAATATTGACTTCATCAGAAGCAGTCACTGCAATCAATAGATCAGCTTCGTATAAGCCTGCTTTCTCAAGCACATCAGGATGCGATGCGTAACCGACAATTGGTTGTATATCAATAGAATCACTCAAACGACGCAACAATTCCGCTGACTGATCAACGATTGTAATATCATTATCCTCACCCGACAGGTATCGTGCTATGTTAAAGCCGACCTGCCCTCCGCCTAGGATGACTACTTTCATGCGCTGTGTACTTCCTTATCCGACGATTCATCGTCATCACGACCGTCATTAACACCCAAAGCTCTAAGTTTACGATGTAAAGCTGAACGCTCCATACCGATAAAACGAGCGGTTTTGGAGATATTTCCGCCAAACCGATTAACCTGGGCCAATAAATATTCACGCTCAAAAGCTTCTCGGGCTTCACGCAATGGCATAACAACGATTGAGGTATTTCCAACACTTGGCAATTTCACATCAGAACGAATTTCAGGCGGTAACATGGCACAGGTTACAGGTTCACGATTATCCCCCCCGGCCATTAAGAGAACCCACTCGATTGTATTCTTTAACTGACGCACGTTCCCTGGCCATGGATATGATTGCAACATAATCATTGCCTCAGTTGAAATAATTCGCTCCGGACGGCCATGCGCCCGACTTGCCCTTGTCATAAAATGATTGACGAGGTCAGGCACGTCCGTAAGACGTTCTGTCAACGCCGGAACTTGAATCGGAATAACACTAAGGCGATCATATAAGTCCTGACGGAATCGGCCTTCTTTAATTTCTTCAGCAACAGTCATTGATGTTGATGCGATGATCCGCACATCGATTTCAATTTTCTGATTATCCCCTAATCGACAAAATCCCCCTTCTTGAAGGACACGGATTAATTTCGCCTGTACAGACAGAGGCAAATCACAAATTTCATTAATATATAAAGTCCCACCGTGGGCACGCTCAATCAAGCCAATTTTGCGTGGCTGAGATTCATCATGGCCAATAATCTCGGTACCAAATAATTCCGCATCAATATAATCAGGATTCATTGTTGAACAATTAACACTGACAAAAGGCAAGTTTGAGCGTCGTGAATTTTGGTGGATCAAACGCGCAATCACTTCTTTGCCGGATCCCGCCGGGCCGCCAATAAAAATACGGCTATTTGTCGATGCCACCTTATCAATCGTCTGTCGGATATGGGAAATCTGAACAGATGAGCCAATCAACTCTGTCCCATCTGCCTTTACTTTTAACTCCTCATTTTCCCGACGAAGTTTTGCCGCTTCAAGGGCACGACTGATAATCACCAATAATCGATCAGATTCAAACGGTTTTTCAATGAAATCATAAGCCCCACGTTTTATAGCTGAGACCGCCGTTTCAATGGTTCCATGGCCACTCATCATAACAACAGGAACATGAGGATGATCACGTTTTATCATCTCAAGAATACGGATACCATCCCGCTCACCATCACCCAGCCACACATCTAAGACGACTAAATTGGGTTGGCGAAACTTTATCGCAGCCAAAGCCTCTACCCCATCCCGAGCAACACGAGTACCATACCCCTCGTCACTTAGAATGCCAGAGACTAATTCACGAATATCAGCTTCATCATCTACGATCAAAATGTCTTGTGTCATAAAACCACTCGATTATTTGGTTACTATCGGTATTTCAAAAAGCACGCGTGCCCCACCCAAGGGACTGTCACCAAGTTCTAATCGTCCCCGGTGATCTTCTATAATTTTAGCAACAATTGCCAGCCCAAGACCAGTCCCTTTTGAATGAGTCGTATAATACGGCTCTGTCAGCCGTTCACGACCGTTAACAGGCAGTCCAGGACCATTGTCCTCTACACTCACAACACATTTATTATCCGCCAAACGCAAAGATATTTTTATTATTGGCCTATCCGGTTTGGCTTTTCCAGCAATTTCATCCAAGGATACAGCATTTATAGCATTCTGCAAAAGATTTGTCAGCACCTGAGTAATCTGAGCAGCATCACAATTAACCCAAATGTTATTAGAGTCAACACTCAAGTCAAATTCAATATGAGTATGAGCCTGAATCTGTAAATCTAAAGCATTCTTAGCAATATTGACCAAATTATCCTTAACAAGGATCGGTTCCGGCATCCGAGCAAATGATGAAAACTCATTAACGAGACGCCCAATTTGACCAACTTGACGGACAATTGTATCAACACAAGTCTGAAACACCTCAGGATCTGTCTGTATTTCTTTAAGATATTTTCGCTTTAGCCGTTCGGCAGACAACTGAATCGGTGTCAATGGGTTTTTGATTTCATGAGCAATCTTTCGTGCCACATCAGACCAAGCGGCTTTGCGTTGAGCAGACATCAGCGGTGTCACATCATCAAAAGTTAAAATAACACCTGATTTTTTACGCCCGGAATGATCTGCGACAAGAACAACTTGCAATATCCGAGGGACACCACGACGCATGATGGAAACTTGGGAAACAACAACACCGTCTGCCGAAGCCGTTAAGTCAACAAGCAACGGTTTAACTTCAGGTAAGACGTCAGCCAATTTCATAACCAGACCTTCATCACGGATATCCAAAAGTTCACGGGCTCGCCTATTGATCAAACTAATCACGCCACCCGAATCTGTACTAATAACCCCCGCCGAGATACGTGATAAAACGGCCTCCATAAACTGACGTCGTTGATCAATCTGCAGGCTTGCATTAATCAACTCTTGACGCTGGTTTTTTAATTGTACGGTCATTCGATTAAAAGCTTCAGCCAAAACCCCCAACTCATTATTAATAGAACCTTGCGCTTCGACTTGAACTTCAAGATTACCTTGACTCACAGCATCAGAGGCCGTGATTAAACGACTAATCGGCCGGACAAACAAATTAGCAACGGTCAAGCCCGCCCAAACAGCAGCCAAAAGCAAAAGAAATGCGACCAATGAGAAAAATAAAATAAACGTAATTTGTAGGCCGGATCGTTGAGCATCTAACCTCTCATATTCAGAGATAGCACTATCTGTTTGCTTAACATGCCTCAACACATCAGGATCAATAACCTTACCAATATAAAGGAAAAAGCTCCCTGCAGGATCCAACCGCGTTAAGGCTCGAACACGATCGTCTTTATCACTTGATAAAACAACCATTTCACCATTTTTTGCTCGCTGAAACGCATCAATAAGGGCTTTTTCAAACTCAAGAGCAAACGTTAGAAAAGCTCGACCAACAACATTCCCCTCTTCATCTAAAATAAGCGCTTCATCCACGCCTCGCTCACGCGTCAACCTTGTTAATGACTCAGACAATTGTTCCGGAAATCTTGACCTGGCTTGAATTGTTGGCCCTAACTCATTAATTAAGGCAACAGCATCCTCTTCGATCCCCTTAGCCCGTTCATACAAATAGGCATTCGCAACGAATTTCGCTTCACTTAATGCCAAACGCACCGGCTCACTGAACCACGCCTTTAACCCTACATTGAAAAATAAAGCAGAAAATACTGTCACAAATATACCGGGCGTAATAGCAACAAAGGCAAATAAAGCGGCAATTTGCACATGAAGTTTAGACCCGGCAGTCCCCTTGCGCCGCTCAGCCCAGATTTCAAGCAATCGCTTAGCAATCACAACAGAGAGCATCAACATAAGAGTGACATCAAGATAGATCAAGGGCAGAACACGACTAGATTTATCTGCAAAATCATCAGTTCCCGTCAAGACAACATACGTCGCCACACCAGACAGAATAGCAGCAATACTCAGGATTAACCCAGCGCGACGCATAAGGATATCCCGTTGAATAGCCTTTTCCATCCAGCTTGTTATTCGTTGAAAATATCCCGTTTCTGTCATGGTTTAATCATGCATCAGAGCCGGGTCGATTTGCAACTCTGTTAATCTTTTCCGCAATGTATTACGGTTAATCCCCAGAATCTCGGCAGCTTTCTTTTGATTCCCACGAACTGATTGAAGGGTCGCTTTTAAAAGAGGGCGTTCAACCTCTTGGATAACGCGATCATACAATCCTGATGCCGGCAATGCACCCTCAAGCGCTGAAAAATATGCGTCAATAAACTCTTCAACGATATAAGATAATCCACCTTGATTTGGGAGTGTGGCCTTTATTTTAGACGGCATGAGCAGACACCTGTTGCTTATAAAATTCATCAATCAAATTATGCATTGCTTTGGGATCTTCGGTTTTATTTACTTCAACTCGGTAATCGGTCGAGTTTGTTAGTCCCTTACTGTACCATCCCACATGTTTACGAGCAATCTTGATTCCCGTAGAAATACCATAATGGGACAAAATATCATCAAGATGTTGCTTAACAGTCGCATGCTGCACCGAAAGTTCAGGATCAGGAAGATGCTGACCTGTTTTTAGGTAATGGCCAATCTGATTAATAAACCAAGGACGACCATAAGCACCCCTACCGACCATAACACCATCCGCACCACTTTGTTCAAGCAATGATATAGCATCAGCAATACTAACAACATCCCCGTTACCAATAACAGGGAGTTTTACCGCATTTTTAACATTGCGGATAAAGCCCCAATCTGCACGGCCGTTATATAATTGACAACGAGTTCGACCATGGACGGTGATCATTTTAACCCCACAATCTTCGGCAATACGTGCCAGATTTGGAGCGTTTCTATTACTGTCATCCCAACCGGTACGCATTTTTAAGGTAACAGGAACACTAACCGCTTTTACAGTCGCCTCAATAATTTTACCAGCAAGAACTTCATCCCGCATCAAAGATGACCCGGCATGACCGTTAACGATTTTTTTAACAGGACAGCCCATATTAATATCGATAATTTGCGCCCCCAGATCGGCATTGAGTTTAGCTGCCTCAGCCATGACAGAAGGCTCACACCCGGCCAATTGCACAGCCATCGGCAATTCCTCAGGAGATTTTTCAATCATCTTCATAGTTTGACGCACCTGACGAACCATAGCTTGACTTGCAATCATCTCAGAAATCACAAGCCCCGCTCCCATCCGTTTTACTAAACGACGGAATGGCATATCTGTTACGCCTGACATGGGCGCCAGTATTACAGGCATCTCTAATTCAATAGTGTCAATCTTGATTGTCATAAAAGTCGTCTTTAAAAAATTAGGAGTTATACTAATTAAGTCCTAGAGCGAATTCAGCGGATCATCAGCTTTATAAGCGCACTCAATGTAGGGTTGCGCAGCCTTATCTTTGAATCCATCTATATTACTTATTTTCAATAATTGATATTAACTATACTACAAATTTTATACGTGCGCAATATTTAGGCACAAACGATAGATTTAAAGTATGACAATTATTATTTTCATAAAAAAAGGGGCACTTTCCTCCCCTTTTTGAAAAAAATAAATTTAAGCGTAAGTCCCAGAAATAAGTAATACGGCTGAATTTTAGTGTATTAGCTATGCACACAAACCGAAAACCTGTATAATTCGCCGCAAGACTATTACTAAGATTTTGTATTATGCACTCTCAAGCCATTCGACGAGTTTACCTTTTGGCTGAACCCCAACCTTTGTAGAAACAGCTTGCCCACCTTTGAACAAAGTCAGCGTTGGGATACTGCGAACACCAAGAGATGCAGGTGTACTAGGGTTTTGATCAATATTCATCTTGACGATTTTTACTTTATCACCCATTTCAACTGCAACTTCCTCGAGAATTGGCGCAATCATTTTGCATGGACCACACCATTCAGCCCAGAAATCAACCAATACAGGAACATCCGCACCCAAAACTTCAGCTTGAAAATCTGAATCGCTAACCTGTTGTAAACTCATAACTTTACCCTCTTTACTAAAACTGTTTACCTAATTGTAACATACACGCCCCCTTGTCGATAAGCGAAAAAATATTTTTATTCACCACCATATTCTATATGATGTTATAGTCGTTCTAGTTGATTTTACCACCGCTTCCACACAAGGGATGAGGTGAATAATAAGGAACCATAATAATGTCCGAAGTCGTTAACGTCGTTTGTATGAAATGGGGAACAAAATATCCAGCCCTTTACGTCAACAATCTTGCATCAATGGTAAAACGCAATCTGACCCTGCCCTATCGTTTTGTCTGTTTTACAGATGATCCTACAGGACTGGATAATGACATTGAAACCTTCCCCTTGCCCGTTATCAATGTACCGCCAAAGTATGATGTATCTCCTTGGCGAAAACTAGGTATGTTTTCCAAAGAACTCGGCAGCCTAAAAGGGAAAACTCTCTTTCTGGATGTTGATGTCTTGATCACAGGATCCTTGAACGATTTCTTTAGCCATTCAGACAAATTCTGCATCATTGAAAACTGGACGCAAAAAGGCCAAGGGATCGGAAATTCATCTGTTTATTGCTTTACAGTCGGCAAGCATACAGATGTACTTGACCATTATAATGAGAATATGAACAAGGTTTTATCGTCCTATGATAATGAACAAATGTACCTTTCAAAAAAAATCGGCGATATTGTCTATTGGCCAGATGAATGGTGCCGCAGTTTCAAACGACACCTAATGCCTAAAGGAATCTTAAAATATTTCATGAAACCGAGCAGACCCGATACCCAAACCCGGATTGTGGTTTTCCACGGTCGCCCTGAAATTCCAGAAGCTTTGGCCGGTGGATTTCATGGAAGTTGGCGGAAGTTTGTGCGGGCATGCCCATGGATTAGTGATCTGTGGCGTTAAAACCGGGCAATGTGATTTTCCCTTTAAGCTCGTCCAACTTAGAGCATTGAGTGTAAGAACATAAAGCATAAACTAACTCAGGAAAGTTCCAGATCGGAAATTGGTTTCGGGTCTGGGCCACATTCATATCACCGCCTAGGCTACCGGCAACCTCGGGCACAAATGTTGTCGCAGTCACAACTTGACGCCCTAATGCACTTAATTTATTAACATTTTCCTTATCAACCTTATCAAGTTCGATTGCTTCGCTGAGTTTAGGGTTGAGGCGCACATAATTAACATGAACACCTTGCGCTTCTAATTCCCGAGCATAACGTCGCATGTTCTTACGTGCCCTGATTTCTCCATCACGCAGGCTAATTAAAAATGACATTCCTAATCCCCCCAGACCTGTAGCAACAGTGTCAGGATTATACTTATAAAGTTCCTCTCCTGTTCCAATAGAGAGGATATTGATTTTCTTAGCATTTGGATAGATTTTCCGAGCTTCGATTAATGCTTCATAAACCGGATCATTATTGGTAATGCCACCATCGACAAAAACCCCTTGCTTTCCGTCATACCGAAAAGAAACTGGCGGAAAATAGGACGGTGCAGCACTTGTCGCCCTTGCCGCAAGCCACGCAGGCAAATCGCGCCGAGGATCCAAACCATCTCGGGATGAAAATGTAACGGATTTCCCCTCACTAAAACTAACGCTTGTCACCAAAACAGGTTTTACCGTATGGCTGAGCTTATATTCCCCAAAATATTGCTTAAAAATTCCCTCAAGACTATCCGCTTTATATGCAAATCCCCTCAGTTGATTCACATATTTCATAAACGCTGAACTTTTAGCATAGGGTGGGAAGATTCTGGTACCTTGCGTTGTATAGAGAGACAGTAAGGTGTTAGTACTATTCCTTGGAATATGACTATTCGGATCCTGAGGCACCGTTAGACCAATCGCCATAATCCCCCCTGTCGATGTCCCCGCAAAAAGATCAAAAATCTCAGCAGGATGTTTTCCTGTTTTTTTAGAGATTTCATCCAAAATTGTTGCACCAATGATTCCTCGGATACCACCACCATCAAGAGAAAGAATCCAAATCTCATTTTTATTCCGATCAAAAATAACGTTACGACCTTGGGTAGCTGGCAAAAGACCACCACGAGGAACTTTTGCGTATTGGTCAGACAACATTTGATTGTGGGTTTTGAGTTTTTCATATTCTTCGGTGAAATAAGTGTTATAGCCCTTTATCTCATTCAATGCCATAACTTTAGCAACACTAAGTTTAATAACCGTAATAAGACCTAGGATTTTATTTCGATGCGTCTGAATCTCGTCAAACCTTGGCAATCGTGCCCCCAGCTTAAAGACTTCACGTTTCAACCAACTTTTTTGCTGCACAGGGTTATAAGATTCCAAAGCGACTCTTAACTCATCCAAAGTATAAACAAATGGCTTTGTCCCATAATCACGAGGCGTTTCAGTTTTATCCGTTTTAGGAGTGTTCAACATATCATATATCCAACCAAGCTTTTCTTTTGATTGTTTATAATAGGGTAGTTTCTGCAAAGAATTTCTCAATCCTCTAGTCCCAAACATAAGCTTTAATTCGCGAACAATTTCATTCAATGAATTTGTAATAACGCGATTAGCCTGAAACGCTGATGTCGCAATTGCTTCTTTGTTTTGATCAACATTATTTCCCATTTTAATCTGCTGAAGTCTCTGATTCAAAGAATCAAGAATTTGCTTATTTATCGGACTAACGATCAAATCACCCGCAAAAATTGAATAGGTAGGATTAGCCTTAACCCCACTTTCCTGAACATCCCGCAAGAGTAACATCAATGTTTCTTTCAGATGCTGAAGGAATTTATATTCCTCTCCTAAAATCTTACTTGATTTGATAAGATCTTGGATTCTATTTGACACAAGCGCCAAAAGACTAACCAAAGCATCAACATTAGATTGTTGAATGGATCTTGACGTCTGGATGTAATCAATCGTATTGACGATTTCTTGTTTTTGATGGTCATTTAGGTATGGAGTACCCTGAATGATTTGAGGAAGTAAAGTTCGTCCCATCTGTGTATTAAATTGATTATTTAAATAGTCAATTGTCCTACGTCTTTGCGTCTCTAGATTTTTATCAAAATTTTCTGCCGATTGAGAGCGCGGCATAGCCTCTGTACTTGTCGACTGAGTAAGAACACTCAATGATCCATTTTCTGCATAGACTAGGCTTAACAAAACCAAGAATACCTTCATCACCTGCACCCAAAACAGAACTACCCTGACCAATAGGTTAACATTAATCTTTTAAAGATTGGTTAAGATAAGGGGGAGTTTATTTAAAATTGCGAGCAAGTTTAATAAATTGTTCTAGCAGCAACTCTTCCGCACGCGCTGTTTCTTTTATTCCCAGAAAAGCTAAATCATCCACAGCAAAAAGCGAACCGAGAGAAGATCGAATCATTTTACGGCGCTGACCAAAAGCAGCATGGGTGATTTTTTCCAAAGCAGGCAAGATAGACAAATCAACATCAGGTTTTGGAATGAGATTAACGATAGACGAAGTCACTTTGGGTGGCGGAGAAAAAGCCCCGGGCGGCAAGTCAAACATCTTTTGAACATTCGCCAAGTATTGTGAAAGAATCGTCAAACGACCATAATCAGCCGTTCTTGGCTTTGCGATAATACGCAAAGCGACTTCTTTTTGGAACATAAGTGTCATCGATTGTATATTGTCTAGGTCATGCAACCAATTAACCAAAAGCTGTGTCCCAACATTATAAGGTAAGTTAGCTACAATCTTAAGCGGTTCGTCCGGACATAAATCCTGAGGCCGAACGGTCAACGCATCCGCATGGACAACGCGAAGTCGCCCTTCTGCCTTGATAATAAGCGGCTGTAAAGCCTCAATACACCGAGGATCATGTTCAATCGATATAACGCGTTTAGCGCCTGCTTCGAGCAGTGCCCGCGTTAAGCCGCCTGGTCCTGGGCCAATTTCGACAACGGCACAATCCCCAAGCTTACCCGCCATACGCGCAACCTTGCGAACCGTATCCATATTCAATAAAAAGTTTTGTCCCAAAGATTTTTTAGCAGCAAGACCAAACTGATCGACTGTTTCTTTTAGGGATGGCAGGCCGTCAAGCATTAAAGCTTAAGCATCCGTTTAGCAGATTCATCTTTCGCATCAATATGAGCACTTCCCATCAGTTTTTGGATTTCACGAGCAGCTTGGCGTCCAAATCGTTCCTGTTCTAAATTATTCATAACATCATCTTTTGTATGAACAACGGGCTGAGGCTGACGCTTATCACAAACAAAGGTAACGATAAGGCCATTCGGGGTCATAACCGGTTGAGTACACTTACCGGCACTCACACTTTTGAGTAGGTTACGGAGCTGCTCAGGCATCTGCGCCATACGAACATGGGGGGTATCTTGAACATCTGCATTATAAGAACTGGCAAGTGTTGTAAACTCATTCTTGTTTTTCGCCCCCATAACACGCTGAATCGACGGCGCTAAAGCCTCAATTTCCTCAGGTGATGACTGAGGTGTAATCGGAAAAACTGCTTGTGTAAAACTGATTTCAATATCATCCTTTGAAATCTTACCTGCATGACGCAAATCTTTTACTTTGACAATTTTATAACCGCCAGGAACTTTGATTGGGTCTGAAATTTGCCCAAGCCCAACACCTTTAATTTTTTCAAGTACGGGTGCATCCAAGGATGTTTCTGCCAACCACCCTAAATCACCGTCTTTTGCAGCAGAGGCACTTTTAGACAATTGATGAGCTAAGGCTTCAAACTTTGCCCCTGATTTTAGATCTGCAAGAATGGACTTTATCGATGCTAGGGCTTGCGCATCATCGCCCAACACAACAATTTCGCCCAGGTTATACTGCTTTGTTGTTTGGTCTAAAGACAGCTTTGCTAATTGTTTTTCAGCTTCGGCTTCTGAAACATAAACGACAGGAGCATACTGTTGACGAATATAACGCGCCCATGAAATCTGAGCCCGAATACGCGAAACCATCGTTTCTTTATCAATCCCATTTGACTTTAATAAACCAACTAATTGGTCATAGGACATGTTGTTGTCTTTTGCCATATCTTTCAGGACATCGTCAACTTCTTTTGCGCTAACATCAATCTTACGAATCTTTGCAGCTTGGGTCTGAAGTTTCTCTTGAACAATTGACCTTAGAATTTCAGCTTTCTGTGCTTCGCCAATCTTCATTTGGCCGCCTGATGAAAAAATCATAAGTTTGACGCGTTGATCGAGATCATGCTCCGTTATCGGATCTTTGTTTACAACCAACAAAATTTTTGATGTGGCACTTGCAACAGAAGATATTGATAAACAAAGACTTGCAACAGCAAACAGTCGAGAAAACTTAGTCATTTATACACCTTTGGTTTGGATCTGATTAAAGATTTGTATTTTAATGCTAAAATAGTGTAACTTTGAGGTAATGTCTATAAATATCGCAACTATCCATAATTTTACTTAGCCTTTAAATGACCAGAATTATCTCTAGACATACGTTCTTACACGTTGCAATTACCACGATCATCTTAACGATTGTCTTGGTTTTTGGAGCATGGCTTACTCAATCACTCCGTTTTATCGAAGTTATTATCGAAAAAGATGTTTCAATGACACGATACCTGTCGATGATCTGGTTGCTCTTACCAAATTTAACATCTATTGTTCTACCTGTTTGCACCCTATTAGCAACAGTCTATACGCTCTACAAACTCATGTCTGAAAATGAACTTATTGTCTATAAGTCCATTGGACTCAGTAATATTCAGATTGCATCTCCCTTTATTTGTTGGGCTGCATTAATGACTGCTTTTTGCGCCGGTCTCAATAATTACTGGGGACCAAAATCAAATGAAAAGTTTTATAATGTGCGCGGAGAAATATCTCGCGAATTTTCATCCGGTCTTTTAAGAGACGGTATTTTCAATCGAATTAAAGACACGGTAATTTATATCGGTTCCCACACAGATTCAAGCCAACTCGAAGGCGTTTATATTCATGAACGCTCAAAAAATGGTAAGCCTGCCGTGACTGTTTATGCCCAACATGGTTTCTTGATCCAAGAAGGTGAAAAAAACACACTCTATCTTTTTAACGGGAATAGACAATCCGGAGACCCCAGTCAACCAAGCTATAACATTGCCTATTTTAATGAATTTAAATACGATCTCGACTTTTATAAAAACATCAATGCAAAAGTTAAATTGCACACAACCCTTAGCTTTAAAGATTTATTAAACCCGCCTCAAGATGTTAATTCAGGCTCTAGAATTAAAATGATTGTCGAAGCGCATAAACGTATCCTCAACCCATTTTTTGTCATGATCTTTGTTCTGTTTTCATGCGCGGTCATGCTTGGCGGGTTCCATCAACGCCGCGGTCGCTGGAAACGGAATTCATTTGCGGTGGGCGCATCCCTTGCTCTTGAATTAGGCGTTATTGGTATCCTAAATAGCCTAACAAAAAATCCATACGCCATTATCCTAAGTTATATTCTCAGTTTTAGCGTCTGTATCATTAGCATTGTGTGGCTTATGAAACCTGAGTTTGTTTCCCGTTTATTCAGAAAGAAACAAGAAAATGCTTAGCTATTGTAAATCAACATTAAATCTGTATTTTTCTAAGCTCTTTGCCATCTGGGTTGCATCCATCAGTGCGATTGTCACATTTGTGATGGTTTTAATTGATATCGCTGAATTTAGCAGAAGAACAGTCACAAGCTCTCGCGTTAGCTTTTCCGAAATTATTCATATGGTTATTCTCAAGATACCAAACCACATTCAAACACTTCTGCCGTTTATTGTCCTGGTTGCTGCGATTGTTAGCTTATCTCGACTCAATCGCACCCAAGAGGTCATTGTTGCTCGGGGTTTTGGTGTCTCTGTTTGGCAAATTGCCACAGGCCTTTCTGTTGCGGTACTAGCACTTGGCTTCTTTAATATTGCGATTATAAATCCAATTGCCTCGGTTTTTAGTTATAAACAAGAAGAGATCGAAAAAAGAATATTTTCAGGACGCGATGTCGCAATAACCGTCTTTGAAGACGGGTTATGGATTCGTGAAAATGACAAGAACCGCCGAAGTATTATTAGTGCGGGACGAGTTAACCCAGAGACAAAAGTTTTCGAAGATGTTAGTTTTGAAAATTTCGATACCAACTACAACTTTATTGAACGTGTTGATGCAAAGTCAGCCACGATAAAAAATAAATCATGGGAATTAGTCGGGGTCACTGTTGTTCCCAATAAATCAGAACGCATTAAAAAAGATAAACTCACATTTAAGACTGACCTAACGTTTTCTAAAATAATCAATAGTAACCTTGAGCCGAAATTTATTTCTTTCTGGGCTTTACCTGATTATATTGATGTTCTGGAAAGATCTGGTCTGTCAAGTTTGCCTTATAAAATGTACTGGCATAGTTTTATGGGCAAAATCGGCTTTATGATTTCATTAATTTTTCTGGCAGCAGCGTTTACTATCCGTCCACCACGACACGGTTATGCAACATTATTAACTGTTTTAGCCATTGCAAGCGGCCTTGTTCTTTATTTTTTCAGCGATCTTGTCTATGCTTTGGGCTTAGCTCGACGCCTCCCCGTTCTTTTAGCCGTGTGGGCACCAGCTGTTACAGTTATGTTATTAAGCGCAACATTGATATTGCACTTAGAGGAAAGCTAGGGTTACAGTAGTAACAAGACGTCTTAATTTTTTACTAACATTCTATGTCGCTACTTAAAACATCGTTATTGATAACATCCATTGTCGTAAGCACGGCAGTTGCCTCTTTTCCATCAAAAGACAAAACAAAAAAAAACGAAACACCGTCCTTTTTACAGAGTGACGTCATTCATTATGATGAGACGACCCAAACCGTCAGGGCTTTGGGACACGTTCAGATCGCACAAAATGATCAATTATTGTATGCAGATGAAGTTTCTTATAACCAAATCGCTGACGAAGTTACAGCCGCAGGGCATGTGTGGTTGCGCGATAAAGAAGGGAATTTTATATTTACCAACAAAGTCATTTTAAAAAATAAGATGGCTGACGGGTTCGTTGACCAGATTAAAGTCCTGATGACAGATGATTCAAGATTAGCCGGTAATAAAGGAAAACGCTATAACGCCCGTAAAACTATCCTATGGCAAGGTGTTTACTCACCTTGTACGGTATGTAAGACACACCCTGAAACAGCACCAACATGGCAAATAAAATCAGATAAAGTTATCCATGATCAAGAACGCGAACTTGTTGAATATCACCATGCTTGGCTAGAAATGTGGGGATGGCCTATATTTTACATGCCTTATTTTTCTCATCCTGACCCTGCTGTAAAAAGGAAATCCGGTTTTCTTATGCCTATCTATTCACATGGTCGCGATTTAGGCATGAGCATTACCACACCCTATTATTGGGCGAGCGGTCAAAACCATGATTTCACGTTTTATCCGACATTTACCGGTAAACAAGGTGTTATCCCTGCCGTAGAACATCGATACAGATTCAATGATGGTGAATATACAATGCACGGGAGTTATGCACATCATACATCACGAACCAGTGCCCCTAACTCTAACCCCAACAATTATGGCAGAGCCGCCCGTCACCGTTGGCATTACTTTTTATCGTCACGCTACGAGACAACGCCTGACATCTTACTAACGTTAAATATCCAACGCGCGAGTGATTTAACCTACTTAAAACGATTCCCTGTCTTGCCGCGTCATTCAACGGATCCCTTTGCCGCCAGCACATCACTGACATCCATGGCCGCACTCGAACGATTTAAACCCGATAGTTATGGCGTTATTAAAAGCTACGTTTTCCAAGCAGAACGCCAGAAAACAGTACCTGTTGTTTTGCCTATAATCCAATATTCGTATGAAAGTTTGCCCGGTTTTTATGGTCAAACATTTATGGGTGACTTCAACTTTCTTCATCTTTTCCGTGATCGGGCAATCACAGGGCAAGTTGCCGAAAAAATGGCCAGATCTTCATTGGGATTTGGGGGGCAGATCCCCTACATCTCTCCATGGGGTGATATGTGGACTTTACGCGGGTATATTCGGGGTGATGTTTATCATACATCGGGATACAAACCCACAATAACCGCTCGATCTAAAGATCGATACGAAGCTCGTTACTTCCCACAAGCCTCATTAACTTGGCGATATCCGTTCCTGAATGCGTCACGCACGATGCACTGGATCTTAGAACCAGCCTCGATGATTACCACTTCGTCCATTGGTGGAAACGCTATTGAAATACCAAATGAAGATACCCCCCTTGTCACCATTGATACAACGAACCTATTCTTGCCAAACCGCATGTACGGTATTGATCGAATTGACTCAGGTCACCGTTATGTCTATGGGTTAAACTCACGCCAACTCTTTAGCGGCTCTCGCAGGTTTAATCTCTTCTTTGGGCAAAGCATCCGTTTAGATCGCAAACAAGTTTTACCGATAAACTCGGGCGAAGATACACGAGCATCTAATTTCGTCACAGGATTGCAAGTCGTTCCGTTTAGCTGGTTAGATCTGCGGTCTAGGGCACTCCATAATCGCAAAAACTTTTCTGTTGAAATCGCCGAATCATCAGCAAGTATAAATTCTCCTTGGGCGATTGGTACTCTAAGCCATGTTTTGTATAACAAGAAATTTACCATCAACAATCAACGCGTTTCTCAGCTTGCGTGGAACATTTCATCCGGTCGATACAAAGGATTCTCAGTTGCCTATGGTGAAATGCGAAATATGGTTCGACACAATAATAATGTGCATGTCTTAAATCAAACCATATCAATCCGCCATGAAAATGAATGTTTAAAGACATCATTGTCTTTTATAAAAACAGGATTCCGTGACAGAGACCTTCAACCGGATAAAAGAATTGTTCTGCAGCTTGACTTCAAAAATCTAGGAACATTTTATCCCGTTAATATAAATAGTATCGGTGGCCAGAGACAGGCTCCTGTTCCTGATACAGCCAACACAAGAAATTAATCGATTATCATGAAAATTGTTACTTGGAATGTAAACTCTATCCGTGCACGTCTAGAAAACATCACGGATTGGCTTCGCGCTAACCAACCTGATGTTGTCTTGCTTCAAGAAACAAAATGTCAAGACCATGACTTTCCGCTCGAGGCAATTGAGGATTGTGGCTACAATATCGCTCGCTATGGCCAAAAAAGCTATAATGGCGTTGCCATACTCTCAAAACACCCGATTGAAGACGTTATCAATGGCATCCCAACATTTCCCGAGGATGAACAAGCGCGTTATATCGAGGCTGTGACAAACGGTGTTCGGGTCGCCTCGGTGTATGTTCCTAATGGCAATAATGTTGGGACAGAAAAATACGATTATAAACTCACTTTTATGAAACACCTCAAAGAACATCTTAAAGCGACATTGTTATATGATGAACCATTTGCCATTGGCGGGGATTATAACATCGCCCCAACTGATGATGATGTTAATGATGAGAAAGGCTGGCATGAACAAATTTTGTGTTCAACGCCTGAGAGGAAATCCTTGCGAGCCATCCTCAATCTTGGGTATAGTGATGCTATTCGCATACATCATCATGGTAAGGGCCCGTATAGCTGGTGGGATTACCGCAGCGGCGCTTGGCAAAAGGATGATGGTCTGCGGATTGATTTGATTCTTTTGTCTCCACAAGCCGTTGATCGGTTATCAGGTTCCGGTGTAGACCGTAATCCGCGTGGCCTTGAGAAAGCATCTGATCATGCGCCCGTTTGGTGCATCCTATAGTTACGTATTTAAAAGAGAAAGATATGTCATTAACCAAAGAAAACGTTGCGAAAGTCGCAAAGCTGGCTCGGATCCGATTAGAGGATAACGAGCTAGACGCCATGAAAGAAGAAATTAACGGAATTTTGACTTGGATTGATCAGCTCCAGCAAGTCAATACGGATAATGTAGCAGCGTTTACTGACCAACTGGATCAAGATCTTCCTGAACGACAAGACATCGTGAGTGACGGAAATATTGTCACAGAGATCCTTGCCAACGCCCCTGAAAAGGCCCATGGCATGTTTGCTGTTCCAAAAGTTGTTGAATAGGGTTTAAAAATGACAAAATTAACTGAATTAACCTTAACAGAGGCCAAAGAAGGTCTTGCTAACAAAGAATTTTCAGCGACAGATCTGACACAAGCTTTCATCAAAACTGTTGAAGATAATCGCCATCTAAACGCCTATGTTACCGAAACACCGGAACTGGCGTTGGAACAAGCAAAAGCTTCGGACGCACGCCTTGCAAATGGCACAGCCGGTAAGCTTGAGGGACTGCCAATCGCCATTAAAGATCTGTATTGCACGAAAGGCGTCAAAACCACAGCATCATCGAAAATGTTGCATAACTTTGTGCCTCAATACGAATCTACTGTGACGCAGAACCTGTGGAACGAAGGTGCGGTCATGCTCGGCAAAGTGTCCATGGACGAATTTGCCATGGGTTCATCGAACACAACTAGCCACTTTGGTAATGTAATCAGCCCTTGGAAAGAAAAAGATCGCCCGGAAAAACAACTCTGCCCGGGCGGGTCTTCAGGCGGATCAGCCGCAGCTGTCGCAGCCCGTACTGCACTCGCAGCCACTGCATCTGACACAGGTGGTTCTATTCGTCAGCCTGCAGCCTTTACCGGTCTTGTCGGGATTAAACCAACCTATGGCCTATGTTCCCGTCGCGGTATGATTGCATATGCGTCATCTCTTGATCAAGCCGGTCCCCTTACCCACACGGTGCGCGATGCAGCGTTGATGTTAGAAGTAATGGCGAGCCATGATCCTCTAGACTCAACATCCCTGAATGTTGAAATTCCTGACTATTCGACCCTTCTTAAAAATGACCTAAAAGGCGTTCGTATTGGTTTACCTAAAGAATATCTAGACGGTCTCAGCGATGAAATGATGGCTGAGGTTAACAAAGGAATCGACTGGGCAAAATCATGCGGTGCAACCATTGTTGAAGTTAGCTTGCCTATGACAAAATACGCCCTTCCAACCTATTACGTGATCTCTCCTGCCGAAGCATCCTCAAATCTTGCTCGTTATGATGGCGTACGGTATGGTCTGCGTGTTGACGGGGCTACCCTTGATGAACTTTATGAAAATACACGCCGCGAAGGATTTGGCTCAGAAGTTCGCCGTCGGATCATGATCGGTACATACGTTCTGTCTGCCGGATACTATGATGCTTATTATATGAAAGCCCAACGTGTTCGTACCTTGATTCAAAAGGATTTCGAGAATGTGTTTAAAGATGTCGACTTATTGCTGACACCGACAACGCCAGGCTCATCCTTTGCCTTAGATGAAAAACCAACTGACCCGGTCCAAATGTATCTCCAGGATGTTTATACCGTGACCGTTAACTTAGCTAACCTTCCGGGTATTGCGATCCCAACAGGTCTCGACAAAAAGGGACTTCCATTAAGCCTACAGCTTATTGGGCCCCATCTCAGTGAACAACGTCTTCTGAATGCAGCCCTTGCGTTAGAAGAGTGCGCCGGCTTTGCAGCCCTGTTAAAAGATCTAAGAAAGGCAGCCTAACATGTCAGAAAATAAAAACTTAATCGAAGGAAGAACGGGGCTGTGGGAAGTTGTCATTGGCTTAGAAGTCCACGCCCAAGTCACATCCGATGCTAAATTATTTGATGGTTGCGCCACAGATTTTGGGGCAGATCCGAATACCCAGGTTGGATTCTTTACCGCAGCTATGCCTGGGATGTTACCAGTTATTAACCACAAATGTGTTGACCAAGCCATCAAAACAGGTCTAGGGCTCAACGCTGTCGTCAATAAGTTTTCAGTCTTTGATCGTAAGAATTATTTCTATGCGGACTTGCCGTGTGGCTATCAGATATCTCAGTTTACCCGCCCTATCGTTACCGGCGGATATATGGATATTGATCTTGATGAAGGCGAATCTAAACGTATTAATATCACGCGCCTTCACTTGGAAATGGATGCAGGCAAAAGCATCCACGACTTGCACCCAACCAAGACTTATATTGACTTAAACCGCAGTGGTATCGCTTTGATGGAAATCGTTTCTGAACCTGAAATGCGATCCAGTTCTGAAGCCATGGCTTATGTGAAAAAGTTACGCTCAATCTTGCGTTACCTTGGCACTTGTGATGGGAACATGGAGCAAGGATCCATGCGTGTAGATGCAAACATTTCCTTGCGTCGCCCCGGTGAACCTTTTGGAACACGTGCAGAAATTAAAAACGTCAACTCCATCCGATTCCTTGGCCAAGCCATCGAATTTGAAATTGAACGCCAACTAGAAATCTTAGAAGATGGTGGAGAAATTGTTCAGGAAACACGCCTATTTGACCCGAACAAAGGTGAAACGAGATCCATGCGCAGCAAAGAAGATGCCCATGATTATCGTTATTTCCCAGACCCGGACTTGTTACCATTAAAACTGTCAGATAAGCGTATTGATGATGTAAAGGCAACAATGCCGGAACTTCCTGATGATAAGCGCGCACGCCTGATTGCGGAGTTTGGCCTTCCCATTTATGATACATCAGTCATCGTGTCAGAAAGGGAAACAGCAGATTATTTCGAAGCAGCTGTTGCGACTCTGGCAGCAAAAGATAAAGCTCAAGGGGCCAAAATGATTGCTAATTGGTTAATGGGTGAAGTTTTCGCCGCCATGAACCGAGATGGCAGCACCATGGAAACCTTGTCTTTGAAAGCAGAACATCTTGCAGGTTTAGTCGACCTTATTCTGGATAATACAATCTCTGGTAAGATCGCAAAAGATGTTTTCTCGAAGATGTGGGAAACAGGAAAAGCTCCGGCAACATTGGTTGAAGAACTTGGTTTGAAACAAATCACAGACACATCTGTTATTGAGCAAGCTGTTGATACAGTCCTTACGCAAAATGCAGATAAAGTTGCCGAATATAAGTCAGGTAAAGAAGCCCTATTCGGATTCTTTGTTGGACAAGTCATGAAAGCCACCCAAGGCAAAGCCAATCCTGGTTTGGTTAATGACTTGATTAAACAAAAACTGACTTAAAATATCCCCTCTCTCTTTTAAAAGCGTACTTAAAAAAGTACGCTTTTTTTTACTAAATATTAAATATAACAAACCTATTATGGAGTAAGTATATAGCGTTATTCGATTTAAATTGTCGACAACGAACAAGATGCAACATGTACAATTAATACGTAAGTTGCGATGTCGGAGAGTCAAAATCAATGACTATAAATTAGCAATGTAAGTAGCTATGTTTAAATATCGAATAGTAACTTTTTTTCTTATACAGTGTACAATCAGCGAAACTATACCCCCTAACTCATACCAAAATCTGACACAAAATGCAAAGAGATGGGGGATATAATTATCCGATGGATATAAATACAAAACGCTGGATGGAGCAATTAGCACCCCATATTCAAGAGCAATCGATTACACGTATTTTTATCCCAGGATCCCATGATTCTGCAGCGTACTCATTGGAACATAAGTTCGGTAAGAATCAAAATGTAACAAGTAAAGTCAATGCCTTGAAATATTTATTATTTGGTTTCGTCGTTACTCAAGTAGCACAACGTTGGGCAAAAACTCAAGACCGATCAATTCTCCAGCAATTAGAAGATGGCGTTCGTTATCTTGATTTGCGCGTGATCTACCGTGACAGTAAAAAAGATTTTTACACGGTCCATGGTCTATATTGCCCAATTCTGGACACTATTTTATCGCAAATTGAGACATTTCTTAGTGAAAACCCAAAAGAAATCATTGTGATTCAAGTTGGAGATTTAAGATATATGCCAAACGGTGATGATGACCATCTTACTTTAATTGGAAAACTCAAACATAAATTTGGCAATCGTCTCTCTCCCAAGTCTATGCTCTTAGATACCCCAATTAAAAAATTATGGGAACAAAACAAACAAGTCATCTTGATCTATAATGATCACAAAATAGCTCAGGAGCATGACTTTATTTTCTCACAAGACATTATTGATTCCTACTGGGCAAATTCTGATAACCTTCTAGACCTAAAAAAGAGGCTTGATGATAATTTAGCAAAACGCATACAACGGTTAGATCAACTGTTCGTAATTCAATCACAAATGACAGCCAATACCAAAATCATATTCACATCTCTTAAGCCACTTTCCAAAAAGTATAAATCTTTAAAAAAAATGGCAGACTCTGTCGAAGAAAAATTACCTGTATGGCTAAAAGAGTGGTACCAACATGGCCCTTGTATCATCATGCTTGATTTTACAAGCAAACATACAAGCGAGCAAATTATACGCCTTAACTTACCGCATCAACCATAAATAATCCTTCATATTAGCGATTAGACATCACAACAGCGTCGCTGGCGTACTAAGTCTATTAGATGCTTCTAATCACTAATTTAAACAACTATAGCTTATTAAAGATTGCCCCATCATAAAGATTCTTCCATTTATTTGGGTTACGTTCATACAGTTTCTTAAGCAGAGCCAAATAAAGCGCAGGACGAATTTTATATCGAATATTTATCCATTCAGGCGAAGAGGATGATTGCCGATCTAGCTCATCAAGAAGTTCTGATTCCATACTACTATCTACAGTTAGCAATAAAACTTTCCATTCGAGGTTGCTAGGTTCCAATTCGAATAATGCCTGTAATATTTGTCCATAAGGACGCATATTAATCATTACCAATATAAAATATGCCTCCGCACTCACTTAATCGTTCTGTAAGAGTATTGCCCATTACTGAATATAATGATAAAAATCTACATCTGCTACTCTCAATAAATAAAACAGTTCCATCCGTTAGCGCAATTAAAGACTATATATCGTGCATTTTTCTTGTTAAAGGGCAAGCTTGACCGTCCTTGATTTGCTAGAGTTTCTTCTGGTTTTATCACTCGCTATAACGCAATAGAGCGCACCGGTCACAGAGACAACAAATGACCATTCATCGACGATACCACCGACTGTTGCAAGATTCTGCCCCCCATAAACTATGTTGGTTTTGAAACCGTCTCGTTTTAAGAAAATTAAACTTCCGGGAATTAACTCTCAACTTGTTCAGACTGCAAATTCTGTCCTTGTGTAGGCATTGAACTCTCAGCAACCTGAGGCAGCTCTATAGCAAATAATGTCGTTGAAATCAATAATGCAACAAGAGCATTTTTATACATTGTTTATATATCCCATAACGTAAAATGTAATTCGCAAGTTGGTTATGGGCAACAGAAGAATAACTTACAACATATTTTATAGCTAACAAATTATTTTAAATATTAACCTTTAATTAACTTTTTACAAATAGAATCAGCCCGTTAGTTAGTTTTTTATTAATAACGGAGGGTTCCATGAATAAGTCTTTACTAACAATTACTTTATGTTTATTTTCATCAACTGCATTCGCATCTGATCTCGATTTTGATATGGATAATTATGTCGCTAAACATACATACTCATTACGTCCATCAGAAGAATCAACAAGTTTATCCTGGGCATTACAAAATTCAGAGCAACCAAAACTGACTACTGAAGAAATTCAAGCACTCCCTGCCAAATTTGATTTTAGTGACCAAATGCCAAATATCCATGACCAAGGGACTTTGGGTTCTTGTACAGCCCAAGCCATTACAATCTCCATGGAATACCAATTAAAACAACAAGATAATGCCCAAGTTTTATCTCCTCTATTCCTATATTATAATGAACGTAAATTGATGGGAACAATAAAGGAAGATTCAGGCGCTAGTCTATCAGATGGGATCAAAGCCATTAGTACATGGGGTGTTTGCCGTGAATCCATGTGGACCTACAGCGATGACCAAAAGAAATTTATGATCAAACCATCAAAAGCAGCCTATGAAGATGCAAAAAACTATATGGGGCTTGATGGTATACGGACCAGCTATGTGAGTTATAGCTTAGATGCGATTAAATCACGCTTATCCAAAGGTATTCCAGTTGTCTTTGGTATCTATGTCTACCCGTCGTTTGAATCTGTAAAAACAGAAATGACAGGTAAAGTTCCGATGCCGGGAGCCAAAGAACGACCGCTTGGTGGTCATGCTTTGATGTTTACCGGATATGATGATGAAACCAAAGAATTCAAATTTGCGAATTCATGGGGCAAAAAATGGGGCGATAATGGTTACGGTTATTTAAAATATGATTATGTTATGAACGTTGGTGCAACGTCCCGCTATCCATTCTTCTACTCCAACGACATTTGGAGCATTGATAAGGTTGGAAAAGAAGATGCGTTAACTTTAGGCGAAGAATCACCACGTGAAGAAGCTGCATAATTTGGAAATAGAAGCACCTCTCCCTCAAGGGAGAGGCATTCCATTTTCTTGACAAAATTTGATAGTTATGGCTCTCTTAAAGAGAGTATTTAAACAATTATAACTGGATTATTCAAATGCATAGCTATCGCACCCATACCTGTGGTCAACTCAGAAAGTCAGATGCTGGTCAAACTGTTCGCCTATCAGGCTGGGTTCACCGCAAACGCGATCACGGAAATCTTTTATTTATTGACCTTCGGGATCATTACGGACTGACCCAGTGTGTTGTTAACGTTGATAGCTCTAGCTTTGAAATTGCAGAAGGTTTGCGCAATGAAAGTGTTATTCGGATCGACGGAACTGTTTTGGAAAGAACAGCCGACACGGTTAATGCTAAAATGGATACTGGTGATATCGAAATTATGGTCACTGAAATCGAAATCCTATCCACAGCAGATACGCTTCCCCTTCAAGTCAACAGCGATGCTGAATTTCCAGAGGATACACGACTACGCTATCGTTTCCTTGATCTTCGCAAAGAAAAAATCCACAAGAATATTCTTTTGCGATCTCAAGTTATTGCATCACTGCGTCGTCGCATGATTGATCAAGGCTTCACTGAATTCCAGACACCAATCTTGACAGCATCTTCCCCGGAAGGTGCCCGTGACTTTTTGGTACCAAGCCGATTAAACCCGGGGACATTCTATGCGTTACCCCAGGCCCCACAGATGTTCAAACAACTTTTGATGGTTGCGGGATTTGATCGTTACTTCCAAATCGCGCCATGCTTCCGTGATGAAGATGCCCGTGCGGATCGCTCTCCCGGTGAATTCTATCAGCTTGACTTTGAAATGTCATTTGTCACCCAAGAAGATGTTTTTGCAGCCATCGAACCCGTCCTGCACGGCGTTTTCGAAGAATTCAATAATGGTCGCGACGTGACACCATACCCATTCCCACGGATTAGTTTTGACGAATCTATGCTAAAATATGGGAACGACAAACCGGACTTGCGCAACCCAATTGAAATTCGTGATGTTTCAGAAATTTTCGCAGGGTCTGACTTTGCTGTGTTCAGTAACCTTGTTGCCCAAGGTGCCGTTGTCCGTGCAATCCCAGCACCAGGTGCCGCAACTCAAGCCCGTAGCTTCTTTGATAAACTGAACGATTGGGCACGCGGTCTTGGTATGCCAGGCCTTGGTTACATAACCTTTACTGAAGGTACAGCAAAGGGACCTATTGCTAAGTTTTTGGATGAATCTCGTCTGGAAAAGCTAAAAGTTATGGTAGACCTTAAAGAAGGGGATTCTGTTTTCTTTGTCTGCGACAAGCCAAAAGCTGCCGCTAAGAATGCTGGCCTTGCCCGCACAAAAATTGGCCAAGAATTGAATCTTATTGATGAAAATAAATTCAAATTTTGCTGGATTGTTGATTTCCCAATGTACGAACAAGACGATGATACCGGTAAAATTGATTTCTCACACAACCCGTTCTCAATGCCACAAGGTGGAATGGATGCCCTACTTAACCAAGACCCATTGACCATCAAAGCATTCCAATATGATATCGTTTGTAATGGCATTGAACTGTCAAGTGGTGCAATCCGTAACCACTTACCAGAAGTCATGTACAAAGCCTTTGAAATTGTGGGCTATAGCCAAGACGACGTTGAAAAACGTTTTGGCGGTTTGCTCAGCGCGTTCAAGTTTGGAGCCCCTCCTCATGGTGGAAGTGCCCCGGGTGTTGATCGTATTGTTATGTTATTGGCAGATGAACCAAACATTCGTGAAGTTATTGCTTTCCCAATGAATCAACAGGCTCAAGACCTAATGATGGGTGCGCCATCGATTGTTGAAAAAGATCGTCTTAAAGATCTCTCGATCGAGGTTCGCCTACCTATCAAGGCTGCTAAAGCCGGCTAATAAAAATAAAAAGAGGGGAATTTTCCCCTCTTTTTTAAAAAACACTTACATGCCCAACCTCTGATTGAGGGGACTCTATTTTTGGCATTGCCAGATCTGCCGTTCGCCAAACATCAGCCATTTCACCCAAGGCAACCTCAACGTCTTGACACAACTGAAGATCCTCTTTCATATTGATGTCCAAAATAAACAGGATCATCTCTTGAAAAAACTTACTCAGCTCTACCGCTTCTGCTGTTCTCTCAACAGCCAAGGATGCTTGGATTGAACTAATAATAACAATTGCTTTATCTGTCGCGTTATAACGCCCCTCGTAATCTTTAGCCTCAATCGCAACCTTAATGCGACGCATAAGCCCTGAACAATGATCCAATAGAATTGCCACCTGCCCTAATGGCGTAGCAATTACCGCCTGCGAACGTTGGTATTGACGTAGTTTTGCATTATACATTCTTAACTCCTATCCTGCTTTCTTAAATGAATCCAACATGTTCATAATGTTTTCAAGTTCCATGGTCGCCTCATAAACACGCATGAATTCTCTTTGTAATCGCGCTGTTTCTTGTTGCGAGTTCTTTTCAATTTTGTCGATAATTCGTTGTTGGGTACTATTGCTCTTGGTTAAGGTATTAATTTCAGCAAAGAGTGTCCCTCGTTTATTCCCTGTCCCATCAACATAGTTTTCGTCTAACACTTGTATTGTTTGAGCATCAAGAGCAGCCATGCGCCCTTGAGTGACAGAAAACGTTGTCGAAACTGATGCACCATTAGCGACTGTTCCCGTATAATCAAGGATTAATCCTTGAAAAGAGTAAGTATCGCTTGTTCCGGGGGGAATCCCTGTCACTGTAAACCCTGAGGATGTTTCAACAACCTGTGCGGAATAAGTTGAGGTTCCAACACCAAAAGTTGCAGATAAATTCCCCGAGGCATCTTTAGCAATATTAACAGAGATGGAGGCTCCCCCCAGATTAGCAGGAAGTTTGGTCGGCAAATTTCTTAATCTAAAATCTGAATCATTCATAACAACAGTATTCATAAAAAGTTGTTTAATATCATCATAGTTATTGTCAATTGCTGATGTTAAGTCAGCTTCGCTAGTCTGAACAATTGTGCCGTCAGCTTGAAAAGATAATCCCAGAGATCTTAGCGAGGTTATCCCTGAGGAACTTGTCATAATTGAACTGCCCGGAACCCCACCTGTCAATGATGCTTTAAGCGCTAGGATTGTATCACGAGCAAAGTTGTTTCCATACAAATCAGCACCTTCACTGGCACCTTCAGGAATACCATTCACAACTTTTGCTTTGGTCTGATCATTATAAAATTGCATTAAATCATTATAGTTCTGAACAAATGAATTCAGATTTGAAAAGAAAGTACTTTTATCATCAGAAACAATGGCATTAACTGTTGTTGCTGATGTTGAACGAAGGTCTAACGTAACACCTGTCAAAATATCTGAAATTGTATTACTACGCTTTTTATAAGCCGTCCCATCTACGGTTAATTTAGAACATAACGAATTAAAATCAGTAATCGGCTGATCAAGACCTAGCCCTGCCACCGCACCTGCAGTATCGCTAACTTGAACAATTTGCCCCGAAATCGCTTCTAATTTGATTTGGTATTTACTCGGGTCACCATATCCCAGCATATCATAACTTGCTGTGATGCCTGTTGTCCCTGTCTGGGCATTTATTTGGCTCACGATATCTGATAATGATTCATTGCCAGTCAAATTTAAGGTTGCGGTTGTCCCACTTTGGACGCCAAACGTGAAATCACCTGTTAGATTAAGCGCTGTTGTTTCGTCAGTCGCAGCAAGAACGCCGCACATCACATTTGTTGTTGCTGTTGAAATTCCTAAATCTGTCAGCGGGGTACCACTTGTGTTGGATAGAATAATAGGAGCACCGCTTGCTTGCGCTTTTAATTTTAGCTCATAGGTACTGGTTGAACCAATACTCACTAATGAAACATCGGCAACAACTTTTGTATCTGACTGAACATTATTAATTGCTAATTGGATATCAGATAAAGACATATCGGATGTAATATTGATTGTTTTATTTACTCCCAAAGGAGTCCCCAACTCAAAACTTCCGGTGATATTGAGTGCCGTCCCCATTGCGGTTGTCTGTATTGAGCCGCGTTTTAAATCATAGGTTGCAAGTTGATCCACACGTACTGAAAATGGTCCGTTACTTGCGCTATCAAACGCAGTCAATCCAACAATACTATCAGAACCAACCGTTGTTGACTGAACTGTATGAGAGCTAAATGATGTTGGTTTTATTGTTTTCTGGGTTGATGAAATACGATTTGCCATTGTTGCTGTGACATTTTGCAATGCTTGAAGTTTTGTCTGAAATGTCGATAAAGCAGAAAGAACTTTTGTGTTTTTGTCGATTTTATCTTGATAAATTTTTTCTTCAGATTTTCGGGCATCTTTTATGGCACCAATATATTCTTCGATATCAATACCGGCAACCTTTTGTGAAACCCTTGGTGTTCTTGATCCTTCGTCAACGACGACTCGACCAAGCCCCATTCCATAATCACTTTTCACACTGTTTACCATAAAATCCTCTTAAGGAAAATTGATGAGGAGGAGACTGTCCTCCTCATCCGTCTATTAGCGCAATTGTTGCACCATAGATGTTAGGTTTGATTGCTCATTCAGTGCTTGTGTAAACACAGAACTTGCAACGCTGGCCAACCCTTTGAAGCGTTGAAGAGTCAACATGGACTCTGCAATGTTCGCGTCAATAAAGGTTGAACGTGCAGCAGTTTGGTTTTGGATGCTGATCTTTAATGTATCAGCCATAAAACCAAGCTGAGCAGCCTTACCACCAAGCTCAGAAATCATCGCACCAACCTGATCTTGAGCACCGTCAATCAAGAGAGATGCAGCTTGAGCATTCCCCATAGTCAAGATGTTCAAACCAGAGATTGCTAGAGCTGATGTTGTTGCACCTTTGAATGTGACATCCAACATATCAGAAGCTTTTTCACCATATTGGAAAGCTTGTGAAATGGCTGTCCCTTCAGCAACACTAAAGGTTTCTTGAGCCAAGCTAGCTGTACCATCGAATGCATTCAATGCTAGGTTAATACCATTCGTGAATGATACTGTTGTTGTCATGCTGTTAGAAGCAGCAACAGTAGACGTATAGTATTGTGTTCCATTGGATACACGGAAGGTTACTTCTGATGTTGCAGCATCATAAGATGATGTCAAAGCCCATTTACCAGCATCTGTACCAGAACCAGCGTTAAATGTTAATGAACCACCTGTAACAGCAGCATCGTTTGTGCTTAGTGACACAAAAGATGCACGTGTTGCACCAACACCAATACCAAGCAATGCGCGAAGGCTTGTTTGGAATGTTGCAGCATCCGTAATTGCAGTAACAGCAGCATCATACGTAAAGCTGATTGCTGATGAAGGATCACCAACAGATGTCAAAGTTAACAAAGCACCTGCAACCGGAGCAGCAACTGTACCTTTGAAGATTTTTCCGTCACCTAAGTCAACAGAAACATCATATAAAGCACCATTTGCAACAACTGTTGCATCATTAGCGAAACCATCAATGTTACCTTGGGTGTTTGTTGCGTTCATAGCGTTTGTAAAAGCGTTTGCAACAGCAACTAGACCTGTTGCAGCTTCAGCCACAGCACCGCTGTGTGTTGCTGCACCAGAACCACCTGTAAACAATGATACACCACCCCAACGAGCATTAACCGCATTGACATCAACCTGATTAAGCAACTGTTGGAATTCTTCGTTCATCATTTTACGTTCAGAGTCACCAACAGTATTGGTGTTAGCCTTAACTGTCAATTCCTTCAAGCGAGTCAGAACATCCTGAGTTGCCCCAAGAGCACCTGTCGCCATCTGAATCATAGCTGTAGCTTGCGCAACGTTGTTGCTGGCTTGACCAAGAGATTGAACGTTTGCCGTCAAACGATATCCAACAGCAGAAGATGCCGGATCGTATGATGGGTTAGATGCACGAGAACCAGAAGCCAATTCTTCTGTTGCACGTGTTGCTTTTTGTGTGTTGACTTCAAGATACCTCTTGGCTGCGTTTGCACCAAGGTTTGTAGCAGCTGAAACCATTTTTTACCTCTTTTCACTTCCTGTGATTAAAACCGCTCATGATCACCACGACCATAAGCCGGACTTCCTGTCCGTGCTCAAAGGTAGCAAGAGGTATGCCAAGTTAAGATTAATGGTAGGGAACCAGCATGTAAGTCCGCTCTAACAGTATGCGACCTGCAGCATTATCCGGATCATTACCAATAAGCTGAGCAGTCATAGAATGACCGTCAGCACTCATTCTGAGTATTCCAGCATGGTTTTGTCTGATCAAATCTGACTGATTAACAATACAATAGGACTTTTGGCCGGATGTTCCTAACGGCTTCATAGGATCAAGAGCCAAGGATTCAAACTGGATCGGCCAGTTAAACGGCGAAGCAACAGCCTGTGCCAAGACAACATTTGTCATGTCAACAACCAGTTTAGGATAGCTTTCTATACGATTAAAGTGACGTAACCTAAGACTTTGAGGGTCTCTTTTAGTCGTTACAATCTCATTAAACATCCCGGCATGAATGTCTCCACCTAACCAAAATGTGTTGGCAACCCCCGGTGTAGCACAGAAATCTAATATCGCTGTTCTTGTTTCCTTATATCGATCATTGCCCCATTTATCTGAATCCTCTTCCCCCTTTTGATCGGGTCCAATGGGAATTTGACTAATCAGCAACTTTGGATGCTTACCCCACTTTTTTATAAAGGTTTTGATTGCTTGTAATTGCCGCTGGGAAATTTTTTCCTCATCAGGAAAGGCTTCTGACCTAAAATCCCCAACAAAAGCAGGGAGACCATAATATTCTGTCTCATACCAACGATATCCAATATGACCAGAAACAGAGTCATAAATTGGCGACTGTCGTTGCAGTAAATCCGCCAAACGCCAACATGTATCATCTAGTTGAGTATAACCATCCCGCAAATCAGCACCAGTAAAGTTATCTCTGATGGCATGGTCATCTATTAAGACAGTCGTTGGCACGATCCTCTGTAATTCTGACCTCCCAGGTGTTGTGACAGCATCCACAATCAATTGCTGAACTTCTTCAGCAGTGTATGCCCCTGCATACTTATTTAACCAGTCCCGATAATAGGTATCTCCCATATCAATGAATCCGCGGTTCCTAAGTGCCTGCTGAACTATAAATTCAATGACTGTACGAAAGATCTGACTATCATCTGTTCGAATAAAATCACCTTCTTGTTCCGCAAGAGAAAACATAGTCAAAAGATTACCAACAACAGAACCGTCTATAGTATTTTTCAAACCTGGAATTGTCAGTATTTTTGAAGCAAGACCCAACTTACGAAATATGCTACGCTTTGTATACCAATTGATTATCGATAAAGGAGAATTCTCTAAACAATCCAACAACGGCCCATCATATTGGCATGATCCAAATACCAAAGCAAAAGCTTCACTTCCGACCAGATTTGAATAACTATAGAATGTTTCGTAAACATAAGTCGCTTCCGTTAACGGCGCCCATGATAGAGTGGCGTTTGACAGTTCCGATTGATCGCTAATATAAAAGACACCACACCGATATTCGTATTTTGTTGCAGATCGTAACTCTGTCAGATCAATAACATCAACATAATTTTTTGCTCTTGCCAATGGAAAAACCTGTGTTGTAGACCAATCATCTGTCCCTGCTACCCGATACTGGATCACGCCCATCGCAAGCTGGTAGTTTGGCTTTGCCATAACAGAAAAACGTACCCCATCCTGAGTTACAGGCCCCATGATAACAGCCAGTGGCGCATCAACAGTATATTGTTTTTCTGGTTCTATTGCTTGACCCAGGCCGATACTAATCATCAAGATAGGCAAAAATTTCCTAGTCATCGTCACATCCCTCTATATAGTTAAAACGATTCAGTTTAAAATTATTACTTAGGACGCTTAGTAATCTGCCCGATATATTTTATCCAATTCTTATAAACATCGATTACTGAAACTTAATCACAAAGGATATTGAAGGATCATCAACCGCCGTTAATAAGACCTCTGTATCCCCTGATTTAAATGTTCCTGCATATGATCTTCCATCATAATCAATACTAACTTTAAACGACGAGATGGTATTAGAGACACCAATTTCCACAGATCCACTTTCTTGAAATGGCCATCCCCCATAGCCTTCAACATCAGGGTCTCGCAAGTCGTTAGCAACTGCAAACACCAGACTTGCATATATCGTAATCAAACAAACAATCTTTTGGGTCACTAATTAAAATTTCAGAAAAATCTTCTATATTTTATATTAGAAATATAATTTACCAATTTCAAGAAACCATTTTTTAATTAAAAGAGCTATATATTATAGCGAAAGGATTTTTTTCCAATGAAAAGAATAATATATCTAGCCTTATTATTAAGCATATTAGCGGCCTTAATTTCTGGCCTGATCTATCTTATCCCCAATCCCAATCATTTATTATGGCTCAAAAAAGGCCTAGAGATCTTGCTCTTAACTTTTGCGACATGGGTCTTACTCAGGCTTCTCAATAGATTTATATGGCCAGCCCTTAGAGAAAGTTTTTCAGTCAGAATTTCCCATTTATTCGTTGTCGTATTAAACCTGCTTTTTGTGATTGGGCTTTTCTTTTCCGTTACCATCGGCATTTTAGGAATTTCACCAGCATCCATCATAACCGCAAGCGGGCTTGTAACTGCCGGTCTTGCAATTGCTTTACAGGGCATTATTGGCGATGTAGCTGCATCAATTATCATTGATCTCGATAGATTGTACAAAATAGGCGACTGGATTAGGATTGATGATTACACGGAAGGTAAAGTAACGGATATTGGGTGGCGACATACTGAAATTCTAACGCTAAGGAATGAGCGATTAATCGTCAACAACGGTAAAATGCTAACCACATCATTCCATAATCTTGGGCAATCGCCAACGTGGGCCGTGGATGAGTTTTTAATCTCGGTAGGACACGATATACCATCCCATCGGGTTCAACGAGTTGTTGAAACTGCCCTGCAAAAACATCCTGAATCATCAAAATATTACACTCAAGTCTTAGCACGAACCCTCGATTCAGGTGGTGTTAATTATTATGTTCGTTACGGATTAGCCGATCAAGATCAACGTTGGCAAACTCGACACAGTATTATTGAGGCTTTACGGACAGAACTTCATGCCCATGGTCTACGCATTTCCGAAGGATTAGGAGAATATGGCATTTTCCGTGGCAACCAACCCCTCGTTGAGCAGGAATATCAGGATGTTATACTTTTACTGTCAAGAACTGAGCTTTTAAAAGACCTAAGTCCTCATGATATAAAACATCTCAGCACAATCGCTCAAGAACTCGTTCTTCCTGCCGGCATTCAAATCATCCATAGCCATGACCTAGACCAAACTCTCTATTTAATTGGTGAAGGAACTGTTGAAGTTGTCCTCCCCAGTGGCGATACTCGATTATTATATAGCCTTGATTATTTCGGAGAACAAGGTTTCCTGATTGGTGATCCAAGAAATGCGGATGTCTATAGCAAAACGCCAGTAATCCTTTATAAATTTACCAAAGATTCATTCACTAAAATTTTAAAAGACAAACAAAATATCCTTAGGTCCATGATTGAAGTCATGGCCTATCGATCACGGGATCTAGAAACTGCGATTCAAGCCTCTAAGCAGAAAAAACCCCAAGAATCATGGGAAGACGTTGTCAAACGAACAATTAATGAATTTTTTAAGGGCTAAAAGGAGTTCTTTTACAGCCCTACTCCTCTTAATGCTCTTCTAATCTAAGCTTGCAATAATTCTTCCATCATTGCTTTTGCTCCGACCAAGTCTGTCTTACCTGTCGGAAGCACAGGGATTTTATCAACAATGAAGAACTTACGAGGAATCATAAGCTCGGGATATCCCCCGGCCTTGAATTCTGTTACAAGATCTTCTCGGGTAAGCTTAGCCGTCGTCAACAGGATAAGTTGTTCGCCCTTACGGGCATCAGGTGCGGCCAAAACAACATGACCATTCTCCGGATAGATTTTCTGCAAAGCTTCTTCCACGGCCCCCAAAGAAATCATCTCACCGGCAATCTTTGCAAACCGCTTAGCTCGGCCTTTAATTGTAACAAAACCATGCTCATCCACAGAAACAATGTCGCCCGTATCATACCATTCGGTTTGAGGCTCCTCCCCGTCAAAGAAACTTGCCGATGTCGGAATAACATCTCCTGTTTCAGGGTCCAGATATCCCAACATCACATTAGGTCCTTTAATAATCAACCGTCCTGCATTCTCAATTCCTTCGACAGGTCGCAAATGGTATCTTATTCCTGTTAACAAACGCCCAACACTACCAACTTTACTTAACATTGGAGTATTAACTGATACTGCCGGAGAAGCCTCAGTTGTTCCATAAGCTTCACGAACGTGAATACCAAATTTTTCAATCCAAACACGACGAGTTTCTTCTTTCAGTTTTTCTGCGCCAGCAATTACCAAACGCATAGAATAAAAATCGTATGGATGCGCTGATATGGCATAGCGGCTTAGGAACGTATCTGTTGCAAAGAAAATTGTCGCGTTAATATCATAAGCCATTACCGGGACAATACGATAATGAAGCGGTGATGGGTATTGGAATACCCGAATCCCGGCAGTCAACGGTGCAATAACTCCTCCCATCAATCCAAAAGAATGAAATGTTGGCAGAGCATTCAAAACAATATCCTGTGTCGTCAAATCAATCATTGATGTCAATTGATAACGGTTAGCGTTCAAATTCCGATGGCTTAAAGCAACGCCTTTAGGTAACCCTTCCGAGCCAGATGTGAATAAAATAACAGCAGGATCATCTTCGGAAATTGTTTGCTGAATTTTTTTGGATGCTAATTCAGGAACAAAACTTGATACAGCACCAACAATCTTATGAATAATATTGAGTTCTGATGCTAAATCCTCAAGATAAAAGACCCGAACATGCTCAGACAATTTTTTGATCGTATTTTCCAAACGTGCTACTTCCACAAATTTACGTGAGGTTAAAACCAAACGAACCCGAGCCAGTTTACAGGAATGAAGAATAACATTGGCCCCCAATGAGAAATTAAGCATTGCCGGCACACGCCCATATAACATCTGAGAGGTCACACACATCATGGATGCAATACTGGTTGGTAACAGGACACCCACCCGTTCTTTAGCTAAAGTTTGTTTTTCAATCCATCGCCCTAAAATAAAGCTACGCATAATAACCTGACGGTAAGTCAAGGGTTGACGCTGGATATCTTCCACAATTTCTTTATTCATGCCATGAATACGTGCCGCATCAAATATCGATTGGATCACTGTTTGCTGATATGGTGATGTATCAAAAAGCATTCCAACCATAATATCGTAAATCTGATTAGAGATAACCTGACGACGCGCCCTGCCCTTTAATTTTGGGTTCGTTTCAACCTGACGCGGTGGCAATACAGTCAATGATATTTTAGGGAAAAGCTTACGCTTTACCTTACCACGCAACCGCGAAAGCATTGAATATTGAGCCCCTTCAATACGAATAGGCAAGACCTGAGCCCCAGACCGATCTGCAATCATTCCGGGACCGTCAAAAATCTTCATCAATGCACCCGTTACAGTGATTCGCCCTTCAGGGAAAATCACACATTTTTTACCTTGACGGATCAACTCAACCAATTTCTTTGTCGCCATTGGATTGGTTGGGTCCACAGGAAGCAAGTTCACGCCCGGTTTAATGATCTTAATCCACCAGCGGTTGATGTATTGGCTCCAGATGGCATAGCTCAATTTTTCAGGAATAAAGGCAAACAATAGAATCGCATCAATAAATGATACGTGATTGGCAATAATCAAAACACGATCACCCGCTTGCTTAAGGTTTTCCATCCCTTTAACTTCTACACGGAAAAACAGCTTTAAAATAACCTGAAGAATAAGTTGCAAGACAGATTCAGGAACCAAACTTGATAACTTGTGCATGGCAAATAGATTGAGAAGCCCCACAATCAAAAATATATTTATGATTGTTACATCCAACGCCATTAATATCATGGTCGCAACAGATGATATAATCATGAAAAAGGCATTAACTACGTTGTTAGCAGCAATAATTCGCGAGCATTTTTTAGGATCAGATTCTGTTTGCAGCAAAGCATACAGCGGAACAAGACTAATGCCAACGGATGTTGCTATCATTAATAAATCAAAACAAATCCTAAAACTATAATGTTTAAGTAAAAATTCAACAACACCAATATCCTGGGTAAACGGAAGACTATAGCTGACATAAACTAAGTCTAAGATAAAGAGCGTTGTTGCAATAGCTCCCCAAGGCACAACCCGGGTATCAATATGGGTTCCCATTAGTCTATTCGCCAAATAAGATCCCAAACCAATCCCTCCGGCGAATAAAAACAAAAAGAAATTAGCAACACTTGGGTTTGCTCCCAACACAACCTTGCCGTAGAATGCAATTTGGGTAAGCATCGTGATACCAATCACCCAAAACCAGGATATCCCCATAATACTAAGAAAGATAAAGCGGTCTTTAGAAGCATCTTTGACTAAACTCAAAGTTTCTTGAACGATATTTGTGTTCACAGTTACCTTAGGATCAGCAGCAGGCACAGAGGGTAATTTAAGTGAAATATAAAATGAGGCACAAACGGATACTAACATCACAAGCGCCAACAGTTTAAAGCCGCTTCCCTCTACATAAACCAGAAAGTTTCCTAATGATGTCCCAGCTAATATCGCAAGGAATGTACTTCCTTCCACCAAAGCATTTGCGTTAACAATCTTGTCTCTCTTTAATAAAGATGGGATTAAACTGTATTTTATCGGACCAAAGAATGTTGATTGCGTTAAGGTCAGAAACAGTGTGAACAATAAAACACCAAAGGACTCGGTAAATAACCCATAAATAGCAAAAAAGACAACAGCTATTTCACACCCCTTAATAATCTGAGTGAGTTTGGCCTTATCGTATTTATCGGCGAGCTGTCCGGCCACACTTGAAAACAAGAAAAAAGGTGAAATCGCAATTGCACTGACCGTAGGAATCAACAGCGCATGGCTAAAGCCAATTTTAAGACCAACACCATATGTCACCATAATAACCAAAGCTTGGCGAAACAAATTGTCATGAAAAGCACCAAGCAGTTGAATCCAAAACAGCGGTCCAAACCCCCTATCACGGATTAGACTAAAAAAATTAGTGGTCACGTTGGCCTCCGGCTTTTACATAAGTACAATTATCTCACCTCTCCCCCTGAGGGAAATATTGTCGAATAAAACAGGATAACCCTGTTTTCAGATCTAAGGGCAAGGCGGAACCGTCCTCTCCGGCTAGCAAAGCTAAGGTTTCGCCAGAAAGCCTTAGCTTTGGTTGATTGAAGATCCGGCATTTTCCTACGACATCCTGAACCCCGATCAAGACACTCTTCCGCTTTTCGTTGAAAATCGAGAGTTCCTAGTCAAGGATGACGGCCTTTAATGATTCATAAATTTGCCTCACCCAAATCCATATTCCTTATTCATTCAACAACCCCGTCTTAAGCAGAGAGTTTTTTATATCGAATATTACTAAATATTACACGAAAGCCTCAACAATTAAAATCCTCTTCATAATGTTTTTTTACAAAAATTTTAGATAAAGTATTGATTATTTCTATTTTCACCTATTTTCATTATTATTCAAACGAATATATGGAGGAAATCGTGGCTATATACATCGGAACCAATGGAAGTAATACCATTACAGGCACATCAGGAAGCAATATCATACTTGGGCTTAATGGTAACGACACCCTAGTCGGTGGATCGGGAAATGACCTCCTATTAGGAGGAAACGGTAGCGATACTCTTAGCGGTGGAGATGGCAGCGACATTCTGGATGGTGGGAATGGTGATGATATCTTAAACGGGGGATCCGGTGACGATATTATATATGGCGGCAAAGGAAACGATCTCTTTATTCACAATGTTACTGACAACATTGATCTCAATCATTACACCTACGATTTTTACGATGGTGAACAAGGCAATGATACTGTTCGTTTCGATGTTACCTATCAACAATATTTGGATCTCCTAAATTCAGGCGCGCTTACTGCATTCAATTCGTTCAATAAAAACAATGTTTTTGACTTTTCAAAATATGTGTCTTATATCGATCTCAAGATTGTTCGTATCGAAAATCTAATTATTAATATTCTGACACCGTCGAACACTGCTCCTGTAGTTCAGAATTCGACAGCAACTGTTGACGAAGATCACTCCCTTAGCGGTACGTTAAGTGCCTCTGACGCAGAAAACGATCCTCTTACATTTTCATTGGTATCCCAGACTTCTCACGGAACAATTACCTTAAACGCCAATGGTTCTTATACCTATGTTCCAGCAGCAGACTTTAATAGCGTGGATACATTTACATTCAAGGTCAACGATGGACAATTGGATTCAGGCATTGCTACAGTTACAATTACCATCAATCCCGTCAACGATGCGCCAGTTGTGGCTAATGCTCTAGCCGATGTCGCCTTTGCTGAAGATACAGCAATTGACATCGACCTATCCATGGCCTTTAGCGATGTGGATAGTGCTTTGACCTTATCCAGTAATGCACCAGCTTGGCTTAGCATTGTCAATGGTCACTTGGTCGGCACACCGCCCCTAAACTTTAATGGCGAACTCGACATTATGGTTACGGCTTCTGATGGAGAGTTTTCCGTCAGTGATACCTTTAAGCTTACCATCAATCCCGTCAACGATGCGCCAGTTGTGGCCAATGCCCTAGCCGATGTCGCCTTTGCTGAAGACACAGCAATTGACATCGACCTATCCGCAGCCTTTAGCGATGTGGATAGTGCCTTGACCTTATCCAGTAATGCACCAGCTTGGCTTAGCATTGTGAATGGTCACTTGGTGGGCCAACCTCCCCAAGACTTTAATGGCGAACTCGACATTACAGTCACTGCTTCGGATGGCGCACTATCTGCCCAAGATACCTTCAAGCTCACCATTAATCCTGCCAACGCAGCGCCGACTGTCACAGTTAACAATCAAGCCGGATTTGTATCCGAAAACAATGACGGGGCATTCATCAAGATAGATATGTCTGCACCACCCCCAGCCGATCCTGGATCTTCAGGTGGCAGCACGTCAACATCAACAGGCACCTTTCCAGGAGGAGGTATTGTCGTAACAGACCCAGGCTCAGGTGGTGGCACAACAGAAATCAATCTTATCGTGTCCGGCAGCGACCCAGATGCAGGTGATACAGTAAGTTATCTTCTCTCGGACAATCGTTTTGAAATCGATGGTGCTGGAAACCTGAAACTTAAAGCTGGGGAATTTTTGGATTACGAAGATCCAGCTTTGGTTAATCACCAACTTCAACTCACAATCACTCCGGTTGATCAGCACAATCTCGCCGGCACACCAATTAATGTGACGATTGATGTTTTGAATGTGAATGAAGCACCAGTCAATTTGGCCCTAGTTGACGATAACGGAGCACCAATTGTGGCTCCCTCGGTTGATGAAAACGATTTTGGCGCTGCTATCGGGCACGTTCAAGCAACAGATCCTGACGGCGATGCTATCACATGGACAGTTGATGATGCTCGGTTTGAGGTTCTTAACGGCATCTTGAAACTAAAAGACAATGTGTCCTTAGATTACGAAGCTATAGCAAACCATCAGATTGTTTTAAATCTGACGGCTTCGGATGGTAGCTTATCATCCGATCTTCCGATTACAATAGATATTCAGGATGCCCCTGAATCTCTGGTTGCCAACCCGGATATCGCGGACAATATTTACAAGCCAAACCCACCATACGCCCCATATAACCAATATGTTTGGACGAATGTTCTAACGAATGATGTGATGGTTAGCGCAGGCAATCTTCAGGTAACAGAATGGTTTTATAACGGCATAAAGTTTGATGCCTCAACCGGACCTGCCTTACTTCATGTGGATGGTATTGGTGACTTTACAGGTTATCCTGATGGGTATATTTATCTGTCGCCTGACGCCAACTTTCTAGGGGAAGTGCCATTACCCGTTACATATACCCTTATCGATAATGTCGGAGGAACAGCCACCGGGTCCGTGACCTTTATCGTTAATGTTCCTAATGATTATGCCGCAGTCATCACTGAGGTACAGACCCCAGATGCGTTTGTTATTGAGGACTTGAAAGCCACAGTATCCGGTGATTTAGATGTATCTGACCCGGATGCTCCGAATCAAAATCATTTTATTGCCCAAGCCATGATCGCCGGAGCATATGGATCTTTGTCTATTGATAAATATGGGCAATGGACCTATACCCTCGATAATGACAATCCGGATGTTCAGGCCTTAGACACCAATGAAACTTTGGCCGATCATATAGTCGTTCAAAGTTTAGATGGAACACCACACACCATTGACATTACCATTAAGGGGCTCTCGGAAGACGCCCAGACCTATCCATTTGACTATAACTTAAGCTTTGCCTATGCCAAAGATTTCAATGGTGGGGACGTGATTCAGGCCGTGAATATGCCAGACACAAGCCTGAAAGGCTTAGCGAAAGTCCTGTCCGTTGATATCGTGAATGGCCAGTATCAATTTAATCTATCCCATGATGCGATCAACTTTGGCGCAGGTGTTATCAGTGGCGTTACTCCTTCGGCGGGACACCATTTAGACTTCAACCTGAATAATGGTGTATCCCGTACAGCCATTCTGTTGGATGATGGGAATAATGATTTCGAAGGGCATGGTAATTACGCCAACGTCGCAACCCCCTTTAATTTAAGTAATGCCGGTCAGTTGATTTATGGATTATCCGGGGATGATCTGATTGTTGGGGATATAAATTATTGGCATCCGACAACATCATATGCAAGTGGTCTTTATTCCTTTGGTCATGATGTTATTGTTGGGGGAGATGGCACAAGTACGATTGTTGGGGATGTCTACACCTATGATTCGTTTTTAATGGGAACTAATTCTACTGTACTTACTTATCCTATTATTGATTATGGAGATGATACTCTATACGGAGCAGCCCATGGCACTGTAATAGGAGATATAAGTTTTGTCCAAGGGACGGATTATAAAGTCCGTCATGAATTTGGTGGTGATACAATCTATGCCCCCTACCTTGGCGGAACTGCTATCGGAGATGTCGGAAACCTTGTTTTACAAGGGGCCCCCGGAACAAATGCTATAGAAGGAATAACTTCTTCTAGAAATAATATTATAGGCTCTGACTTTGATGATCTTCTTATTGGAAACTTCGGCAATTATACACAAGATATTAATAGTGCTATAACTCTATATGGAACTTTTGATATCATTTCCGGAAATAGCGGTAATGATACCATCATCGGTGATGTTAACTTCTTCAACATCGGAGATATAAGTTATCAGAACAATTCTTCCATTAATATGGGAAGTGATACCCTTTATGGGGGAGATGGTAACGACTTAATCATTGGTGATATCTTAAGGTATAATGCTCTGTATAGTCCCAATACAGCCCTTGTTGTCACTCTTGGATCTGATACGATCGAAGGTGGAGCAGGTGATGACATTCTTGTCGGTGATATATACAATCTTGGAAACGCTTATAAAGCAGGCCCGAATCTAGCTTACACAAAGATAACCGCCAGCAATGATACATTTGTTTTTGATTTAGCAACCCCCGGTGGTTTTGGCAATGATCGAATTCTTGACATGAACTTTAATAGCACTAAAGACACCCTCAGCTTCAAGAATGTTTTAGATGTAGATGGCCAGGTTGGAATTACACTAGCGGACTTAAATCTTCTTACTACACTAGAAACCGTTGGCGCAGACTTTAAAATTAGCGTGTATTCAGATATTGCTGACATAACCACTGGACTGCACGACAGCGCCAATCTATTAGGAACGGTTACTTTGGCTAATTATTATGGATTCGGTGCCACTGATATCAATACATTGATATTGACAAATCAATTCTACATTCAGGTAAGCTAACTCTCTTCATAGGGGGTGGATTACCTGTCATCACTAACTAGCAAAGCTTGGTTTTCACCAGAAGATCAGGCTTTGTTTTATTGGAGACCCAGGAAAAGCATACACCAAACCATGGATCCCCGATCAAGTAACTCTTACGGTTTTCTGACAAAAACCGAGAGTTCCTAGTCGAGGATGACGGGTTTTATGCATATACGGATGATCTCACGCTCCCCGACAAAAAACTTCTTGGCAAATTTATCCTAATCAAGGTACATTGATATTGAAGAAAGTTTTTTTGATGGAGCTTAAGACGATCAGCATGATGAGTTTGATATTAAATTATATCGCTGATGTTTTATTGACTCTGTCTAAGTCCGCAGATCGGGCTTTATATTTACTCCCGATTCACAAATTTTGTTATTTCAAATTAAGTCCTCTGGTACAGTCTCCTCATTATTTATACGACGATTATAAAACTCAGGATCACCGACTGCTGGGACATTACACTATGGAGATTAATGCCACATGGCTAAGAAGATGCTTATTGACGCGACTCACCCCGAAGAGTCACGCGTCGCAATTATTGATGGGAACCGCTTAGAAGACTACGAAGCTGAAACATCAACAAAACAACATTTTAAAGGCAACATTTATCTTGCCAAAGTTATTCGAATTGAACCGTCTCTACAAGCTGCATTCGTAGAGTATGGACAAGATCGCCACGGCTTCCTACCTTTTGCTGAAATTCATCCCGACTATTACCGCATCCCTGTTAGTGATCGTCCAATAGAAATTAAAAAAAATGAATCAACCGAAGATGAAAAACCGATTGCTGAGGCATTGCCTGAAGTCACAAATGGCGACGTACCAGAGGCTCCACTCATTACCGATGCAAATGATGATGAAGATAGCATCACAGCCCATCGTCCCCAATTAAACTATAAAATTCAAGAAGTGATTAAACGTCGCCAGATCATGTTGATTCAGGTCGTCAAAGAAGAACGCGGAAATAAAGGGGCAGCTCTGACTACATACCTGTCCTTACCCGGCCGTTACTGTGTCTTAATGCCAAACGCAGGCCATCGCAGTGGCGGTATTTCGCGTAAAATTACAGATGCCAACACCCGCAAACGCCTGCGCGATATCCTGAACGAACTACCGATCCCTGATGCCATGAGTCTAATCGTTCGCACAGCTGGCCAAGATCGCAATAAATTAGAGATTCGCCGTGACTTTGAATATCTTGTGCGTCTATGGAGTGATATCCGTGATAAAACATTATCCTCTATGGCACCAGAGTTAATTTACGAAGAAGGTGACGTTATTAAACGTTCCATTCGCGACAATTACAACAAAGACATTGACGAAGTGTGGATTGATGGTGATGAAGGCTATAAACAAGCTCGCACTATGATGAAAACGTTAACGCCAAGCCATGTCAAACGCGTAAAACAACATAAGGGCGAAATTTCTCTATTCCAGAAATTTGGCGTAGAAGCCCACATCGATGCAATTATGACACCAACGGCCTCCTTGCCGTCGGGTGGATCCATCGTGATTAATCCAACAGAAGCACTCGTTGCAATCGATGTGAACTCGGGCAAAGCCACCCGCGAACGCCACATTGATGAGACAGCCCTCAAGACCAACCTTGAGGCTGCAGATGAAGTAGCGCGTCAAATCAAACTGCGCGATTTGGGTGGATTAGTTGTTATCGATTTTATCGATATGTCCGATTCAAAACATATTCAGCAAGTTGAAAAACGTCTAAAGGATGCGGTCAAGGCTGACCGAGCACGCATTCAAATGGGTCGTATCAGTCAGTTTGGGTTAATGGAATTATCGCGTCAGCGTCTGCGCCCTAGTATTGTTGAGGCCAACATGCGCCCCTGCACCCACTGTCACGGCACAGGTATGGTCAGATCGATCGAATCCATGGCCTTATTTGTCTTACGTGGCATAGAAACTGCAGGTGTTGCCGGCAAAAGTAGTTCAGTCTTAGTGACCGTTCCTGCCGATATTGATCTCTATCTTTTGAACCAAAAACGTAGCAATATCCTAGCTTTAGAAAACCGCTATGAGATGTCGATCATGATTCAACGGGACAGCAAACTTATTGCTCCTGATTTTAAGATTGAGACAACAGTTACACGATCTAAGTCAAAAGCCAAAGGAATTGAAACAATTATTGAGCCTGAGGCTGAAGACGAGATCCTTGAAGATACTATCGAAGAAACGGAAGAAACAGTAGAATCAGAAGAAACCGTTGAACACAAACAACGTGAGCGTGGACGTCGCAATCCATTTCAGCGTCGTCGGGGCAAAGATCGCCGAGATAAAACTGAGCAACCGACCGTAGAGGAGACATCAGAAGAACCTGCCCAGCAAGCTCAAGAAACTGAGGAAACAGCCGGGGAGGAAAGACAGTCCCGCAACCGTCGCCGCCGTAACCGCAATAGAAATCGCAACCGTGGAGAGCGCATTGATCAAACAGGATCAGAAGCAGTAGCAAGTGAGACAGCACCTACCACAAGCGAAGAGCAATCAGAAATACCTGAAAAGACTGAAAAATCAGGGCGCAATCGCCGCCGTCGCCGCAAACCAAATCGCCCTCAAGGAGGTGATGATGCGGAACAATCCAGCGACCTCAAAATCGTCAAGTCTGATACAACAGAAAAATCAGAAAGTACAAGCGACGACAGTGAAACAACAGGGGATGGTAAAAAACGTCGCCGTGGCTTTTGGAGGCGTTTGTTAGAGGCGTGAGATCCCACCTTACCTCTCCCCTTTTGTGGAGAGGTTGACCGCAGGTCGGGTAAGGGGCACTTAAACAAAATATAATAAATGAAAAAGGTAATGGCACAGATTATAGACGGGAAAGCATTAGCAGCACGCTTGCAACATGATCTTACAATCAAAGCACGCGATCTCAAGGTCAAACTTGGTCGCGAGGTCTGCCTTGCTGTCATTCTTGTAGGAAATGATCCCGCCAGTCATATCTATGTCTCGAAGAAAGCTGAAAAAGCCGCAGAGATTGGTATTCGCAGCATAAAACATATCTTACCGGAGACAACGTCTCAAGAAGAATTGAATACTCTGATCAACCAACTGAACCAAGATGAGTCTGTCGATGGGATTTTGCTGCAGCTTCCCCTACCAAAACATCTTAATCGCCTAGAAAGCATTTCAAAAATCGACCCACGAAAAGATGTGGATGGGCTTCATCCGACTAATCAAGGTTTATTATTTCAAGGTCTACCAACCCTTGCCCCCTGTACGCCTCAAGGGTGCATCCAGTTGATCAAATCCTGTCGTGATGATTTGACTGGCAACCATGTTATTGTCGTTGGTACATCCGTTCTGGTTGGACGCCCCCTTCTACCTCTATTAATCGCTGAAGGAGCTACTGTGACTTTGGCCAACTCAAAAACACAGAATCTAGCAAAACTGACAAGCCAAGCAGACATCTTGATTTCCGCCACGGGGCGCGCCAGCCTTATTACGGCCGATCATGTTAAAAACGGCGCTATTGTTATCGACGTCGGCATCACACGCCATAATGGAAAGTTAACTGGGGATGTGGACTTTGATACAGTCAAATCTAAAGCATCCTTTATCACGCCTGTCCCTGGTGGGGTTGGCCCCATGACAATCATCAATCTAATGGCTAATGTGATCCGAGCAGCATCAAATTAAGAAAAAAATTATACATTAAAGACTACTTTCTTTATTTAAAATAAAATCTATGATAATTTAACAAAAATAAATATTAAAATAATAACACAAATGATACTCAAAACACTATTGACTGCCTGTTTGTTTCCTATAGTATTTGCTGCTGAGGAATGCCAAAATGGTATAAATCTAGGAAATAACACTTACTCTAAATCAGATTACCAACTCCCCGCCCATTCTAAAAAAGTAAAATATACCGAGACTCAGTCAGAAGACAAACAAGAACCATTAAGTACGCTACATCATGATATTTTTATTGAATTACAAACTCAGAATTTAACGACCGAGAGAAGAAGAGGCTTAACACTAAAACTTTATGAGTCATCGACAAACCCATACAACTTATCAGCTATTTTTCATCTAGCAAGATGCATGGAGATTGGCCTACTATCGTGTAACCCAAAGGATAGTTGCTATTGCTTCATAATGCTAGGTACTCCCGATCAAAGAAATCAAAGAATTGTTAAAATTTACCAGAATCTGTCCACGCAGAACTATATACCAGCTATTTTTAGGCTCGCAAAAATATATTCACGACCGGAGTCTTATAACAAAGACTTGCTAATTTTCTATCTGACAAAAGCTGCAGAATTAAATGACCCGGAAGCAAACTTTTTTCTCGCAACTTTATATCATACAGCAACTCACGCTGAACAAAACGGTGCATTAGCATTAAAACACTATACTATTGCTTCTAACCTTGGTTTTGCCGAAGCAACCTATCGACTGGCAGAGATCTATAGATCCGGCATTCTTGTAAAAAAATCCATGGCTCGAGCATACGAATTGTACCAAAAAGCAGCAGATCAAGGATCTTTCAAAGCTATGGTCCAAGTTTTAACACAAAGAATAGTACATGGTGATAATGTTACTGATTGCATACAAAAGTTACATACCCTGCACCAAAAAGGCATTATTGAGGCAACATATATACTTGGGACATTTTATGAATCAACAACTTACTCAGGCCTTTTATATGATACAGATAAAGCCTTTTCTTTTTTCCATAATGCCGCTAGACGAAACCATGCAAAATCACAGTATATAATCGGATCTTATTATCACAAAGGCATAGCGCCTCAGCAAAGTCATACAGATTACCCCATGCTAGCAGAAGAATTTAATCTTGAAGTTGATAATCTTTTACCGATACATCGTTTTGAAAGCCCAACCCCCTTATTAACAGATGACGATTTTTCATGGGAAATACTCCCATCCCAATACACATTACAATTCAGAAAAGCGGTCTTCTGGCTAAAGCAATCTGCTGAAAACGGGCATATTCCAGCTAAATTTTTATTGGCCAGAATATTACTCAATTCTTCAACAGAAGTTTTTGATCAACAGCAAAGCAAGGATCTTCTTGAATCAATTCCGCATCAGGATCTTATCAGGTTACTTATAAATTATATGGATAAGAACCCGGAATAATTATAAATCTTTTATAGGGATAGGGATTGAGTATATAATCAATCCTTATCCCTTGAATCGGCTTTTTCTTCACGCTATTCTGTAGACAGAAGTATTGATTAGATTCAGCCCCACACATAAAATGAAAAAATATACTTTTGATCTGCCATCACAAAAACCAAGTTCCCCTTGCTTTGGATCGGGTCCATGCAAGAAAATCCCGGGGTGGACGCCACAAATCTTAGATTCAGCTTTTCTAAGTCGATCCCACCGCGCTCCGGATGGTGTTGCCCGCGTTCAGCATTTACTGAATCTCACTCGTGAAATACTTAATATTCCCAACGATTACGCCATTGCAATTGTTCCCGGGTCAGGAACCGGTGCCGTTGAAACGGCATTATGGAATTTTTTAGGAGCACGACCGGTTGATGTCTTTGCTTGGGACGTGTTTGGCAAATTGTGGGTCACAGATACGGTTGAACAACTCCCTGTAGAAACTCGTTCTTTTGTGGTCGACTTTGGTCATATTCCTGACTTAAATCAATACGATCCAAAACACGACTGCATCTTTACATGGAATGGGACAAGTAGCGGCGTTATGGTGCCCGATACGGATTGGATTCCCCGTGACCGCACAGGACTGACGATCTGCGATGCAACATCATCCATGTTTGCTATTCCTGTTGACGACTGGTCAAAACTTGACATCACATGTTTCTCTTGGCAAAAAGCCCTCGGTGGTGAAGGAGGACACGGCATGATTATCGTAAGTCCCCGTGCCCTGAAACATCTGGCACAGCATACCCCCCATTGGCCAATCCCAAGATTATTTCGCCTTAAAAAGGATGATCAGGTCAATAGTGCAATTTTTGAAGCAAAAACAATTAACACCCCATCAATGTTGTGCATTGAAGATATGATTCAGGCTCTTGAATGGGCAAAGTCAATGGGTGGGGGAAAATCCCTTGCGGACAGAACCCTTAAAAATTTCAACATCATCAACGATTGGGTTAATAACCACAGCATACTCAGTCATATGGCACCAGATCCGACAATCCGATCTCATGCCTCTGTCTGTATCAATTACCCCGGATCTATTGATACTGTTGCTCAAGAACTAGCTGTATTGGGTGTCGCTTATGATATTAAAAACCATTTCTTAGCCCCGCCATCTTTTCGGATTTGGTGTGGACCAACCATTGAAACCAATGATTTGAAACTCTTAACACAATGGATAGATTGGGCAATCTCAAAAGATCAAACAAAATAATGATAGCTATATCTTAAAAAATCCGCTCTGACTCAAAACCTGAGAACGCCATCCTTTCAAAAAAGGAATATCAGGCTCACCTCTTACAAAGGCCTTTAAGTCCGCTGTGGAGGCTAATAATTTTTCAGATACGCCCAAATTATTTGCCACTTCAGAAAGCTTAAGCCTTATGGTTTCTAGTTTTTCCTGCTGCTTGATTGTCATTGCTCTGTGTTTTAGTCTTTTGGGCCAATTCACTTCTGGAACCTGTTGCAAATCAGACCAAGTTGAAACCAATGAGGCCAAAACATCATCAACGACTTCATTATCCTCGACAAACAACTCACTAGTTTCAGCAATCTTTAATATCACGTCATCAGACAAAACACGACGACGGTTATAGTCTAATTTAATCGCCATTTTTTCTCGCCAATCACATAATCCTTTTAGATAATGCAGTTGCTGAGGCTTATGATTACCGCGTTTAGCCAACCGTTGCCAATAATCATCCACAGGTTCAAACGTTTCAGGAATATACAAATGGTGCTGCTCTTCATAAAACCAAGACAGGCGATTTCGAGCAATTAATTCAGACTCAAGCTTTTGCTTAACTCCCGTTAAATAGAAAACATCCTTTGCTGCGTATTCTAGCTGAGAGCGAGGCAAAGGACGTCGCATCCAATTTGAATTCTGCTTAGATTTATTAAGAATGACACCCGCATATTCTTCGAGCAACCGTGCAAGGCTAATCTCATCAGCAGGATGTAAAAAAGTATAAGCCAGCTGAGTATCAAATAAATTGACCGGCAAACGACCAAAAACCTTATTTAAAACCTCAAGATCCTGACGACACGAATGAAAAATCTTCACAACATCGGGATTCGCTAATAAATCATCAAGTGGTGATAAGTCACGTCCCTTTTCCAATGGATCAATCAGGACTGTATCAATCCCATCGGACAACTGGATTAAAGCAAGTTTCGGCCAATAGGTTGTAACTCGAGAAAACTCTGTATCAATAGCAATATCAGTTTGGGCAGAGAATTTATCACACCAATATTTTATTTCGGAAGATTTAATAAGCTGAAATGTCATATGAAATCGCAAATGGTGCCCTCGGGGAGACTCGAACTCCCACGTATCTACATACAACAGATTTTGAGTCTGCCGCGTCTACCAATTCCGCCACAAGGGCGCACCAACAAGATATATATATTAGATACATAGTTTTTATGGTATAAGTCAATAGAAAACAATTTTTTTTGAAAAGAATTTCTAATCACAATGACCGCGGAAACCATGACAGAAAACAAATCAAAATTATATCAATGGCTTATGCGACAAGCCAATAGTCCTTCAGCGCGCTGGATTCTCGCAAGCGTTGCCTTTGCTGAAAGCTCATTTTTTCCAATCCCACCTGATTTTATGCTAATCCCCATGGTTATTGCGAATCGCACAAAAGCCTTTGTTCTTGCAGCAATATGCTCCCTATCATCAGTCTTAGGCGGAATTTTTGGTTATGCTATCGGCTTTTTCTTTATGTCAACACTAGGACAGTGGGTTATCGATGCTTATGGTCTTGAACAAGCCTTTGCTTCGTTCCAAAGCACGTTCCAAACCTATGGCTTTTGGATTATTGCACTCAAAGGCCTAACCCCCATTCCCTATAAACTTGTCACGATCGCTAGCGGTGCTTCACAACTTAACCTAGCCATGTTCATCTTGGCGTCTCTCATTAGTCGCACGATTCGCTTTATGATGTTAGCAAGTATTTTCTGGTATTTCGGAGAAGATGCAAAGAAACTTTTTGAGAAACACTTTAAACTTTTTACAATAATTAGTATTATGACCATAGTAGTTGGATTCTTTATACTTAAGGCACTATTATGAGACTTTTGGATTATTTGACACGGCGCAATTTCTTGATCTTATCCGCGATGGTGTCATTATCCTCCCTTGCCTTTGCCTATTATGCTCAATATTTTTTCGACATTGATCCATGTATTTTATGTCTATATGAACGTTATTTTTATTGGGGAATTGCCCTGATAGGATTTGTCGGTTTTATGTGGGATCACCCTCTGTTTTTTAATCTTAGCGGACTTATCTTACTGGGAGGTGGTGCCCTGGGATTATATCATCTCGGTGTTGAACTGCATTGGTGGCAAGGAACCGCTGCCTGTCATGGCATAGCCTCTGGTAAAGCTAGATCCATTGAAGAGCTTCGCGCTATGCTTAAATCAAAACCTATGGCTCGGTGCGATCAAGCAAACTGGCATATTCTGGGAATATCTGCAACTTACCTTAATCTTGCATGGTTTTTGGGTTTCCTAGGATTATGGGGAGGGATTACCCTAAAAAGTAAATCTAATTTGAAAAAAGAGAAAAACTAGACTGTTCTCTAGCTCTAATGCCCTGCGGTTTGTCCGCCAAACTCAACTTTTTTCATAAACGGGATGATACAGAGCGATACAAAGAATATCGCTCCCATCAACCAATACAGATCATCAAAAGTCATGACGATCGCTTCTCGCATAGCCAGATCTTGAAGAATTTTAAGAGCACTTAGATTTGCATCCGCTAAGTGAGAAAAACTAGACAGATAATCGGTTATATTATCGATAAAACTAACAACCTGATTATTGGTTAAATCAATATTTTCCCGCAGAACTGAGTATTTTTCTTTCTGCCAATTCGATAAAAACGTATTAAAAACAGCCAAACCAATCGCGCCACCCAGATTCCTCATTAAGTTATACAGACCACTGGCATTAGCAACTTCGCTTACAGGTAATGTTCCCAAAGCCAAAGTATTAATTGGCATAAAACATAACATCATGGATAATCCGCGCACAGCCTGCGCCGGAAAAAAGTCCCAAAACCCGGAATCAGCCGTTTGTCCTCCATTCAAGTGACACCCTAAACCAAATAAACCAAAGCCAAGAACCATCATAAGCCTCAAGTCCATAACTTTGGATAATTTAGCAGCAATAGGCGCTGACATAAACTGAAAGACACCAACAACAGATACATATAATCCAATCTGATAACTGCTAAGCCCTTGAATCAGTGATAATTCAAGGGGCAACAGGTAAACCATGACGTAAAGACCACAACCAATGATAAAGCTAAAAATACAGCCAAGACGAAAATTTGTATTTTGAAAAGCCTTGATATCAACCGCAGGCGATTCAATCGTCAACGAGCGTCGCACAAATAAAATACCTGCCAACAAAGATACAATTGACATATTACGAATAACTTTACTCTCAAACCACTGATCACGTACCCCTTCTTCCAAAACATACTGCAAGGACCCCAAACATAGCGCAATATAAACAATGCCTAAAAAGTCAATTTTCTTAAGTAATTCAAGATGCGGCTGGTCAACATGAACATAAACCCAAGTCGTTAAACAAACCAAAATTCCCGGAACAATATTAATTAAAAACAAAACATGCCATGAAAATACTTCGGTTAGATATCCGCCGAGCACAGGACCAATCGTCGGTGCCATCGTTACAACGCTACCGATAACAACAGTCATTAGTGGCTGCATCCGTTTCGGAAACATCGTATACACCACCGAAAATGTCGTTGGAATCATAATCCCACCAAATATTCCCTGTAATGCTCGGAATATAATCATGGAATTGATATCCCATGCACAGGCCGCAGCAACACTCATGATTGTAAAACCAAAAGCTGCGGTAAAATAAATGTAACGCGTTGAGAAAACCCGAGCCAACCATCCAGTCAATGGAATAATAATAACTTCAGCAATTAGATAAGATGTTTGTACCCAAGTGACTTCGTCTGTAGAAGCTGAAATTCCGGCTTGTATTTGGGCAATGGACGACGCAACAATTTGGATGTCCAACACAGCCATGAACATACCAAAGACCAGACCCATAAAACCAATCCATTGTTCTCGGTTCGGAGCAGGAACATCATCGACACGCAAGTCTGTCATCGACACCGTACCGTTGCATAACAAGACATTCCCGGCTTTAACTTATCTAGATCATCCCCTTTCAGAACCAACTTTACAGGAATTCGTCGAACAATCTTTGTAAAGTTACCTGTCGCATTTTCAGGCGGCAAAATAGAAAATTCAGACCCACTTGCCGGTGCTAAACTATCAACACGCCCTCGAAACTTCTTACCCGGATAAGCATCAACTTCAACCCAAATACGATTACCGGCACGCATTTTAGTAATCTGAGTCTCCTTAAAGTTTGCCTCGACCCAAACATCATTGGGCACCAAATAAGCAAGCGCAACGCCTGGGCGAACCAATTGCCCGATCTGCATGGCTTTGCGCCCTACTTTCCCATCAAAGGGGGCCTTAACCTCGGTATAAGATAAATCTCGCTGAGCCTGATCCGCTTGTGCCTGGGCATTCACTAGTTGAGCTTTCCCCTCTTCTAATTGCGCTTCAAAAGCAGCTTTCTGGTTTTCAGCCCCTAAATGTTCTGCTTTTGATTTTTGAACTAAAGCCTTAGCATTCTTATATTGTGCCGTTGCATTATCCATCATTTGTTGAGAGACAGCACCATCTTTTAAAAGCCTTTGAAGACGCTTATTTTCTTTTGAGGCCTGCTCATAGGTCGCATTGGCCGAATCCATTCCAGCTTGCGCCTGATCGATCAGAGCCTCTTGCAGAGCAACCTGACTTTCCAATGAGCGAATCCTTGAAGAAATCACACGCACTTGACTTTCAGCCTGATCCAATCGTGATTTGTAATCACGATCATCAATTTTAACTAAGATCTGGTCTTTTTGAACTTGTTGATTCTCATTAACCAAAACTTCTGTTATATATCCATTAACGCGCGGGCTTATTACCGTCATATCGGCCTTAATATAGGCATTATCCGTTGACTCGAAACCATGAATGAAAAAAAACCAATACGCAAGTAACAAGAAAGCAAAAATAGATCCAAGCAAAATAAGATTGCTTTTTAACCATAGTTTTAAAGAATCAGGAATTGTCATAATTTGCCAAACGTAAAGCCCTTCGATGCTATAATTATAACTAAATACGAAACAACATACTATAGTTATTCAAAGAATCGCAATTTCTTGTTTATAGAACTAAATCTGACTTGGGTAATTACAAATAGTCGTGAAATTCTGCTAAAACTTTTCGATATAAATCTTGTTTAAAACCAACAATAAGTTCTGGTAATTCTGCTGGGTCAATCCATTTATAAGCAACAAATTCAGGATGAGGTGTCGTTAAGTTAATTTCTGATTCATACCCATCATAACGCATCAGAAACCATTTTTGACGTTGGCCGATATACCGCCCTCCCCATAACTTATCTGATAGCTCTCGCGGTAAATCATAGCTTAGCCAATCTTTCGATTCCGCTAGAACTGTCACATTAGCTGTACCAATTTCTTCCTGAAGTTCACGAAAAGCAGCCGTTTGCGGGGTTTCATCATGATCAATTCCACCCTGCGGCATTTGCCAAGCATCCATCAACCCTGTCTGCGCCATATCAGCACGTTGACACACAAGAACCCGCCCGTGATGGTTTAAAACCATCATTCCAACGCCAAGGCGATAATAAGGGTCATGATGCAACAAATAGGAATCAGTCATTTTCTTTTAGTAAGTTTGATATCGATACAACATCTATCTTATTATCATCTAAAATTTTTATCCATTGTTTAATTTTATCGACAACATCAGGTGTATTAATATCAAAACTTAAGACAACAAACCCCGTCCTTCTGACTACACCCAAAACCTGATCCATAGCAGAAATCGGGCATTCATCAGCAGCCACCACCAGATAATTTAGTCTAGAAGAATCTGCCATTTTAAAAAATTTGTTATTAAGAACATCATCTCCTAAAACAACAAATTTATTATGATCGGACAAATAAGTCACCAGAGATTGAACATCCGCAGAAGATTTCAATAATTTGCGACCGCCCGTCAATAAAATTCCCTGAGCAGCGATAGAAGCATCCAAAATTGATGATAAAATCTTTTCACGGATATTCGGCTGCATGGCAGTTCTCACCGTCAGATAACCTTGGTCTTTATAAGGATTTGTATCCTCTAACGGAATCATCACAAGAACATCCAAACCATAATCCGATAAAGTTTCGACTTCATCCTGAAGGCCTGTAGTGTAGGGATCAATCGCAACGACAATATCCTCATAGATTTGATCTAAAATGGCATCGCTGTGGATCTTATTAAGGCCAAATCCTTTTAGAATAATAACTGCTTTTTGAACTTTTAGAATTGGGTTCTCAACCAAATACTGGGGGTTAATCGTTTGACTAATACCATAGGCAGTATGAGATGACGGCATAATCCGCTTTAATACCGGCAAATCCTTTTTTACCAGAGGCTCACTCGGTTGATCTTTATGATCGATGGCTGGCTGCGATTTTACCACAGCCCTGGAAGGATACTCTTTTTTTTCATCAGGCTGCGTTGCTGTTTTTTGCTTTACCCCATCCTTATTTTTTTCCACCCTAATCGTTTTCCCTGGTAAGAAACCAGTACTTTCCTCTTGGATAACAGCTAACGTTGTAGCCGCGAAAGAATGATCAGGCCTCGATCCTTTTGAAAAATTTGTTAGTTTTACCCATAAAACAATAGAGGTAAGGGCAATACCCCCAATTAACAAAGCAATAAGCAAAACAATTTTTTTAGATGAAATTTTTTCTAGAGTTGATAAATCAATATTATGGATAGCATCTGTTTCTTTTGAATGCGTTACTTCAGCTTTAAAATCTTTCTCGATTCGCCCAACGACCCCTGTCTTTTGTTTATATTTAGGAATAAGCAATCGAACAGAGTTAGCAGTATCGACAATTTTTTCAACCAGGCTTCTTATTAAATTGAGAAGATTATCCATAACTTAAGACCACTTTCTTAAGCTGACTAAACTTGTCACCAGCTCAAAAGCCCGCATTAATTGAACATCATCCTCGCTCAATGCGTTTTTATTACCTAAACTAATGTTATTAATATTAGGGTCAGCATCAACCGTCACATCCGGATATACTCCCCGACCACTAAGACTAGCGCCATCTAATGATGCAAACTTAGCCGTTGTAATTTTTACGCCGCCAACCCCAGGTACCGGAAATACGCTTTGTATAGACCCTTTACCATGGGATCGTTTTCCTAAAACAAGAGCACGGTGATGAAATTTCAATGCTGAAGCGACGATCTCGGATGCGGATGCCGAACCGGAATTAATCAGAACAACAACAGGAACAGTTGGCATTGACGTTTTTTCGTATGTCGTTAACGTTTTTTCAGGACTACCTCGTTCTTGAATTTTAATAACATCGCCAGACTTAATAAAGAATCCAACGGTTCGTATTGCCTGATTAAGAATACCGCCGGGATTATTTCGCAAATCCAAAATAATCCCACGCAAAGATTCTTGCCTTTTATCAAACGTTTCAATAACTTCTTTTAATCGATCTGCAACTTGTTCATTAAAATAAGCAATTCGAATATACCCCACCCCATCTTTAATAATAAGTTTAACCGGATTCACTGTAATTTTCTGTCGGATCAAACTCAGGTTTAATTCTCGATCTTGTCGTTGAATCTGCAACTTAAGATGGGTCTTCGGTGAACCATGTAAAGCACCTACGATTTCAGAATATGTCATATTATATGTTGGCTTTTGGTTAACGGCCACAATGACATCTCCGGATTGAATCCCCGCCGTGAATGCAGGCGACTCATCCAGCACACTGATGATACGGACACCACCATCCGCAGGACACATCTCTACACCGATACCGCCGAACACACCGTCAGTTGAATCCGTCAAAAGGTCATAAGCCTTTGGTGTTAAATAAGAAGAATACGGGTCAAGTGATGACAACATTCCGGATAACGCACCAATGCGCATCGCTTCTAAATTAGGCTGAGAAACATAGTTCTTATCAACGAGATCGATGACTTCTTTAAATAAGGGATCACACTCAAACGACGAAGGATGCTTATCTTTACCACTATCCCAACAGCCTGACAATAAGCAAGATAACGCACCTAGACTGATTGCAACTTGACGGAAAGTCACTAGAAACCCCTTACCCCTTTAGACACTTACTCTAAGAATGACGTAATTCCATTAGTAAATCAATAGGTTGATTACTTTAACCAATCAATGAAGAACCGGTCATCTCGGGCGATTTTTGTATTGCCATTAAGTCTAGAATTGTCGGCGTGATATCTTTTAACCCGCCGTCCTTAACCGTTGCAGCGTCACTATTCATTAAGACAAATGGTACCGGATTTAACGTATGCGCGGTGTGAACACCCCCTGTCTCGGGATCGATCATCAACTCAACATTGCCATGATCCGCCGTAATAATCATCACATACTCATTAACCTTAGAGGATTGCTCCAAGCGCCCTAAACATGAATCAACTGTTTCAACCGCTTTGACAATGGCTTTCTGAATACCTGTATGTCCAACCATATCCGGATTCGCAAAATTACAAACTACGAGGGAATAATCACCTAATGCCAGAGCAGCCTCTAATGAATCAGTTAATTCGAAAGCTGACATTTCAGGCTTTAAATCATAAGTTGCAACGTTGGGTGATGCAATCATTTGACGGTCTTCCCCCGGATAAACCTCTTCACGACCACCATTCAAAAAGAATGTCACATGGGCATATTTTTCTGTTTCAGCTGCTCTAAACTGCTTAAGTCCTGCCCTCGATACCAATGCCCCCAGTGTATCTTGGATATTTTCTTTCTTAAATAGGGTGAGCATTCTGGGTGATAAATCAGCAGAATATTCAACCATACCCATTATTTGTGCTAAACGCGAATCGTCAATCAGCTTGGATAAAATCTGTCGCATCCGATCTGCACGAAAATTCCCGACAAACAAACTGTCACCCTCAGAAAAACCAGCATAATCTTGATGACTTGCCGGAAGAATAAACTCGTCAAAAACACCGGCGTTATAACTATCTTTAATATATTGGACAGGATCCGTAAAGCTTGCTCTGGCACCGTCACCAATGACCTGTATGGCAGCATCAATTCTGTCCCAGCGCTTATCACGATCCATCCCATAGTAACGCCCACTTAATGTCACAATTTGGATATCATATCCCCGACAATCATCCACAAATTTTTGAACATACATTGCTGCTGAATCAGGTGGCGTATCCCTGCCATCTAAAAACCCATGCACCTTAATTGAAAATCCCGCCTTAGCCATTTCCACAGCACAATAAGCCATCTGATCTTGATGAGAATGAACACCACCATCAGACAAAAGCCCCATGATATGAATCGTTTTATTGCGAGCAGATTCTATGAATTGCTTCCAAGCCGAAAGCCCTGTTAATTCATGGCGATTGATTGATTCATTAATTCGTGGAAGTTCTTGCAAAACAACCCGACCACTACCAATCGTCATATGGCCAACCTCTGAATTCCCCATTTGACCTTCAGGCAATCCCACATTCAATTCAGACGCTTGCAATAAACTATGCGGATACGTTGTTAAAATGCGATCCCAATTTGGTGTACTGGCCATTGCAATTCCATTATGGTCAACAGCATTACGGATTCCCCATCCATCCAAAATGCACAAAAGAACCTTATTACTCACGATATTTCTCCAATAATTTCTTTGGATCGTCGCCAAAACTGCAGTTCATCACGTCATAGACCCAACTAAGAATTTTTCCTTTATATAAACTAGAAAGAGAGGATCTAAATAGAGTGACATGATGCCCCCCATCAACAGATTCAATCCCCCAAATTCCCGGCTCGGCTGCCCCCGGCATACCGAATCTTAAATCGTAAAGTTTTATTGAGTGATGATCCCGTTGGATCAGACATTCCCCTGCACAGAACCATAGATACATTTGAACATCCTGTAATTTCATAAAATCTGCGGATTTTTCTGCATCATCCCGATAACTGAACCACTGAATTGGATATTTAGCTCCCGGATAAGTCGTAACAAGGCCAATCTTAACGTCATTTGAGCTGTGCGCTACAACACGACGTAAATGAATCTGGAACAGAGTTGGATAACTTTCAAGCCGATACGAATCACCCAAATCATCTCGCGCTTGCTGCAACGCAGATGAATTACAGGAAATGCCATAAAATAAATAGCTCGTCGTCAATAATAAGACAAACGAGGTCAACGTCCGAACAAGCTTATCCCATGGTATAATAAGCCCAAGGATTACAACAATTAACAACGGCACTGAATATAATAAATCAACAACAGGAATAGCCCCTAAACTAAACCGATAATTTGATACAGGGTTGAGAAGTTGCGTTCCATAATGCGTAAAAACATCTAATAACGGATGGGTTATCAATGCCCAAAAAATTAACCACATCCAAGACCAATAATCATCGGTCTTATACAATCGACGCATCAAGATCGCAGCAATTGGCGCAACAAGTGGTGCAAAAAATAAGGAGTGGGTAAAACCACGATGGTATAATTGTTCAGCAAAGGGATTACCGGAAAATTTTACAAGGACATCCAAATCAGGAAGCATCCCGTAGATCCCCCCCCACAAAACGGCTTTTCGCCCTAGTTTGTGTTGAAATCCAGCCTGACCAACAGCGGCCCCTAGGATACCTTGAGTAACTAAATCCATGAAAGTTCCAATATGTATGGTGCGATCGGCGGGATTCGAACCCACGACCTACGGATTAGGAATCCGTCGCTCTATCCTGCTGAGCTACGACCGCATCTTGTCCCACATTACCACAGTACAGGAGAATCAGCCAAGATGATTTACGCTACTTTTTTGAGTTCCGGCTCGTCAAGAATTTTTGAATCAACAACCGTCTGAACACGCCATTGATTGACAATCAGCCCCACAAAAATCATAGCAGACGCAATCATGTTCATCTGGGTAAACTGTTCCCCTAATATCAAGGAGGCAAACGTAATACCGAAAACAGGAACAAGTAATGAGAATGGCGCGACTTTATGCGGCGGATAAGATTTTATTAGAACAGCCCAAAGCGTTGCCCCAACCCAAGATGAAACACATGCTGTATAGGCTAAACACAACCACCCTATTGTTGTCATCGTCTGAATACTTGCAATGACGACATCCCATCCTTCAGAATATACACTCACCAAAAACATTGGGATAGGTGGTATAACTGATGACCACGCTGTCATCGCAAACATATCCACATCTCCAACCATTCGATACAAAATATTTGCAATGCCCCAAGCCACAGCTGCCGATAAAATTAAAATAAACCCAAGCGTTGAACTCTGATCTTGCGTATCCACAGCAATTAGAATCATACCAACCGCAGCAATTGTCATTCCTATCAGTTGATTTGGTTTAATCTTTGATTTAAAGATTAAAAATGAAAATAGCAGAGTGAAAAAAGCTTGGCTTTGCAAAACAAGTGATGCTAGCCCAGCCGACATCCCATAATGAATCCCCATAAACATCAAGGTAAACTTAAAAACTCCAAGCGTCAGACCGATTCCGATAATCATTGTCCAACTTGTTTTTGGCTTAGCAATGAACAAAGCCGGCAGTGCGGCAATTGCAAAACGGCCGGCTCCGTATAAATAAGGTGGCATCTCATTAAGGCCTGCCTTAACGGCAATAAAATTAAAACCCCAGACCGCAGCGACTAGGATTGCCATAGCAATATGATGGAAAGACATAAAACACCAAACTTACCCTTTTGTGGGCAATGAAATTTTTGATTATAACGCAACAATCTTAGCACAATATCGCCTTATTTGCAAACATTAAGGACATATGAACTCTTTAAAATTAATCTACAATAAAAGAATTATTATCCCTTAATTTCAAAAATTAACAACAGGCAAAATATAATCATTTTCTAGAAACATTTAACAAGAAAAAATTAAATCAAACAAAATGACCGTATAATACTTAACGGGGTATTTTTATTAGCATTTATTCTCAACATTCCCTATATTGTTCATAAGACAAACAACACAGAAAAAAGCAATGACTCATAAGTTTAAACTCGATGGAATTCCTGATGGCGCCTTGGTTGCAGTAGCAATGTCCGGGGGCGTTGACTCATCTGTGACAGCAGCCCTTATGGTCGAAGCTGGCTACCAAGTCATTGGCATTACCTTACAACTTTATGATCATGGTCAAATGATTGACAAAAAAGGTGCGTGTTGTGCCGGCCAAGATATTTACGATGCTCGGACAGTTGCAGACAAACTTGGCTTTCCTCATTATGTTCTCGATTATGAAAGCATTTTCAAACAAAGTGTCATGGATGATTTTGCAGACAGTTATTTGAATGGAGAGACCCCTATTCCCTGCGTTCGATGCAACCAGAAAGTCAAATTCAAGGATCTGCTAACAACATCTCGTGAATTAGGAGCTCAAGCTTTAATTACCGGACACTATGTTCAACGTTTACCCGGACAGGACCGCAGTGAACTTCACCGCGCCCTTGACCCAAGCCGAGATCAAAGCTATTTCCTATTTACAACAACTCAAGATCAACTTGATTATTTGCGGTTTCCACTGGGTGGCATTCCCAAAACAGAAACACGGGACTTGGCGCATCGCTTTGGGCTCAAGGTTGCGAATAAACCTGACAGTCAAGATATCTGCTTTGTCCCCAACGGAAACTATGCCTCAGTAGTAGAACGCTTACGGCCCGGCGCTCTTGATTCAGGTGATATCGTCCATATGGATGGTCGAGTTCTGGGACAACACCAAGGGATCATCAATTACACGGTTGGGCAACGCAAAGGCCTTGGCGTTTCCGCAAGCGACCCCTTGTATGTTATTCAGATTGATCCAATCAAAAAACAAGTTATTGTTGGCCCAAAAGAAGCTCTTGCTAAACATCAGATTTTAGTGCGTGATGTCAACTGGTTAGAAAATGAATCCCGATTTGACAACCCCCTTAGTTTAATAGTAAAAATACGATCAACACACCCTGGTATTCCGGCAACGATCAAACGTCTGTCTTCTACCGAGGCTCTAGTCGAGTTCCAAGAACCAGAATACGGAGTTTCAGCAGGTCAGGCTTGTGTTTTTTATGAGGATTCAAGAGTTTTGGGGGGCGGATGGATCGCACGGGAATCAATAAAAAAATAGCCGCTATCATTGTCGCTGCAGGAAAAGGCTCACGTTTTGGGTCAAGCATCCCAAAACAATATTCGCAATTGGGCACAAAGCCTCTGATTCGTCACAGCATCGAAACTTTTCTAGAAATAGGGATCAAGGACATTATTGTCGTCATTCATCCCGACCACTATGAGTATTACGAAAAGGCCCTATCTGATTTAAATCTGCATGAACCAGCCTTAGGAGGCGCCACACGCGGTGAATCGACGCTTGCTGGCCTCAAAGGCTTACGCGATATCAACCCAGATTTTGTTCTTGTTCATGATGCAGCCCGCCCTTTTGTCGACATTCCCTTGGTTCGTCGCGTCATTAATGGTCTAGAATCAGGACAAGGTGTCATCCCAGCCATTGAAGTAACCGACACTGTTAAGCTTGTCGCCCATTCCAAAGTATTGCAGACTCTCCCCCGTGAAAGTTTATGGCGCGCCCAAACCCCTCAAGGTTTTGATTATAAGACCATCATGGGATGTTTTGATCAAATTACAGATTACTCATTCACAGACGAGGCATCACTGCTCGAGTTATGTAATATCCCTGTGACTGTTGTCCAAGGATCTGGTGAAAACGTAAAAATAACATTCTCTAGCGATTTACGGGGGCATTAATGGACTTTCGCATTGGCAATGGCTTTGATGTGCATACTATTGGATCGGGTGACGGCGTTACCCTAGGTGGAATATTCATCCCTTGCAGTTTTTCCTTAATTGGCCACTCAGACGCCGATGTGGTTCTCCATGCGATTACAGATGCCATCTTGGGGGCTGTGTGCCTCGGAGATATTGGCCAACATTTCCCCCCCAGTGATCCGCAATGGAAAGGGGCAGATTCTACCCTATTCTTAAAACATGCGCAGAAACTAGCCCTTGATATGGGATTTAAAATTAATAATATTGACGTCACTGTTATTGGTGAATCCCCGAAAATATCACCACATCGCGATACAATACGCCAACGAATTAGCGAAATCCTTTTAATAGATATCTCGCGCATCAGCGTTAAAGCGACAACAACAGAAAAATTAGGATTTACCGGACGCGGTGAAGGATTAGCCGCCTTAGCAACGACCATGTTAAGTAACACCAACAATTAACAAACAATGACTTGACATTTTGTCTCGAGTCCCCCATAACATGGTAGGATGATTCTATACTTCTTCATGAATGACATATTGGTCTGGTTTTGAATTGGTATAACTTTACACTTGTAAAGTGGATCAAATACTAACTCATACCAAGTATATGAAAAAAGTATATACACGAATTCATCAGGACTGGATCGCATTGCGTCACTCTTGGGTATAATTGTATTACTGACTTCTAACAATTGGTATACATTATATAAAAGAGAAAAAATGACTACATTTCAATCTCTTGGCCTTCCAGCCGAGATCTTGTCCGCTATTGAACGCCTCAACTTCACAGCACCAACACCAATTCAAGCTCAGACGATTCCTTTGGCTCTTGAAGGGCATGACGTTTTGGGCTCAGCCCAAACAGGAACAGGTAAAACAGCAGCCTTTTCTTTGCCTTTATTAGCCTATTTGATGGCTAATCCAAAAAATACAGCCTTGATTATGACACCGACCCGCGAACTTGCTCAGCAAGTCATGGACAGCATGCGTACATTTATGAGCAAAGAAAGCCGTATTTGGATGGCCCTGTTAATCGGCGGTGATTCCATGGGCAAACAATTACAACAACTCAGACAACGCCCACGCTTGATTATCGGAACACCCGGTCGTATTAACGACCACTTGGAACGTGGTACACTCAGCCTTGATAAAACAGGATTCCTCGTTCTTGACGAAACAGATCGTATGCTTGACATGGGATTCGTTGTTCAATTAGAACAAATTGCAAAATATATGCCTGAAAAGCGTCAAACCTTGATGTTTTCAGCAACAATTGCGCCGAACATTGAACGTCTAGCTGGTCGTTATCTGGTTGACCCTCAACGCATTTCTGTTGGATCAACAATCAAAGCATCAGACAACATCACTCAAGAAGTGGTTAAAACAACCGAAGGTGATAAGTTTGGATTATTGGTTGACGCCCTCAATGAAAAACAAGGTAGCTTTATCGTTTTCGTTAAAACAAAAATGAATACAGAGAAATTAGCAAAACGCTTGAATGACGAAGGTCACTCAGCCGAAGCCATTCATGGTGATTTGCGTCAACGTAAGCGTTCCAACGTTATCCACGCCTTCCGCAAAGGAAAGAATCGTATTTTGGTTGCAACGGACGTTGCAGCACGTGGTCTTGACATTCCGCACATTGAATATGTTGTGAACTTTGACCTACCACAAGCACCAGAAGACTTTATTCACCGTATTGGCCGCACAGGGCGCGCCGGAGCAGAAGGAACAGCCATCAGCTTTGTTTCCGCACCAGAAGCCAGCAAATGGCGTGCAATTTGCCGCCTAATGCATCCGGAAGATCGCAATAAGCATGCCATTGATTTTGGTAAAGAAGGTCGTGAAGACCGTGGTGGTGGCCGTGGTCGCAATCGCAACCGCCGTCGTGACAATGACAACCGTGATCGCAATACCGATGGGCGTCGCAGAGATTTTGACGGTCGTGACCGCGGTAATGACAACCGTGATCGCAACAATGATGGTCGCCGCAAAGATTTTGATAGTCGGGACCGAGGTACAGACAATCGTCGCCGTGACAATGATAACCGTCGCCCATCTGCACCAAAATCAGAAGACTTTGGATCAGTGCCAACAGCTGAAAGAAAATTCCGTGACAAGCCACGTGCGGACAAGGTAAAGAGCGCAAACACACCTAACCGTGGCAGCAAAAAGCCAAGCAGCCGAGGAAAGTTTTCTAATGGCAGTGGTAAAAAATTTGCAACAGGCGGACGTAAAAGCCGATAAGTGATTTCTCGCCTCTCCCCTTGTGGGAGAGGTGAGCTATATCATCTGCCGGTACAGCGCTAACGTCTCATCATACATTCTCTCAGCTGTAAAGTTCTTAAGAATATGCTGACGAGCACTTTTTTCCATAGCTTGCTTTTCACCTGTAGACATATCGATGACCTTTTCTATCCGATTAATCAACGCATCAAGGTCAGCTTCAGGGATAACATATCCGGTTTTTTCTTCATCAATCAATTCAGCCACAGCACCAATATCACACGCAATCACGATTTTTGCCATCGCACCTGCTTCAGCCGTAATCCGACCATAAGTTTCAATATGAGACGTTGGAAACAGAACCAAATCAGACACAGCATAAGCCAAAGGAATATTTTTAAAATCCTTGACCAACCTAACACGTTCAGACACGCCTAACTCCTCGGCGAGATCTAAGAGAGATTGCGATAACTCTGTCCGTCCTTGATCGGATCCTGCGAGAACAAGGTAAAGTTTGGGATTATGCTTCAGGCGCCCTAAAGCTTGGACAGCCAGATCAAAACGCTTAGCTTTGGCAATACGCCCCACCATCAACATCACAAATGCATCATCGGGGATACACCATTCTTTACGTTGTACAGAAATATCCTCTTTTGTAAAACGCTCTGGGTTCAATAACCCATTGGCATCAACCCCCGGATAAATCTTATGAATTTGTGGCTTTAAATGACCATGACGTTCTTGCACCAACCGCGTGACAAAATCGGAAATGCTAACCACACATTTGCCACGCGCCATCGATGAATTATACCAGTTTTTTAATGGTACGTTTACATGATAGGCACCATGATAGGTCGTAATATAGGGTTTGCTTGATATTTTCGATGCAACCCATGCACTCCATGCAGGGGCTCTCGATCGGGCATGCAACAAGTCAACCCCCAACTCTTTGACGATTTTTGCTAAACGAAAACCGTTAAGGATAATTTTAAATGGGTTCTTAGTCGCCAAGGGCAAAGTGATATGCTTAACCCCACGATTTTCTAGCTCTGCTTGAAGTAACCCACCTTGGGATGCAACATAGGTCGGCACATCATCATATTGCGCTAGGAAACCTGCTGTGTCTATGGTAACACGCTCAACGCCTCCGCTATTAAATTTAGGGACAAGTTGAAGGATGACGGGTTTTTTAGACATGATGGTGCTCATTATTCATTCAAATTTCTGTTATGGAGAAGGGACAAGCAAATAGATATTTATGTCCCCCTCCCCCCTAAAGAGGGGAGAGGTATTTTATTACTGACCGGCAGCAATCGCAGCAGCACCACCGGCAACACCGCCAGCAGCAGCACCGGCAAGAAGACTAATAGGAACAACTTGCTCAATTTCAAGAACAGAATTGCCTTTTGAATCCTTAGACTCCTTAGCCATACTTCTCAGTGTTGTCTTAGCCAATGACGCATAGAGCGGTAGTTGCGTCTTAAGGTCCGGATTGACCATATCGGCCATTTCCGGATCATTGAACAACTTAGCCGTATAGGCTTCGAAATCCGCAAACAATTGATCTGCATTTGTCACGCGTAAAACCGCTTTAATGTTTCCATCTTTTGAATCAACGGTTAGTTTGGCACCATACAAATCACAATAAATGTCAAGCAACGCATTACCTTCCAGACGGGATGGTTCTGCATCCACATCTAACTTAGCGCCAATATTCCCCATACTGACAAGATCAGGTGCATGATTGGTCAGAGTGATCTTAACCTTCTGGATCAATTTTTCTGATTCTTGTTGCATATCAGGGGTAACAGGCATATTTTGACGTAATGATTCAACAATAATATCAGGTAACTTATCTTGGAATTCTTTGGATGACGTTCCATTGATATCCAATTTACCTTTTACCCGACCTTCTGGAAGTGATGTCGGAACATCAGCATCAATTAAAGTATTAATTTTAGCACCCAAGAGTTGGTCTTGGCCATCAATAAAGAATTTAACCCCCTTTAGTTTGACCAAAAGTGACGCAAATTCGGCTTGTTTAGCTGCTTCATCAGACAAGGTCAAGGACGTTATAATTGAATCAATGATTGCATTAAAATCAGTCTCAATAGAAATCGTCGATGTCTTATCTCGTTTCAAACCTTTGAGTAACGGAGAGGGTTTAATTTGACTGAACGCTTCTTTCATTCCTGGCACATCTTGCGGTAAATATGCCGCAAACGCATCAAAAATGGCTGCTATATCTGATTGCTCACCCTTTACAGCATTAAACAGAGTTACCTTCTTCCCAAGTTCAGATGGCTTAACCTCGACACTTGACTCTATAGAGTCCGCAGAAAACATAGCGTTATTAGAACCTTCTACACGCATATCAACATTATTTCCTGACGTTTTTACCCCCGTGACGTACTCTTTGATAAATTGCGCCAGACTCTTATCTTTCAACGTCGGAGTTGACGACAACTCAACAATGGTTTCCCCCTTATAATTTGACAAAATATAGGATGATTTTTGTCCTTTGAAATCAACAACGACCCGATTATCCTTAGCCCGACTAAAGATTGTCATCTTTTTATTTAATGGTGAATAATGAATTTCAAAAGGATGTTCATTTCTAATCTTCAGAGTCGGTATTTGAGCATCAGTAGCTTTATTAATTAGATCCGGCACCTCAGAAAGGTCAATTGTGAACCCTGCAACATCCACAGTAAATGTATAAGGTTTAATTTGAACACTGTCTGCTTTGAACATACTGCCATGTTCCAGTGCATCTTTCAGATATCTTGCTTCTGTAGCAAATTTTTGAGTTGCATAAAAGTACCCGCCACCGCCAATTAGGGCAACAACAGCAGCTGAAGCTAGAACCTTCTTCATTTATCTCTCCTATTGACGCGCCAGAAATTCTGACGCTTGATTAATTAGATCATCCATAATAATTTGTGTCGGCTGTTCATCTTTGACAAGTCCAACGCTTTGCCCCGCCATAACAGAGCCACTTTCAATATCCCCATCGATAACAGCACGGCGCAAAGCTCCACCCCAAAAATGTTCAACATGAAGTTGTGCTTCTTTCAAGTCAACTTCGCCAGCATCTAATTTATTAATCATTTCTCGCTGGAATTCCGCAAATTTTTTAGAAGCATCATTTTCCAAAGCCCGCACAGGAATAACAGGCAATCGCGAATCTAATTGGACTGATGCTACGGCATCGCGAGCACTTGCACGTATAAAAGCTTTTTTAAAGGCAGGATGGGCTTGACACTCCGTTGCACACACAAAGCGCGTTCCCAACTGAACACCAGATGCCCCCATCAAAAGATAATTGGCGATGGCTTCACCCCGGCCAATACCGCCTGCAACAAAAACGGGAACGTCGGTTATATGGGGCAAGATTTCTTGAGCTAAAACGCTTGTTGATACAGGACCAATATGTCCACCGGCTTCTGAACCTTCAATGACGATCGCATCACATCCCAAACGCACAAGCTTTTTAGCCAGAGTCAATGTTGGAGCAAAACACATGAGCTTAAGACCGGCCTCTTTGATTTTTGCAATAGCATCAGCAGGAGGAAGTCCCCCCGCTAAAACCACATGACTCACTTGATTGTTGATACAAACATCAATCAACTCCATCAAATCAGGGTGCATTGTGATCAAATTCACGCCAAATGGCTTACTTGTCATTGCTTGTGTTGCCTTAATTTCAGCATCTAACAAATGGACAGGCATCGCACCACAGGCAATCACACCAAATCCACCAGCGTTCGAAATAGCAGAAACAAGATTACGTTCTGACACCCAGCTCATGGCACCACCAAGGATTGCGTGTTCAGTTCCTAAAAAATCACAGCCGCGCTGCCACAGATTGTTTAATGTTTTCATCGATTCGATCCAAATTAAAATAAGTGTGTAAATAGTGCACAAGTTGTATTGCTTGTGATTCTGGCACAGCAACACTAATTCTGGAAGCTGTAATTTTCACTAAGAACGACGATAGCTTCATCGTCTTAAGCATTTCAGGAAGAGTTTGGCTATATCCGCCTTCTTCTAACATTCCTCGCCCAACCACAGAAACCTTAGCAAGATCAGGATCAACAGTTAATTTATTCGGTTGAATCCCCTGCTCTTCCAAGATCAACCTCGTCTGGGTTAGTTGTCCTGCCGGAATCAACATTTCAATCACATGACACGAGGGCAATGATGTTACCATCACTTCATGTTGAATATCAGCTTCCTTAAGGAATTCGCGAGTTGTACGCAATTCTTGACAATCTTTATCAAGAACAGAAAAAGAAATCTTTAACCACCCCATAGAATGGGCTATCCCACTAATACCAGTTTCTGCTATAGCTTCCTGAGGGATTACCATTGTTCCCGGTTGGTCAGAAAAACTGGATAAAACCTGAACAGGGGTTCTTGAAACCAATGCCGTCGCAACCGAGCGTGGGTGAAGGACTTTCGCGCCTTGTGCCGCTAATTCAAGCATTTCCTCATAAGAAATTGCATCTAATTTACGCGCCATTGGTACAACCCGTGGGTCTGCAGTATAAACCCCATCCACATCCGTGTAAATATCACAGCGGTCAGCATCCACAGCTGCGGCCAAGGCAACAGCAGTTGTATCCGAACCGCCGCGTCCTAATGTTGTAATGCGATTATCGTCTGTAATTCCTTGAAAGCCTGCAACAACCGGAACAACACCTTCAGCCCAACAATCTTCAAAAATCTGAGAGTCAATATCTTCGATAATTGCAGTACCATGTTGGCTATTTGTTCGAATAGGAACCTGCCACCCCATACAAGATCGAGATTTCAACCCTATTTGTTGCAACGCCAAAGCCAATAGCCCTGTCGTAATTTGCTCCCCCGTTGCAACAACAGCATCATATTCAGCCAAAGATTCATAACCACCTAAAGACTTAGCATAGCCAACCAACTGATTGGTAACCCCTGCCATAGCAGAAACAACAACGATAACATTGTCACCAAGCTCAACCTGTCGACGCACCTTAAGGGCGACTTGCTCTAACCGAGCAATGTCTGCAACTGATGTCCCCCCAAATTTCATGACTATACGCACGATGTCGTCTCTCTTTAAACTTGTTGTATAGTGTGCCATACTCTTACAACAGACAACAAGACCCGTGGGGATTTAAATGTCATCCGCAACAATTAACACACTCGACACTGAAGAAATTGCGCGCTTTTCAAAAATTTCGTCCACATGGTGGGATGAAACTGGCCCATTCAAGCCCCTTCATCACATGAATCCGACCCGTTTGCAATACGTTACGCAGCAAATTGCTCAGTGCTACTTTCAAAATACGGATATTTCCCATAACTTTCAAGGACTATCCATCGTTGACATTGGTTGTGGCGGCGGATTAATGGCTGAACCGCTAACCCGCCTTGGCGCACAAGTTACAGGAATCGATGGCAGTGAAAAAACAATAGATGTTGCAACCTCTCACGCAAAGTTAATGGAACTTGATATTGATTATCGCTGTACCACGGCCGAAGTTTTGGCCGAAACCGGCGTTCAGTATGATGTTGTCCTAGCCCTCGAGATTGTCGAACATGTAGCAGATGTTCCTGGGTTTATTAAAACGTGCCAAAGCTTAGCAAAACCCGGCGGCCTTGTGATTTTCTCAACATTGAACCGCACAGCAAAATCTTATGCGGTCGCAATTCTTGGTGCTGAATATATTATGAGATGGTTACCCATCGGAACCCATGAGTGGAAGAAATTCCTAACCCCTGGGGAGTTGGGCAGCCACATGCGCAATGCAGACCTTCAGTTAACAGACATCTCCGGCATGGCGTTTAATCCCTTGAGTTGGTCGTGGAGCCTGTCAAAAGACCTAAATGTTAATTATTTCATCAGCAGTAAGAAACAACATATAGATTAAAATAATCTAACTCGATTTCTTATCAACAGCTGCCTCGGCATTCAATAATTGCGTTTCAATCTCTTGGCGTGTAACAGGGATGCCGTGGTAGTCAAAGTCAATCATGAGTTTGCGAATGATATCATTGTCACCAGGTTCCTCTAGATCTGAAAAAACAACCTCGGTCGCATAACGCACCGCATCATCACCCTTATACCCAAAAAGACTAGCTGCCCACATCCCCACGATTTTGTCGCGCATGGCTATCCGCTGAAAGGAATGACGATCACATTCTGCGTATTGACGGCTATTACCCTTATCGTTTGTACTGTCTAAATACCCACTCATCTTATCCCCCCATGCAATAATATTGTACATTCAGAATAAGCATAAATGAGTTAACAAAAACTTACCGACTCTTAATTAGGTCAAACTCCCGTGGCTTAAACAGTTGATAATGCCACCACTCATTCACATAAAAATCCCAGCCAGCACTCATCATAATTCCCAACAACATATAACGATTTCGGGATGCTTCCGGAGAGATCTGCTGGCTTCCATGATGGGAAGATAGATCAAAACTATCAAAAGGTGTCCCCATATCTAACTCTTGACCGTCTTTATCTATCAAAGTCAAGTCCACAGCAACCCCCCGCGTATGGTGCGAACCACTCGCAGGGTTAGCAATATAATCAGGGTTCGGACAAACATCCCACAACCGTTCCTGCGCATACTGAGGACGATGCGCATCTAAAACCTTAAAGCGATATCCCTGCGCATCAGCCAAAACAATTGCTTTTTCAAGCAACGTTAATGCTTCCGGCCGCAAAAAACACCGCGAACAATCATAAATTGTTTGCCTCGTAAAATTATTCTCTGTTGCATAACGCATATCTAGGATTATATTATGAGTAACTTCAGTGATTTCAACGAGCGACATTTTTTACTCCTCCTATTCAAGATGACCAAAGATACCATAATCCTTAGCTTTGATACAACCGGGCGTCAAGATTCAATTGCGTTAAAATATAGCAATACTGTTGATGTCAGACTTCTTCCTCAAGGAGGGAGCGGATTGCAATCAGCGATTCTTGTCCCTGAACTTCAAAAACTACTTCAAGACCACGATCTAAATTTTACTGACGTAACAACTTTATGCACCCTAACAGGCCCCGGTTCATTCACAGGAATACGTATTGGCCTTGCGACAGCCCAAGGTCTAAAATTAGCAAAACCAATCACGATCTTTGCCCCAACAACTTTAGAGGTTTTACATAACCTAACAGGTTATACATCAGTTATAGATTCACTGCGCGGCGATTTTTTTGTCCGTCATCAAGGGGAAAACCAAATCCTAAGCCTTGAAGACTTAAAAGACCTGATCGGCAAAAATCCAATCGCATCAACACAATCGATTGATCAACTCGACACAGTCGTTGTAACACCCCCTATGGCAGAACTTCTCATTCAATTTTACGAACGGTGTCCAGATAAAAACGCCTTTCCAAATTTAGAGCCATTTTACATTCGAACCCCCGAATTTGCTAAGAAAAAAGCAGATCTATGATTCAGTTATCAGCACACTACTCTAAATTATTACATGAAATACATAGCCTCAGTGTTGATCCTGCTTGGTCGGAACACTCATTCAATTCACTTTTGGCTCTTCCGACTGTTTTTTGTTTTGCCAATGATAACCTAAGTTGCTTTATCCTATACTCCGTTACAGATGATGATGCTGAGATATTAACATTGGCAACCCATCCCGATTATCGACGCCAAGGTCTAGCAAGGATCTTACTCAATGAATCATTCATCTATCTGCGTCATTGCGGTGTAAAAACGCTTTTTCTTGAGGTTGATGTATCCAATACCCCCGCTATAAATCTATACAAAACCCTTGATTTTCAACTTTATGGAACCCGAAAAAACTACTATAAAAATTCTGATGGACTATTATCCGATGCCCTATTAATGCGAAAATTTTTTTAAGACATTTCATTACCACCAATCCTATAAAATTGGAATTAGATTTCAAAAAAAACAACCTTTAGACAAGGTATGAAAATATAAGTAAGAAATTGATTCTTATCTAATTTTTTAACATCAAATAAGCTATTGACAACTTATAGTAAAGCGTATTTTTATGACTATAATTCATTATAATTTTTTACTTAAAGGAACATCATGTCACTCGATTTAGTTTATGATCAAACAATAGAAAAATCAGATATTCTAGAGTTTACTACCGCTATCGTTTCTGCACATTTATCCAGTCGAGAGACAGACCCAACTGAAATTCCCAATCTTATTCGAACAATTCATCAAACATTGGTTGATTTGTCCGATACGCTAAAGCCATTACAAAGCAGACCCACCACTCCTGCAGTTCCAATCGATCAATCTGTTCAACCGGATTATATTGTTTGTCTCGAAGATGGTCGCCACTTACGCATGCTAAAACGCCACTTAAATACGGCCTATGGGATGAGCGTCGAAGAATATAAGGCTCGTTGGGGACTTCCGGCTGACTATCCAAGTGTTGCGCCAAACTATTCCAAACGTCGCAGTTCTATCGCAAAAAGTAACGGCCTTGGTAATACCCCCAAAAAGAAAGCACAAAAAGCAATCGCTGCTTAATATTGCAACCTTTAAAATGGTGGATTAATCCACCATTTTTTTGGTAAAATAAAATTAGTTTTAGATAAAGTAATTTAAAAATGATTAAAAGGCAGTCCTATGAAAAACTTCATATACGGATTTCTCACAGCTGTAGTATTATCCCCATCAACAGCAAATGACAAACACACACCGATATCAAGTTTTACACAAGGACTCTATAATCCCCCCTTAAAAACACAAACCACATCCTCGTCAGTTAGCACTTTTGGCATTAACTATACACTTGAATGTCTTGCTGCTATTCTCTCTCCAGAACAAGGCAAATTTCTCAACGAAATTCGGACGTACACTCAATTTAACGGTTCCCCTCAAGAACTGGGTGAACTCGCTAATGAACTGGCTCAGCATATGACAGTTGGAGTTTATGCCTATACTCAGACAGGACTCCCCTATAATCAAAATGCCTTAAAAACACTAAAAGATGTCGGTGCAACCAATATAGAAATTGACTTTACCCAACCGGAACGCGCCTCTAAAACCATTAATGATCGTATCGCTACAGACACTCAAAACCGAATTCAAAATCTAGTAACATCTGCAGATATAAAGCCGGGAACTGCGCTGGGATTACTCAATACTCTTTTCGTAAAAACCCCATGGAAAGAAACGTTTACTGCGGATAAAATTGATTTTATTTCAGGCAAAACAATAACTGAGGTTAAATCCCTTACCGGGACAGTCCAAACCAAAGTAATGGAAACAGACGAATTCACTCTTTTTGCTATTGATACAGAAAAAAATACATTCTCACTTTTAATCAAACTCCCTAAAAACCACCATCAACAAACGTCAATAACAGCTGACGATATCCAACGCTTGGCTCATGATGGAAAATTCAATCGTGCAACCCTCAACGTCCCCTATGTTTCAATGGAATCAACCATTGACCTAAAAGATCAACTTCAATCGTCTCTCCCTACCCTTTTAGGTGACAATTTCTTTAAGACAACCCTCATCAATCAAGATTTGAAAATAGGCACATTTAAACAAAAAGTGGTTATAAAATGGGATCACAATGGATTCGAAGGAGCAGCAGCAACCTTCATGGCTATGGTTATGCGCGCTATGCCCATGACACCCCCCATTACAATCACCGTCAACAAACCATTTTCCTTTGTCTTTGTCTATAACGACAAAAAAACAAAGAACCTCGTGCCCTTATTTTCCGGAGAGATCAAAGACGCAAAACCCTTGGTACAAACCTCATAATTTTTGCCTCTATCAATCCAAGGTTACTATAACATTTCTCGGGCAAAAAGATGATCCGCCCCTTGACAGCATTTTAAATATATGAGATAAAGTTAGCACTCCCTGATGGTGAGTGCTGATAGTAATTAATGGAGAAACAAATGAAATTCAGACCGCTACATGATCGCGTTCTTGTAAAACGCATTGAATCCGAAGAAAAAACAAAGTCCGGAATCATTATCCCTGATACAGCCAAAGAAAAACCGCAAGAAGGTGAAGTAATGGCTACTGGATCAGGTATGCGCAAAGAAGATGGGTCCTTGATCGCCCTTGACGTTAAAGTCGGAGATCGTGTCCTATTTGGCAAGTGGTCCGGTACTGAAATTAAAATTGATGGTGACGAATTTTTGGTTATGAAAGAATCCGACATCATGGGAATCATGAACTAACACCTCGGAAATAGTCCTACGGCGAATTCTGAGGAACACCGGCTTTGCACGCCTACTAATGTAGGCTTACGCAGCTTCGTCCTTGAATCCATCCGTATTACTTATTTCTGATAATTGGTACTAGCAAATCTAAAAACCTATCCATTTAAAGGAGAAAAATTATGGCTGCAAAAGATGTACGTTTTGGCGCAGAAGCCCGTGAACGCATGCTACGTGGTGTCGACATTCTAGCCGACGCTGTGAAAGTTACCCTTGGACCAAAAGGTCGCAACGTTGTTATCGAAAAATCTTTTGGTGCACCACGCATCACAAAGGACGGTGTTTCCGTTGCTAAAGAAGTCGAACTATCAGACAAGTTTGAAAATATGGGCGCCCAAATGTTGCGCGAAATCGCCTCCAAGACATCCGATTTGGCTGGTGACGGTACGACAACAGCAACCGTTTTAGGTCAAGCTATCGTTCGCGAAGGGATCAAAGCTGTTGCCGCCGGCATGAACCCAATGGATCTACGCCGTGGTATCGAATTGGCTGTTGACACAATCGTGACAGACCTCAAGTCACGCGCTAAAAAAGTTTCCACATCCGATGAAATCGCCCAAGTCGGAACCATTTCCGCTAATGGTGAAGTCGAAATCGGCGAAATGCTTGCCAAAGCTGTAGAAAAAGTTGGTAAAGAAGGTGTTATTACCATCGAAGAAGCAAAATCTCTCCACACAGAACTTGATGTTGTTGAAGGTATGCAATTCGATCGCGGTTATATCAGCCCGTACTTTGTGACAAATTCAGAGAAAATGATTGCTGACTTAGAGAACCCATTTATCTTGATCCACGAAAAGAAAGTTTCCACATTGCAACCGATGCTGCCAATCTTGGAAGCTGTTGTTCAATCCGGTCGCCCGCTCTTGATTATTGCTGAAGACGTTGAAGGTGAAGCATTGGCAACTCTCGTTGTGAACAAACTTCGTGGCGGATTGAAAGTTGCTGCAGTTAAAGCACCTGGTTTTGGTGATCGTCGTAAAGCAATGCTTGAAGATATCGCAATTCTAACAGGTGGTACCGTTGTATCCGAAGATGTTGGCATTAAACTTGAAAACGTGACCATGGACATGCTGGGAACAGCCAACAAAGTTGCCATTACAAAAGATGACACAACCATCGTAAACGGCGCTGGCGACAAGAATCAAATCGATGCACGTTGCAACCAAATCCGTGCTCAAATCGAAGAATCCTCTTCTGATTATGACAAGGAAAAATTGCAAGAACGCCTTGCTAAACTTGCTGGTGGTGTTGCTGTTATCCGTGTTGGTGGTGCAACCGAACTTGAAGTTAAAGAACGCAAAGATCGTGTTGAAGACGCCATGCATGCAACACGCGCAGCTGTCGAAGAAGGCATCGTTCCTGGTGGTGGTGTGGCCTTGCTTTATTCTCTTCGTAAACTCGAAGGTCTAAAGACAGCAAACAACGACCAAGAAGTTGGTATCAAAATCGTTCGCCAAGCTTTGTCTGCCCCGTGCCGTCAAATTGCGTTTAACGCCGGTCAAGATGGTTCCGTTATCGTCGGGAAAATCACAGACGCCAACGACGTCAACTTTGGGTATGATGCTCAACAAGACCGCTTTGGTAATATGTTTGAATTCGGTGTTATCGATCCTGTTAAGGTTGTTCGTACAGCTCTACAAGACGCAGCATCCGTTGCAAGCTTGTTGATCACAACAGAAGCGATGATTGCTGAAAAACCTGAACCAAAGGCACCTGCTGCTGGTGGCGGAATGTCAGGCATGGGTGGTATGGGCGGAATGGGCATGGATTACTAATACAAAATCCCAGATTACCTGATCTAAGCGGTTTTATCTGAGATCGACCTACTCACCTACTTCATGTAGGCTCCGTGGGCCTCTTCATCAAAACCACTTATCTAAGTTAGTCTGGAACTTGGTATCCACGCTTATCTCTGCTAAAAAATAAAAAGCCTCCGTTAAGGAGGCTTTTTTATAAGGATGTTACTTATTAAAGTTCGCCCCTGTTGACCTCATCGGCTTTTGATCTTACGATAAAGATCATTAGAGGAATTGATCTGAGGCACCCCGTGAAATCATTATTTTTTTATATAGCTTTTCTTTTTCCTCTCAATGCTCAAGACTTAATTATAGAGCCTGATGACGGTACAGCACCAATCCTGCAAGCCATTGAGTCAGCACAATCATCCGTCGATATTGCAATCTATCGACTTGATCATATGGATGTGATGAGTTCCCTTAAACAAGCCCGGTTACGGGGTGTTCAAGTACGAATCATTCTTAATCCACCAATAAATACATCAAATCTACAATCTGAAGTCGATTTGACCCCTGCATGGGAAAAGTTGAAAAAAAATGAAGAAACAGCCAAACATCTCAGAGAAAATGGGATTGGCGTCTACTACGCATCATTGGAAAATATTATCTTATTTCACACAAAACTGATGATCATTGATAGTAAAGCAGCCTTTGTCATGACATTTAATATGAATCAAAGTGGTCTTAACTGTGGTCGAAATTTTGGCTATATAACGCGGAAGTCAGAACAAGTTGAAGATCTAACATCTTATTTTAATAGTCAAATAACAAGAGAATCATTACCGCTCGCCCTAACAACTATCTGTTTTGACCCTAATTATCAACGGGACTTTATCTTACTTTACATACTGCAAACCAATAAAACGCTAGAGCTTTATCAAGCCTGCTTAGTAGATCGTGAAATGGCGCTTTATTTACACTTACTGGCAAGTATTGGTAAAAAAATTCGGATTCTATTTACGCCTGACTTATTTGGTAAAGACGAAACTTCTTATATCCGTGAGAAACTCCATGAGGTTGGCGTTGAATTTCACTACATGACGTCCCCCTATGTCCATGCAAAGTTGATCATTCGTGATGGTGAATCAATGCTGATTACGTCCTGCAATTTTTGGGCAGATGGACTTGATCGAAGTGGTGAGTTGTCTTTAATTATTGATGATACTGAGGCTATCGACAAAGCAAAAACAGTATTTGATACAGACTGGAAAAATGCAACATCTAGCTGGACTGCAACAACAAATAGTTCTAGTTTAGAGTGATGCGAATATTACCAATAATTAAGCATCACGATCACTCAGTGTCAGCCAGACAACCGCAACGATAATGACCAAACTCCCAAGGACTGTCCAGATATCAGGAATTTCAGAAAACATAAAGTATCCAATTGGAATACTCATACAAAGGCGTGTATATTCAAAAGGTGTTACAAAAGATGCTGGCGCCCGCTTGAGCGCATTGATATAGCAATACTGGGATAACACACCCGCCACCCCAATAACCGCCAGACGCCACAAATCATCCGGTTGCGGCGACTCCCAGAACCAAAGAGCAGAAACACCACTGACCGCTAAAACTCCGAATGTGGCATAGAACAGAACAGTCTCTGAACTATCGGTTCGTGTCAAACTTTTCGCACAAATGATCGCCAAACCGGCCGATAAATTCGCCATCAATGCAACTAAAACAGAGGGATCCAGTTCCCCTTCAGTCGGGCGAACCATAATCATGACACCGACATAGCCTAGGGCTAATGCCATCCACTTTGAAAGATTCACGCGTTCACGCAACAAAAGAATAGCAAGAACAGTTGTGAACAAAGGCCCAGTTTGACCGATCGCAGCCGCATAAGCAATTGGCAAATGCCGATAGGCATAATACGTACACCCCATGGATCCGGTCACAAAAAGAATGCGAAGCAAGTGCAATCCTAAACGGGTTGTTGCAAAATGCACCTTAAAGCCAACCCGCATGAACAAAGGCATGGCAACCAAGGCACCAACCAGACTTCTAGAAAAAATGAGACTCACTTGATTAACGGAACCATTTAAGGTCTTGGCCATGGCCATTGCTAGAGAAAACATCGATGACCAAAGAATAATCCAAGCAACCGCTCGATATCGGCACTGAGAAACGTTCATATGTTGGGGGCTCCTGTGCTAAATCTAGTATGGCTGGGGGACCAGGATTCGAACCTGAGTTGCCCGGTCCAGAGCCGGGAGTTCTACCGCTAAACTATCCCCCAGTGTATTTTTATGCTGGTTACGTGCCACTTTAGTAGATTTACACATTTTTTTACAGACTTCCAAGTAAAAAAAACCATTGAATTGAGGTTTTTTAGTTGAAACTGTGTTAGAATAGCATCAATTATATAAGTATGATCGTCAATAAAGGAAATGGCATGTTCAGGCCACGCAATCGCAAACAGTCATCCCCTAGCCAAAACTGGGATAGCCCGACTATTGCTGCTATTGACCTTGGAACAAACTCTTGTCGCCTATTGATCGCAAAAGTCGATGGTCAATCCTTTCGGGTTATTGACTCCTTTTCACGGGTCGTCCGTCTTGGTGAAGGACTCCATACAACCAATAACCTAACAGAAGCCGCCATCGATCGCACGATCGAAGCGCTACGCATTTGCCAAGAAAAGATCGAATCAAACAAAGTATCACACCTGCGCGCCGTCACAACCGAAGCATGTCGCCGCGCGGAAAACAGTGATATTCTGATTAAACGCGCCTTAAATGAGCTAGGCCTTTCAATCTCAATCATCTCAGCAGAAGAAGAAGCACGCTTAGCCTTATCCGGATGCGCCGGAGTCTTAAACAGCCGTATTCCCTTTGCCCTTGCTTTTGATATTGGCGGCGGGAGTACCGAAGTTATGTGGCTTCGCATTAATGAACCCCGCCGTCTTCATCGTAGACGATTTCCTGTCATCGAAGTTATTGATTGCATGTCCATTCCCTATGGGGTTGTCACCTTATGCGATCAATATCAGAACCAGTCCTATGATTCTCAGATATACAAGGAAATTCGAAATAATGTTTTTGAACTCCTCACGGGTTTTTCAAACAAAAACGATATTCATCAAGCCATGGAACGCAACAAAGTTCAGATGATCGGAACATCAGGAACAGTGACAACACTTGCAGCTATTAGCTTAAATTTAGAACGCTATGACCGTCGCATGATTGACGGTGTATTTCTAAATATCCCTGATATCCACCGTATGAGTTCGGAAATCTTTGAGATGAATCAAGAAGAAAGAGCCAACCACCCTTGTATCGGCGCAGGAAGAACAGATCTGGTCGTTATGGGGACAGGTATCTTAGAGGGCATCTGCGACCTGTGGCCTGTTGACCGATTACGTGTCGCAGACAGAGGTGTACGTGAGGGGTTATTAATGGAATTAATTAAAGATCTTCATCCGTCTAAGGGGCAACACACACGATTCCTTAAGAGATAATGATGTCTAAACCAATCACAATTGAGCAATTACGCCCCCATTATCAGACTGAAGATAGAAACACAGCCTACGATGATAAAAATACAGCGTACTACGATAATGTATTCACCAAGATTCTAGCAGGCAACATTTGGCAAGCGAATTTTGTCAGTGCGTTTTTTCCAGTGCCTTGGATGCTCTATCGGCGCATGTACACTATCGCATTTACCTATAACATAGCTTTATCCATAATATTGAGTGTCCTCCCAAATAATTATGCTCTTGTCATTATTCCGATTAACATCTTGATTATGTTATTTGCAGGTAATCTATTTTATTTCCGCACATTAACCAAAAAAATCAGTCACCCCCCATCAAATCCAACAGATTCACAGACTTGTATTGCCTATTTACTAGCCTCTATTGCAATGATTATCTTTGCACAATACCAAAGTATACTCGTCTATGCTGTCGAAATTGTCTTTTGGACTTGGGTTTACCTATACAGAAGAAAACCAGAGTAACTGTTGTAATTGTAGGCTTGATTTCCTATATTCAAGTTAACGAAACATTTGAACATATTCACCATGACGAATCGATTAAAAGTAAAACTCAAAAGCAACAAGAAGCGCACCAATTCACAACGTGCGTGGTTAGAACGTCAATTAAATGACCCTTATGTTCATCAAGCAAAGGCGGATGGCTATCGCTCTCGCGCAGCTTATAAACTTGTTGAGATTGATCAAAAATATCGAATTCTAAAACCTAGCCAAAAAATTATAGACTTAGGCGCGTGCCCTGGTGGATGGACACAAGTTGCCGTCAACCGATCAAAATCGCAAACCAATGAAAAATCTCGAGTAATCGGCGTTGATTTAACTGAAATGGATGATATCCCCGGAGCCACTGTTTTCCAAGGTGACTTTACCGAAGATGCAATCCAAAACCGGCTGATTGAACTACTTGATGGTAAAGCCAATGTAATCCTGAGTGATATGGCAGCACCTGCCTGTGGCATGACGGATGTAGACCACATTCGGATCATGATGCTGGTGGAGGAAGCCTTTAATTTTGCAGAAAATGTTCTTGCTCCTGGCGGCGCCTTTGTTGCTAAGGTTTTGCGCGGCGGCACAGAAACTCAACTCCTCAACCGCCTAAAAGCAGCCTTTCAAAAAGTGACTCACTTTAAACCACCTGCCAGCCGTAAAGATTCAGCAGAGATGTATGTTGTGGGCATTGGATTTAAAGGATAAGAGCACAACTGTTCCATCAAGTTTATTGTTATGTAGCTAAAAATAACTATACATTGATTATATTTTCTATTGATTTTTACTTAATTTATTAGCAATTATTGGTAAATATAAACGGAGGAAAAATATGGTAAAATTAACGTTAGTTGTTTTAAATTTAACTACAGCCGCATTCAGCCTAGACTCGGATTCAGATGGATCATGTTTCTCTTTACCAGCAGGATATAGAACGCCATTATCTAATGAGGCAACGATAGGGTCCTCTACCAAACAACCTTGCCAAAATATATCTGCACCGACAACGCATAAACGGTCGGCTTCGACGGGGACACCCGTAGCGATTCAACCCAATGATACTCAATTAGAAATAGGCTCAAAGCGCACAGGCAGCATGACCTCAGAACAATTTCAAGCTATGCTTAATAATACTGTCCCACTTAGCAGTAGCACCCATTAATAGGCAACTTATTTACGAGAAGCCTCTTTCTTGTAAAACGAATGAGGCTTTTTTATTATTTCTGGCGGAGTTTCATCACCATATCACGAACACGAGCAGGCACAGCGTTATCAGAACCATGGCCAACAAACACGGCTGTTACTGGAAAAAGACGCATTCCATCAACACCAAACTTCTCAGCAATAAACTCATCCCGCATAGATCCGGACAACCACGTTTTCAAGCCTAGACTTGTTGCTGATAATAAGGCTGTTTGTGAGATATGACCAGCCTCAAGAAAGACATATCCGTAGGCACGAGCAAACGGTGTTTTGTACCAAACCCGATTCATATCAACGGTTATAAAGATTCCGCAGGCAGCCCCTTTGACCCAGAATTGATCAACCATAATATGGGAAATTGCCGCATCGTCACATCCTTGTGATAATAACCCCAGTTTATGCCCCTTAGCGTCATAAAAGTAATATCCTGATTCAATCCCTTTGACATTAACAATCGCCAAAAACGCATCACAAGACTGAACACCACTACCCGAGGGTGAAGATTTACGTTCTGCAACCGTATTCAGGTCATCTTCAGCTAATTCTGCCCACTTTTGACCATGGATATAGCCAAAACTTGTAAACAGAATATCAGATAACTCCTGAGCTGTTATTGCTGTACCATCAAAATCCCTTGATGTTTTACGGTTTTTCAGACTCGAGTAGAGGCTATCCTGTTTAATCTTGGTCAGATCAGCTTCAGGCAAATCAACCCAAGAAATAATTTCAGGCTGAAACCGAGCTAACCCTGCAGGCTTTTCACGGGACATTTCAACAAATTGACGAGCACTTTCTTCTTCGGACAGAGACGGAATCATTGAGGTACGCATTGCAAAATGGCAAATCTCTGATAATTTATCCCCACCCCAAACTGAATCATCGGCAGGCTCCTCTAAAACTAATCCGCCTTCCAGCAAATCTCGATCAATATCATTTAACTTATCGCTGCATTGTCCATTCCAAAATTTAAGACGTGAAAAATAGGCATCTGTTAAATCAAATTCATCTTTGGTAAAAGCATTAATCGCAACAATTCCATCTTCTGATAGATGAAAAACGATACTGGGATTAGGATAAAGTTTGTGTTTCATTATTGAAGGTTCCTGAGTTAGATGTTTTTAACGCTTTCTCTCCCACAAGGGGAGAAGTAGGGGTTTCCCAGAATTCGCCGTAGGACTGTTTCTGATGAACAGCATGACTATACATTGAAGCGGAAATGAAACACATCCCCATCCTTTGCAACATAGTCACGCCCTTCAAGGCGCATTTTACCGGCTGCTTTTGCTCCGGATTCACCGGTACATGTAATATAATCATCGTAAGAAATTGTTTCTGCACAAATGAATCCACGCTCAAAGTCTGTATGGATTTCACCGGCAGCTTGCGGTGCTTTGGCACCTTGATGTGTTGTCCAAGCCCGTGCTTCTTTGGGGCCAATTGTAAAGAATGTCAACAATCCCAACAGATTATAACCTTCGCGAATAACTTGCTTAAGCCCTGTTTCCTTGAGACCCAACGATTGCAAGAACTCTAATTGTTCCTCTTCGGATTCCAAAGATGAAACTTCTGCTTCAATAGCAGCACTAATGACAACCGATTTTGCGCCGTTTGCCTTAGCATACTCTGCAACCTTTGCTGTATGCGTATTACCGGTCGCGGCTTCTTCTTCACTGACGTTACAGACATATAAAATTGGTTTAGACGTCAATAATTGCAATTGGTCAAACAAAGCTTTTTCATCCTTGCTGATCTCAAATTTATTGGCCATCTTCCCTTCTTCAAGGTGTTTTAAAACTTTTTGCATCAACGGCAATAACGCCTTAGCTTCTGCATCACCGCCCTTAATTTTCTTCTCGAGAGCCGGGATACGACGCTCGAGACTTTCCATATCAGACAGCATCAATTCTGTTTCGATGGTAGTCAAGTCGCGCAATGGGTCGACACTACCATCAACGTGCGTAATGTCATCATCTTCAAAGCAACGCAACACATGAATAATCGCGTCAACACTGCGAATATGGCCCAAGAACTGATTACCCAATCCTTCGCCCTTAGATGCCCCGCGGACCAACCCTGCAATATCGACAAACTCTAATTGTGTCGGAATAATTTTTTGGGATTGAGCGATTTTTGCCAACTCAAACAACCGTGGGTCAGGCACACCAACACGCCCCGTGTTCGGCTCGATAGTACAGAATGGATAATTCGCAGCCTCAGCCGCAGCTGTCGCTGTTAGTGCATTAAAAAGAGTTGATTTACCGACATTCGGCAAACCAACGATCCCACAGTTAAATCCCATTGAGTATCCTTTGATTTTATTAAGTTATGGATCTAATATAGCGACATTGTTTTAATTTTGCTACAGGAACGAAGGCGCTCTTTGGCTTCGCTCCTCATCCCCCTGTATAATCAAGGTACAACTGGCTCATTTTCTTAGCCATTTCTCCGGTCGTCCCCTGCCCTACAGGTTGATGATCAAGCATAATAATCGGCGTAACAGCTGAAGTGGATGCTGTCAAAATTATTTCCTGCGCTTGGCGCAACTCGTCTAGCGTAATGAGTGACTCTTCAACTGTAATACCTGCGCTACCAAGCAATTGAATTAATCTCTGACGTGTAATCCCTGCCAAAATATTACCTAAAAGTGGTGACGTCCTTAGTATTCCTTTATCATCAACAATCCAAACGTTTGCTGAGTTTGCTTCTGTCACAACTTTGTCTTTATTATAGAGAATAGATTCATAAGCCCCTGCCTCCACAGCCTGTTGTTTTCCTAATACATTCGGTAACAATGAAATAGATTTTATATCTGGTCGGGCCCAACGGTTATCAGGCATTGTAATAGCAGCAACGCCTTCCCCCCCCTTCTTCACAGCTTGGCCTTGATTAAAATACCGAGCTGTCACAACAATAGATGGCTCTATATGTTTTGGAAAAGCATGATATCGTGGCGCCACACCCCGTGTAATTTGAATATACAACATACCATCTTTAAGTCGATTTAAGCGGATAACTTCACGACAAATGTGCTCTAAAGCAGATCGTTCGAAAACTGCGGGTATCTGCAATTCTGACAACGAATAGTCTAATCGATCCAGATGCTCAAAAAAGTCAATCAATCGTCCTTTTACCAAACAAACCACTTCATAGACACCATCGGCAAACTGATATCCCCGATCTTCGATATGAACCGCTGCCTGCGCATGCGGTACATACGCCCCATTTACATATGCTATACGCATTTATTATCTTTCCGGAAAAATTATATCTTTAAAATACACCACAAACTTTCCTCTTTCAATGTCTGTCTATTTTTCGTTAGAATCAGGATAAGTCATATCACAGACAAGTAATCATTATGCCAATATTAAAATCAAAATTAGCCCCAACCTCTGAAAATCGCCAGACAATGTCAGCCCTAGTCAAAGAACTTCAGGATACTTTAGTCAAAATCTGCCATGGTGGCGGTGAAGTTGCTCGCAAACGCCACACAGATCGCGGAAAACTCTTAGCCCGTGACCGCATTGACTTATTAATTGATGAAGGCAGCCCCTTCCTTGAATTCGGAGCCTTAGCCGGACTCAATACCTATGACGATGAAATCCCTGCAGCAGGCATCATCACGGGTATTGGCCGCATTCACGGCCGCGAGTGTGTCATCGTCGCCAATGATGCCACAGTAAAAGGCGGAACATACTATCCGTTGACAGTTAAAAAGCATCTCCGCGCCCAAGAAATTGCCTTAGAAAACAATCTTCCATGCATTTATATGGTCGATTCCGGCGGCGCATTCTTACCGATGCAAGATCAAGTTTTCCCGGATCGCGATCATTTTGGTCGGATTTTCTATAACCAAGCCCAGCTGTCTTCAAAAGGTATTCCGCAAATCGCTGTAGTCATGGGATCGTGCACAGCCGGTGGCGCCTATGTTCCGGCTATGTGCGACCAATCCATCATCGTCAAGGGGACAGGCACAATCTTTTTGGGTGGCCCCCCCCTTGTCAAAGCAGCGACAGGCGAAGAAGTTACAGCAGAACAACTGGGTGGTGGTGATCTACATGCTAAAACATCTGGTGTTGTTGACCATCTGGCGAATAATGATGAACACGCGATTCAAATCGCCCGTGAGATTGTCGATACATTGCCTCGCTCAACCCCGTGGATGGCTCAGGAAACACCCGAAGAACCATTATATGATGCCGATGAAATCTATGACATTATTCCAACCGATGTACGCCAACCTTATGATGTCCGTGAAATTATCGCCCGTATCGTTGATGGTAGCCGCTTAGACGAATTTAAACCTCTATATGGCACAACCCTTGTCTGCGGCTTTGCCAAAATTTACGGTTATCGTGTTGGAATCATTGCGAACAATGGTATCTTATTCTCTGAGAGCGCTCTTAAAGGAGCTCACTTCATAGAACTCTGTTGCCAGCGTAAAATTCCATTGGTCTTTTTGCAAAATATCAGTGGATTCATGGTCGGCAGCAAATACGAAGCAGGAGGAATTGCCCGCGACGGCGCCAAACTCGTTCACGCAGTCGCCTGTGCCAATGTCCCAAAATTCACAGTCACAATTGGGGGCAGCTTTGGTGCAGGAAACTATGCTATGTGTGGTCGCGCCTATAGCCCACGATTCATGTGGACATGGCCAAACTCACGTATTTCAGTGATGGGTGGCGAACAAGCGGCAACCGTCCTGACTCTGATTCGCCAAGAGGCTCAATCTGCCAAAGGAACAACTTGGCCTGAAAAAGAGGTTGAGGCCTTCAAAGATACGATCCGTACTAAGTATGAAGCTGAAGGATCACCGTACTACGCATCAGCTCGCCTGTGGGATGACGGGATTATAGATCCCAGAGATACTCGGCGTGTTCTAGGGCTATCGATTGCTGCATCGTTAAATAAGCCAATCGATGATATGAAGTTTGGCGTCTTTAGGATGTAGTGATCCTGCTTATTTTTTACAAATCCACCAATTTTTCTTTGACGTGATAGATCAAATACGTTATAACTTATGCAAGAATAGATTTTTTATAGTTATTAAAGGATAAATAATGGCTAACCATCGTAATGCTGAAAAAGCTGCACGCCAAGCAGAAAAGCGCACAATTATTAACCGCGACCGCGTCAGCCGTATTCGCACATTCATTCGCAAAGCAGAAGAAGCAATTGCTGCCGGTTCAAAAGATTCCGCTTTGGAAGCTGTTCGCGTTGCTGAAGGTGAAATCATGCGTGGTGCATCAAAGGGTGCATTGAAAGCAAATACAGCTTCACGCAAAGTCTCTCGCTTGACAAAGCGCGCAAAAGCTATTGCATAAGTCTTTTGCAATACTTACTTATAAAGTAAGCCTTACCGTCAGGTGAGGCTTTTTTTATGAACTCTTTATCTTTATTTGAGGTTCACTATGTCCCATACCACTGATGTTGTTATTATCGGATCCGGCCCTGTCGGTTTGTTTGCTATTTTTGAATGTGGAATGCTGAAATTAGATTGTCACGTCATTGATGCACTTGATGCTATTGGCGGTCAATGTGCAGCTCTTTACCCAGAAAAGCCTATTTACGATATTCCAGCCCATCCACAAGTTACAGGGGCAGAACTAATCCACAACTTAGAACAACAAATCCTTCCCTTCAAACCAACATTCCATCTTGGACAACAAGTAACAACGATTGAGCAGTTGGATGATGAAGGAAAATCTTGGAAAATTATCACATCAAAAGGTACTGAGATACAGTGTAAGAGCATTATCATCGCTGCCGGTGTCGGAGCATTTGGTCCGAATCGCCCACCACTTGATGGTATCGAGACATACGAAGGGACAACTGTTCAATATTACATCAAAAATCGTGAAGCCTATCGCAACAAAAACATCGTTATCGCTGGTGGCGGTGATTCAGCAGTAGATTGGGCAATATCATTAAGTGAAATCGCCAATCGCGTCAGCGTTGTTCACCGACGCCCTAAATTCCGCGCAGCCCCTGAAAGCGAAGCTCGCCTGAATGATTTAGCTCAACAAGGGGTCATTGATCTGATAACGCCGTACCAACTTGATTCATTAAAAGGTGATAGCCGTAACCTTCATGCAGTAACTGTTAAGTCTATGGATGGTGAAGTCAAAGATATCGAAGCCGATTACTTATTGCCGTTCTTTGGTTTGTCTATGAACTTGGGGCCAATTGCTGAATGGGGACTCGGCATGGATAAAAGTCACATTCAGGTTGACCACTTAACCTCAGCGACAAGTCGCCCTGGCATCTATGCTATCGGTGACGTGGCTACCTATCCCCATAAACTTAAGTTAATTCTGACAGGATTTGCCGAAGGTGCACAAGCAGCTCATTCAATCCGTCGTTTCCTCTATCCGGAAGAAGTTATGCACTTTGAATACTCAACCACAAAAGGCGTCCCATCAAAAGCTGCTTAGTCAGCCTTGACGGGATAATCCTTAGGAAAAGAAGCCTTGATTCGACGCTCAACATCGCCTTTCTTCTCTTTCTTCAAAGCCACTCGTCCTGTTAGTGATTTTAGTTCGGCCCCCAATGAATCAATCTGAGATTGTAATTGCGCTATTCTAGTTTCAAGTTGCTTAATCTCAGATTTCATTGCTACGTGCTGGCGCTCAAACATATAAGCAATGATCTTGCCTAAAGATGACGTCGGATCATTAAGCATTGAACGCATACGAGGAGAAATACTTCCATCCGCCTCCATATGATTTAGGGCCTCACTAAGTGCCCCACGAATATTGCGTTCCAAAACATCCATCCTTTGACGCAAGTCAGCTATTTCTTTTGTTTGGTCTTGTGTTATTTTTTTCTCAGGGGCATGGAATGGCATGTTAAACTGCGTGTCAGCAGGAACGTTCGCCCACGAAATATTAATGAGCAAATAGCTGATAAGTGTATTCATAACATCGTTCCTTTCTCAATTCAGAAAATAGTTTAGCATTTTTAGGGGTAATAGCAACTCTAGCAATCTCAAATCATTATCGCATAAATTATATTAAAATAGTGTAAATTGTAATAAAATTATTTATAAATTTAGTAATATTTGCTATTAATTAATTACAACAGCTAGGGAGGGATCATGATTAGAGTATTAGCAACCTTGTGGGGACTAACCGTGTTTTGTCTTGCTCAAGATACCTCATCAAGGTTCGAAGCCTTAGAGCTTCAAATAAAAGAACTTAGCGAAAAAACTCAACTCCAAGCTGCAACAATACAGCGATTAGAAACCCTGCTGACGCACGATCATCGCTCAGCACCCATATACAGAAAAGTATTGCCTGCCGATAAAATCTTAGGGACATCCATTATTTTTGCTCTTATGTGCGCCTACACTGTATTTATGGACACAGGAAGCATCGTCCTGACTTTTGGAACGTTTGCGTCTTATTTATATACATTTTATGGGTTTTTAAAGATTGTTCGAAATAGTGCAACCGTTGCCGGCAATTCATCGATCATAACAAAAGCCACGCGAGATTAATATGGCTGAACCATCAACAGCTCTAACTCTTTTGACCGGTGCAATTCAAAGTTTTAGCATTGCAACAACAGCACTCAAACCACCCCCACCTGGTTTTCGCCCTGAGCCTCTGGTTGTTTATTTAGAAGACTTAAAATTAAACACCCCCGAACTAGAAACTATACCAACAGAAGTTCAAGAAAATTGGCGTGATCATATCTACCATACACGCAATGGTTTGGCTCGAATGATTTCTCCTTCTTCGCTAGCAGGACAGGCAATTTCTTACGCCACTCCTCATGTGCGCCAATTAGAAGAACGGGCCAAAAGCAAAGCTCTTGATTTTTACCAGCAAGGAGTTGATGACACAGATCGAGAAACACTCTCTCAAGTGTGGCGCGTTTCAACATGGGCATGGAGAAGAATTGGGAGTTATATTACCCATAACCTTATGGAGGGGGCATTTCTCGGTTACAATGACCAAATGCGCTTTGATTTAGCGACTCGTTTTTCTTACCTCCGCATGATGCACCATGCAACCAAAGCGGATGCTTATCGTGAACTGGCTTTTCACAAGGACACTCTTTTTTTCGTAAGAAACCGCATTCCTCAGATTACCCAAGCAACGCAACTACAATCATCAAAACAACAGTTATGGCGATACCGATGGTTAACCGCAGAAAAAGTTAGCATCCTTGATGTCAGCCTCACGATGCAACTTAACCTTTATGGTCAAATATTGCAAAATCAGGATGATACAACACCAACAGAATATCGATACCAAGCTATTCTCAATTATCATCGCATCAATATGATGCTGGCTGAAATCCGTGCGTCTTATTTCAATCATATGATTGAAATTAAACCAAAATCGTGGTGGTCGCCCTATATTCAACGAAGCGTTGATTTCTTGACAGACAGCATTTCCCGATTAGACTCTACTGAAACAAAGGAACCAAGACATTTCCTCGATGTCTATAAAGATGCACTTAACTTGAATTGGGAAGTGTACGACCAACTTTTCCCCCACTGCAAAACAACGAAACAACCCGAAAAAACGCTGGAAGATTTTGTAGCAGCCATTTCAGAAGATAATTTTATTCTCGCAAAGTGGATTACCTTAAGCATAGAAACACCCGGCTCTAATTTTAATTGGATGCGTGAAGCCAGTGAATTCGAAAACTACAAACGCGCTGTTGATCGATTAATCCATATTCAAAACCAAATCGACGATATCATCACACACTTGTACAGCATTAATGACGTCCTGTTCAGGCAGTTTTTGAATGAAGACAAAATTAAGTTTGATTACCGTGGGATCAGCCAGCATATCTATCGCCTGTGGGACTTAAGAAATAGGGTCGACGAGCTTAGAATTTATTACAGGACTGCTTATATAAAATCCCTAAAAACGACGGTTAACGAAACCGATAAATCATATTGGGATAGAATTACGCAATCCGCTAAGAACAAAGCTCTTAGAAAAATACTGGAAGGTCAATTCTTTGACGCCTCTGAAACACGAGAGCAAGTCCTTACCCGACTCGAGCAATTCAAACATGAATATGCCGAGGCTCTAAAAGCTATCCAATCATTTTCTCTACCAAAAGGTATATCTTCCATACCAGCATCCCTTCTTAGCCTCGTTGATCGCGGCACAGAATTTTATCCGGTCATTTATACATTTGAAGAATATTATCAAATTTTTGAAAGCAAGCAAACTGTCTCTTCTCTGGATATTCAGTATGCTGTCTATAACTTAAATCGTATTGTTAGAATATCCCCTAATTCATTTTGGAAAGCCCAACAAGACGAAATCACTAAACTTGCTTATGTCGCAAAAGAATTAAAAAAAGCAAGTATGCTTGCTGACATTTATGAGCAACATACGGGCAACACCATATTTAAAAATATTCGAACTGAAATAACTAAAGCAGCACAAACACTAGGACCAAGTTACCTTAAATATATTCGGTCTGAATGGCATAGATTGCATCAACTGAATGTATCACGAGTATTCACAAGTGCTGGCAACAAATTGGGTCGACTCATCACTCAAGGCCATATTACGGATACAACAAAAGAATTCCGAGAAGTATATCCAGAGTTAATTAAGTTTATTGATGACACAACACAGCTTTTACTAAAAAATGCAGGAACGATTGACGCTCCGCAAACGGAAATTAAAATCGGTAATATTACCGTAAAAATCCCTGAGAAAAAACCGTCATCAAGCCAAAAGTCAGCCCGAGATCAAAGAAAAGAGAACCGATCAGCAAGCCTGTTAATCTTAGAATCATCCATCAAAGACGATTATAATCCTGAATCGACAACTTAGCTCTAATCGCATAAAAAATAAAAAATCTGAAAGCTAGCAAAAATTAGTTATGTTCACTTGACTCTACTTAAAAAGGAATTGACGACCACCCTTATATTTGATATAAAAGACTAAAATTGTAACTGTGCTGAATAGGCACTTGATGGAGAATTAACATGGCAAAAGCCGCAACAATCGCAATTAAGATGCTCAGCACAGCTGACACAGGCTATTTTTACGTAGCGAAAAAAAATCCACGTAAAAAGCCGGAAAAATTTGAATTCCGTAAATACGATCCAGTCGTTCGTAAACATGTTTTGTTCAAAGAAACAAAAATTAAATAAAAATTACCCCCGCTTTCGGGGGTTTTTAATATAACCTATTCGAATTAGACTAGGATGATAAAGGACGTCAGATTAAAATGGTCTAGAATTCTCACACTTAGCGAATTTAACCACATCTTCCACATGAGAGAAAAATCAGAGCAATTTTTTTCTCATTCTCAGAAAGTCATGACGCAGCAGAACCATCGCTGCCCCCCCCAACAATAATCCTAGTGTGATTTGTATGGCCGTAATTCCCAATCTAAATGAATCCGGCTCTTATTCAATTTCCTGCCTCAGGACAATAAATATGAATATAGCCCCAAAGTTTTTATGTCCCTATTAATATTTTGTTATCTTTTCTAAAATATATTTTTATATGATAACAATATGAATTATATGAGGTTAGTCATGAAATATATTGCCACATCTCTTCTTTTTTCTATAGCGGCTATTAATGTTAACGCTACAAATCCCTCTTCTCCTATTGAGATAACAGGTTCAGGGATGCAACTTAAGAAAAATATAAACTTAGGCATTAAGGCTCTTAAACAAAAGGCTACCCAAATGGATCAGAATGCTATAGATGCCATTGCTAATTACGGCGAAACAAGAGAGGCAATAGAAGCCTACAATCGAGGCATAGCAGGTCCGCCTCCTCAACAATTCCAACCTCAATCAGGCTCATCTGGTGGCACCTACGGAGAGCCTTTTGCTCGGCCACAAACTTCTTCTTCCGCAGGAGAGTCACTAGGGGATCAATTTAGATTAGCCGAACAATATCTGACTCAACTCAGAGATAAGATGCAAAGAGGAGATCTTCTAAACGAGAATGAGCAAAGGTTCTTAGACCGTTGGGAAGAATTGCAACGACTTAAACAGCACGAAGGGCGTTATCAATATAAGAGAACAAATGAGGATGACATGCCACCGCCTCCGCAGGCTAATGATGTGCCACCGCCTCCGCAGGCTAATGATGTGCCACCGCCTCCGCCACCACCGCAGTCTAATGATGTGCCGCCGCCTCCGCCACCACCGCAGGCTAATGATGTGCCGCCGCCTCCGCCACCACCGCGGGCTAATGATGTGCCGCCGCCTCCGCCACCACCGCGGGCTAATGATGTGCCGCCGCCTCCGCCGCCTCCGCAGGCTAATGATGTGCCGCCCTCTCAGCAGAATAAAGGACCACTACCTTTTTCAGAAGATAATCTGCGAAACCAAAGAGGCAATTTAAAACCACCTTCTAAAAAAACTCAACATGAGAAACCGCAGGACACAGGAAATCCACTGTTTGATACACTTCGAGAAAAATTTAAGAACGCTTATGACGCTGATAGTGACTCAGAAGGAAGCGATTCAGACTCAGATTGGGATTAACATATAGTCACGCCATTTAGATGATTATAATTTGGTGATCATAAGAACAAATATGCCCATGAGCTCTTGATGATAAAGAGTTCATGGGGCTTTATGAGAAAAGCAAGAGAATGCGCTGTAGTCACAAGGTTTAGCAGGGAATTAATTTAGGAAGATTAGGAGCTTAGCAAAATAATAGAAAAAAGGATCTGCAATATATAGTCAAAACAAAATAAAAAGGCTGTAATTTTAGAAAAAGATTTGATAATTTTTCTAAATGACGTATTCAATAGATTTGTGTATAAAAGTATTTGAGGTAAAAGCAAGAGAAGGTTTTACCTACGAGGAAACAGTAAAATATTTTGGGATAGGAAAAACGACATTAGTAAGATAGCATCGAATGCTATCCCCTTTACTGAGTCGTAATAAACCTGCCACAGCTATTAACATGGATCTCTTGAAACAAGATGTGGAGAAGTAACCGGATTCGTACCAATATGAGCGAGCAGAACGATTCAAGGTTAGTCAAATGTGCATTCACTATACCCTTAAACGATTAGGTGTTTCCTATAAAAAAACTCTAAACCACCCAAGGATGAATCCCGAAAAGCAGTCTATGTTTTGCCAAACAATTGAGGAGTTAAGAAAGGATGAACTTCCTTTAGTCTTCATAGATGAAAGCGGTTTTACCCATGATGTGCCTCGTACACATGGCCATTCATCGAAAGGACAGAAATGTTTTTGCCGCCCTATTCCCCAGATCCCAATCCTATCAAGAAAAAATGGGCTCAAGCAAAAAATTAAGACGTACAACAGGACTTTCACTAGAACAACTCTTTTTAACGACTGATTTATAAATGGTTTATTTTTTTTGACTACAAATCAATAAATACAGAGGGCTGAGTAAAAATGAAGTTTACTCATTTTGCTGGGCTCCGGGTCATACCTAGATAAAGTTCCTTGATTCCATGACCTCAAATCAAGGCTGCCAAGCACTCTCCTTTAAAATAAAAATTACAATTATTGTTTTTTCGACTATATTTGAGACATAAGAATGGAGGGACTTATGTCAAAAATTATCGTTGCTAACTGGAAAATGAATGGATCATTTGATTTTATTGATTCTTTTTTCTCAAACTTTACAGCTCCAAGTAAAAATCAACTGATCGTTTGCCCACCCTTTCCATATTTACCTCTTATCAAGAAAAAAAACGTCACTGTCGGTGCCCAAAACTGCAGCCAACATCTATCAGGAGCCTTTACAGGTGAGGTTGCACCCACAATGCTCAAAGATATTGGATGCGACTATGTTATCTTAGGTCATTCTGAACGTCGTCAATATCACCATGAATCAAATGAATTAATCCGCGCAAAATCAAATACAGCACTAGACGCTGGCATTATCCCAATTATTTGTGTTGGTGAATCAAAAGAAATCCGCGAATCCGGTCATCATATTGAGACCGTCCTAAATCAGGCAAAAGAATCTATCCCAACTCAGTCAGAGAATTTTATGCTTGCCTACGAACCTGTCTGGGCAATTGGCACAGGACTCACTGCATCAGAAGACAACATCGCAGAAATGCACACCGCGTTACGTCAACTCTTACCGACCATACCCCTTCTCTACGGAGGATCCGTCAATAAGGAAAACTCACAGTCTATCATGTCAATCCTAAATGTAGATGGTGTCCTGGTTGGCGGAGCAAGCCTAAAACCAGATGATTTGATGGCAATCGCAAATTTCTAATATGATTCTGAAGTTACGCCAAGAGAACAAATATCATTTCGTTTGCGCCTCAGGTAAAGATATGGTATATCTGATTCTATGTATTAATTTCAGAGGTCGAACTATGACTATCTTATTGTTTATTCACGTTGTAATCACGGTCGCATTGATCGGTGTAATTCTGCTACAAAAAAGCGATGGTAGTGGTATGGGCCTTGGTGGCAATCCAACAAGCAGCATGTTTTCTGCTCGTGGCGCAGCAAACCTTTTAACACGTGCAACAGCTGTTCTTGCAACCCTGTTTTTCATAAACGCAATTTTGATGGCTGCAATTTCAAAGCACCAATCACATTCTGTTGATAAAATCTTAGGGGAGGCACCTGCCCAACCTTCGATTCCGACAGACAACTCAAACTAACAAATCAAAGGGGGCAATAGCCCCCTAAAAAATTGGTATCAGAGATTTAAGTATGGCTAAATTTATATTTGTAACGGGTGGCGTCGTCTCGTCATTAGGAAAAGGTCTTGCCGCATCTGCCTTGGCTGCAGTTCTTCAGGCACGTGGGTTTAAAACCCGTCTTCGCAAACTTGACCCCTACCTTAACGTTGACCCAGGAACCATGAGCCCCTATCAGCACGGTGAAGTTTTTGTCACGGATGATGGTACTGAATCCGACTTGGATCTTGGTCATTATGAACGCTTCACAGGCGTTAGCGCTAAAAGAACAGACAGTATTACCACAGGAAAAATTTATTCAGCCGTCTTGGCCAAAGAACGTCGTGGTGACTATCTAGGTGCCACCGTCCAAGTTGTCCCCCACATTATCGACGAGATAAAAACATTCGTCACAAGCGACATTACGGATGAAGATTTTGTAATCTGTGAAATTGGTGGCACTGTTGGGGATATCGAAAGCCTTCCCTTTCTCGAGACAATCCGACAATTAGGAAATGACTTGGGACGCGAGAACTGCATGTACATCCATGTAACGCTACTTCCCTATATTGCTGCAGCTGGTGAAATCAAGACAAAGCCAACACAACATTCCGTGAAAGAATTGTTAAGCGTGGGAATTCAACCAGATTTGCTTCTCTGCCGATCGGACCGCGAAATTCCAGAAGATGCCCGTCGCAAACTAGGCCTATTCTGCAATGTTAAAGCTGAACGCGTCATCGAAGCAAGCGACCTTAAGTCTATTTACGAAGCACCACTTGTCTACCATGCGAATGGTTTAGACACCGAAGTTTGTAAATACTTCAAGATTGACGCAAAAGAACCGGACCTTTCCATCTGGAAAGAGATCGTCCGACGTATCCATAACCCTGAAGGCATGGTGACGATCGCTATCGTTGGAAAATATGTCCAATTACTGGACGCCTATAAATCTCTGATTCAATCATTAACCCACGCCGGAATTGCACACAACGTCAAAGTAAACCTCAAATGGGTTGATTCTGAACTAACGGATCAAGTCTCAGAACAACTCAAAGGCGTACAAGCCATTCTGGTTCCCGGTGGCTTTGGAAACCGTGGTGTAGAAGGTAAACTCGAAGCAGTTCGTTTTGCTCGTGAAAACAAAATCCCTTATTTTGGCATCTGTTTTGGCATGCAACTCGCTGTGCTTGAAACGGTGCGAAACGTCTTGGGCATCAAGACGGCAAACTCAACAGAACTGGATGCAACCACACCAGAACCCGTGATTGGTCTCATGACAGAATGGATGGATGGTGAAACTTTGCAAAAACGTCAAAAAAATAGCAATATGGGCGGAACTATGCGCCTTGGTGCTTATGACTGCACCCTATCACCGACGTCAAGAATAGCTGAACTTTATGGATCCCATAAAATTTCTGAACGCCATCGCCATCGTTATGAAGTCAATACAGCCTACAAGGATCGCATTGAAGCAACAGGACTGAAGTTTGTTGGCATGTCCCCCGAGGGAGACCTTCCTGAAGTTGTGGAACTCCAAGATCACCCGTGGTTCATTGGCGTTCAGTTCCACCCTGAATTTAAATCCAGACCGTTTGCACCTCACCCCCTATTTATGGGGTTTGTGGGTGCAGCTATGAATAATCTAAAACTAAACCTCAACGCATAGAAAGAAAATAAATGACACACCATGTAAAAATTGGAAATATCACATTTGGCAATGATTTGCCGTTTGTTTTGCTCGCAGGACCTTGTGTTTTAGAAAGCCGAGAACATGCGTTAATGATGGCAGGCACCCTTAAGGAAATCACGGATCGCGTCGGAATTCCTTTTATCTATAAGACGTCATTTGATAAAGCAAATCGTACTTCCATCAATGGGATCCGCGGTATGGGATTAGAAGCTGCTCTACCGATTTTCAAAGAAATCAAAGAAACTTTTGGCTGTCCTGTTATAACAGACGTGCACTCTCCTGAACAATGTGCTGCTGTTGCAGAGGCCGTTGATATCTTGCAAATCCCGGCATTCTTATGCCGTCAAACAGACTTACTTCAAGCCGCAGCAGAAACCGGAAAAGTGATCAACGTTAAAAAAGGACAATTCCTTGCCCCATGGGATATGGTCAACGTTGTGAAAAAGATCGAAGGATTTGGCAACACCAATATTCTACAATGTGAACGCGGTGTTTCCTTTGGATATAACACTCTTGTCTCTGACATGCGTTCCCTTGCCATTATGGCGCAGAATAACTATCCCGTTGTTTATGATGCAACTCACTCTGTTCAGCAACCGGGCGGCGCAGGTGCATCATCAGGCGGTGATCGTCAATTCGTTCCTGTCTTAGCCAAGGCAGCTGTTTCTGTTGGCGTGGCTGCTGTCTTCATGGAAACGCACCAAGATCCGGATAACGCACCAAGTGATGGGCCAAACATGGTAAAACTCCATGACATGGAAGCTTTATTGACCAAGCTCAAGAAGTTTGATCAACTCGCAAAGGCAAACTAATAACACCTTCTCCCCTTGAGGAAAGGGTTAAAATCACCTTCATTCAAAAGAGTATTTCAAGCATGGATACAACTCTTGTTGCATCACTCGTAACTTATCTGCAAGGGACAAGCGTTGAGCTTGTCTCTGTTTATTTATTTATTACCAGCATCCTGATCATCTTAGGGTTATTCCGATACCTCGGTCTTCATGGATTGTATGCGTACAACGTGATTGCAACAATTCTTGCCAACATCCAAGTCTTAAAAATATCACAATTTAAACTCTCGCCGGAACCCGTTGCTTTGGGTACCATAACCTTTGCAACCATCTTCTTGGTCAGTGATATGATTACTGAACATTACGGTAAAGAAGCCGCTAAACGTAGCATTTGGCTGAGTTTTTCCGCCCAAATCATCGTCACAGTCTTGATGATCTTAACCCTTGGTCACACGCCTGTTGCGGGAGATGCAGGGCATATTGCCATGGAAACCTTGTTTATGCCGTCTCCGCGACTCGTGATTGCAAGCCTTGTCTCTTTTGTTATCAGTCTGATGATTGACATCCAACTGTACAACGCCATTAACCGATGGACACAACACCGCTTTTTATGGCTAAGAACAAGCGCTTCAACTATTGTCGGCGCCCTTGCCGATAACATCATCTTCAGCACTTTGGCTTGGGTTATTTTATCTCCGACACCTGTATCTATTCAAACTCTTATTTATACTTACATCTTAGGAACCTATATCGCTCGGGTCCTTATCGCTATTGCCTCAACCCCTGTTATGTATCTAAGTTATTGGGTAAAACAAAAATAAATCTTATGACCAAGTTTTGTTCTACTAATGAGACGAATAACTTTTCATTTCCCATCTTAACAAAGGTATGAGATACTCTCACTGACAATTAATTAATATATTACAAATAAATGACTCAGTTTAAATTTACATTTCGCCGCCCTAATCCAAACTCACGTGCGCGTCTTGGGATTCTTGAAACACCACATGGTACTGTTGAAACACCGGCCTTTATTTTCTGCGCGACAAAAGCTGCTATTAAGGGAGTCACGCCAGAGCAAATGAAGGCCGAGGGTACTCAGTTCATTTTGTCGAACACCTATCACCTGATGTTACAACCTGGATCTGAAGTTGTGCAAAAGGCAGGCGGTCTCCATAAATTCATGGGCTGGAATGGCCCCATGTTGACGGACTCTGGCGGATTTCAGATTTTCAGTCTCGGTCATGGTTCTGTTGCCGAAGAAATCAAAGGACGACGCAATTCATCGCGCCCAAAAACAATGCTTAAGATTACTGAAGAGGGCGCAAAATTTAAGTCCTATATTAACGGTCAAACTTATATGCTGACCCCGGAAAAATCCGTCCAAGTTCAACGAGAACTAGGCCCTGACTTTGTTGTAGTTTTAGATGAATGTACCCCCTACCACGTTGACAAGCGCTATACAGCACGCTCTATGCACATGAGTCATCGTTGGGCCGTTCGCAGCATGCAAGAGTTCAATCGTCACGATGATGGCAGTCAAAAACTTTATGGCATTCTGCAAGGTGGTGTTTATGAAGACTTACGCAAGGAAGCTTGCGATTTTGTGAACAGCCACAATTTCTTTGGCCATGCCGTTGGGGGATCCCTTGGCGCCAGTAAAGATCAAATGTATGATGTTGTGGCCATGACCATGGAAAACCTAAGGGATGATCGCCCAGTTCACTTACTTGGAATTGGCGGTGTTCAGGATATTTTCAATGGCGTTCGCCATGGGATCGATACCTTTGATTGTGTTCACCCGACTCGGCTTGCCCGTCATGGCGGTGCTTTGGTACGCCCTGAAAACAACCCCAAGCCAACCCGTGAACATATTGTCTTATCCAATAGTCAATATCGAGAAGACTATACCCCGATTGAACCGGATTGTGCCTGCAATACCTGCCAGAACTACTCAAAAGCCTATATCCACCATTTAATGAAAGCTGGTGAACTCTTAGCTTACCCGTTGATTACCGTTCATAATGTCAACTTTATGAATCGCCTGCTTGCGGCAGTACGTCACGGAATCGAGACAGGAACTTTAGATCAAATTGAAAAAGACTGGGTACCGGTAAAAAAATCTTTCTAATCTTCAAGATTTAAGATTGTTTGAGGCACTCAGCTATATAACGACATATACTAAAAGCATGAAAATTATTATTTCCGAAATCTAGACTATCAATATAATTTTTTAATTTAGCTATAATTGCGCTGGCTTGCTCTGCAGTAATATTATACCTTGCATCATTGACATTGTAATTGGTATTATGACTGAGTGTGAGAGCTTCAAGAATATGCTTAAGCGAAATGCTGTCCCCTAGGGAAACTGGTATTTTTTTAACAATATATAATACCCTCTCGTCAGCGAATCTTTCATGAGGGTAGTTCATCAAGATAGACATTACATCAAACCGATCATATTTCCAAGCAATCGTCTTCATTACCTCGACGAGCAATGAAATGGCGACGGCACTGTTCCCGGTATCAAGCGGTAATCTTCCTAGGATCTTAATCGCATCATGCTTATATTTGGGATCGCTTAGTTCTTGCGGGAGGTTTTGCACGACAAGGCCAAATCGATCATCAAACAATACTTCAGACTTAGCTCTTGAAAAAGCATCTACTTGAACCGCGTGATAAATCTCATGTACATCTTCCGGAATCAGTAAACTCATTCTATTGACAAATTGCCTCCATTGCCGCGGTGATATACGCACTAAAGCCTTAGTTAGTACCCCGACACTCTTTCCCGATGAATTCCTCCTGACTAATGAATTAACAGTAGATTGGAATTCATCCCATTGCTCTGGCTCTATATCATTCAAAGCTTCGATTGCCGAAATTATGCGTGCCGTTAATTGATCATCGTCATAATAGTCGGTACCATTTCGCAACAGGTTATATGAGCGATAAGACTGCTGGAGAAGTAATTTTAGTGTTGGTACAAATCTTGGATCAAATAACTTATTTGGATCCATTTTTGCAAGAACAGAAAATATATGAAATATGCCTAAATACGCAAACCTGAGCGAAAAAACCCCATTAAGTACACCTATTAACCGCGTATCATATAAAATTTTAGGGGAGAAGTTGATCAGATATTTTATAAGATCTACCTTGCTAAACATATTGTTGTAGCAATCGGCTGAAAAACGATTGAGCACATCTCTTTCAAAACGATCATATCCATCAAGAGTAATCTCTGCTATACTCTGAATGGCAGAGCTAGCGTCAAGGACACCCATACACATCCCCATTCTTGGTTCATTTAGTTTTTGCAAAATAGACAAGAATCTTGGATCACAAAGAGTATCAAGACCAATAGAGTTGAATATCTCAGTCCAATTTACGTAATACTCATTACTACCTCTAAGACCGAACAGAAAACTCGCTATTTTTTGAAAAGGTTCCCATTGTTCACGCTGTAGTACCTTTAGTATATTAAAAACAAAAATTCTCTGGCTTTGGCAAGATGTTACATCGAGCAGCGATTGAATAATAGAGATGTATCTGTCATCAGATAAGACCTCAGAATCCAGTTTAATAAGACCGTCAAGTATAATCAGGTTATGCCCCGGTTTGTCGGGTGAGCAAATTCGCGTTGCTGCTAACATAAAATCCGTTACCTTATCGAACGGCAAGGCCCTGAACCTATTAAGAACGTCGGAATACACCTGCGAATTACGGCTTAATGGATCCGTAAACATCCCTGTTAAAAAGTTTTCGGCGCTAACAACGTCATCAGTCGCATGTGCCCCTGTTAGTGAAATAGCCCCTATCAACAATAAATGTTTAAGGCGTAACTTATTTCTCATTTTTACTTCCTAGTTAGGTATTCGATTTGATGTTTAAACAAAATAGTCACAATCGCATGCAATTTCAATGTTTATTATTCACAGTATTACGGCATCCATATATACTCAATCAAAATGAAAATTTGGTATTCTCCCTGCGCAATTTCATTCTGATTAAGTATAGGCTGAATAGTTACGAAAATTCTAACTACACCTGGATAATATGAATCTCAGTCGGCGCCTTTTTACCTATCCAATTATTGGTCACACGACGAATATGAACGCGGATTTCTTCTTTTAGTGTTTCTAAATCTCGATATCCGTTATGGATGCAGTTGCGGACAGCTCTCACAATATCGCGCTCTAGATGCTCTTGTTCTTCCCCCCCAACAGTTATTCCAATCAAGGACAGGCGCGGCTCACACTCTAGATCTCCGGATCGGTCAAGAACAACCGAGACAAACACAGCTCCGTTTGTTGCTAATTTAGCGCGCTCACCCATCATAGGACCAAACAAGGGCACCATCCGAGAACCGTCATACCCTAAACGCCCCGTAGGAACATAATCCATAATCGCAGGGTTTTCAATATCCAAGCGAATCAATGAGCCGTTCTCTGGGATAACAGCCTTTGGAATTCCACAACTCAGGCCCAGTTCAGCTTGTTCTGTCATATGACGCAATTCACCATGGACAGGGATCAAAACTTGGGGTTTCACCCACTCATACATTTGCATCAACTCATCGCGAGCCGGATGGCCTGAAACGTGGATTCCTTCGTCATCATGAGATGTAATAATATGAACCCCTTTTCGCACGAGGTTATTCTGCAGTAAATTAATGGAACGCTCATTCCCCGGAATAACGCGGGATGAAAAGAAAACAACATCCCGATGATCCAGTTTGATAAATGGATGAGAATCACTAGCCATTCGTGCTAAAGCAGCACGGGGTTCACCCTGAGATCCAGTACTTAAGATCAGAACATCATCCGGCGGTAATTTCATCGCTGTTTCTTCATCAATAAATGGAGGGATATCTTTTAAATACCCGGATTTTTGAGCTGCATCGACCATTTTATGCAAAGAGCGCCCAACCAAACAAACTTTGCGTCCACAGGCCTGAGCTGCTAAGATGGCCGTTTCAACACGCGCTAAGTTCGAGGCAAAACAGGCAACAATAACACGCTTACCTTTTTGGGCTGCAACCTGAGCAAAAATCTCAGTTCGAACAGTTTCTTCAGAGCCCGCAACGCCTTTATTAAAGACATTAGTTGAGTCACAAACAAGCGCTAAAATTCCTTGCTCTCCCCAATCCTTTAACCGTTCTGAGTCTGTCACCTCACCGACCATAGGGGCTGGGTCAATCTTCCAATCCCCGGTATGCATTACCGTCCCCAAAGAAGTCGCAATAGCCAAGGCATTCGGTTCGGGAATTGAATGGGTTAATGTAATGTACTCCACCAAGAACTTTCCAACCTTAAGTTCTCCTGACAAGGGAACCTCAATAATTTTGACATCCTTGCCCCATGGAAATTCTTTAACTTTTTGACGAACAATCTCAGCTGTAAACTTAGTTGCGTAAATTGGGCACCGCAACATAGGCCACAGGTAAGGAATTGCTCCGACATGATCCTCATGGGCATGGGTTAACACCAAACCAACCAGACGATCCTTGTTTTGAACGATGAATTCCGGATCAGGCGTAATCACATCAACCCCAAGGCGATCGCCAAAAGTAACCCCCAAATCCACCATCAGCCACTGACCATCATGGCCATATAAGTTCAGGTTCATCCCAATTTCACCAGATCCACCCAGTGGCAAAAACCAAAAATCATTCTTTCCGGGAATATGATTTGTCATAATTTTTTCCATTTCTTTTCTAATAGCAACCCCTCAGGATATGAACCGAATGCTGTATACAGTAGATGGCCATAGACTGAATAGTTGCCTCTAATCAAACTTAAAATAAGGCCAACTACGGCATCATATTAAGATTGATTATGTTATACTAAATCCCATTTTTAACTGATCGAAACGGTTTCATCGGTTCTCGGTCTGCTCACCTATTCATATAGGCTCCGCGGGCCTTGCCCCCCCAAAACCATTTATCTAAGTTAATTCGGGTCTTGATACCATAGTCGTTTAGATTAGGTGTTGAACAAACAATCAAGAGCGAAGTGTACACTAAAGCGTGATGTCCAATAGCGCTAATATGAACGACTATAGATAATATAGACCAATCCGCCATCCAAGGAAAGGGGCGATTATTTTAGATTCGTACATTAATAACCAAGGTTTACAAAGAGCATTCAAGATTTTGTGCAGGATATTGATGGGGGTAACCGTTGTCTTCAACCGGTTCTAACGGGCCTTTACGACCACAAGATGACAAGGCAATCACAAGCGTCAACAAAACGATCAGCACCAAAGAATATCTTGGAAATAAAGCGTACATTGTTGAACTACTCACGTTACACAAAAGGGTAAAATAAAAATGTATTAGGGGAAAATTCTCAGAATATGGTGGGTGATGAAGGGATTGAACCTCCGACCCTCTCGGTGTAAACGAGACGCTCTACCGCTGAGCTAATCACCCATAAACCTTATAAAAGAACCCTAATACATTTCATCGATTCTTTGCAACAAGAATTTTGCTAAATAGCAAAATTATTTTGCAACAGCGTCTTTCAATTGCTTACCAGCACGGAACTTTGGAAGACGTGTAGCAGCGATCTTCAAAGGTTGACCTGTACGTGGGTTGCGACCTGTTGTAGCAGCGCGGTTTGCTACGGCAAATGTACCGAAACCGATCAAGCGCACTTCTTCACCTGTCTTTAGAGAATGGGTGATTGAAGAAAATGTTGCGTCGATTGCGCGTTCTGCATCAGCCTTTGTCAAACCGGAGGCTGTAGCAACTTTGGAAACTAACTCTGATTTATTCACTGTCGTAAATCCTATGTTAAAGTTGAACTATGTCTACACTTAAAATTCTAAGACTCATTTTGAACCGCGGTCAATTCCCTTTATTAAAAAATATTAACTTTTTAGCGGTTTTTTTGACCTTTTTTAACAACAGAAGTAACAAAATGGCAGAAAAGCTTAGTTTTCAGCAATAATCAAAAATATGGATTTTAAATAGATACGTTTAAAAATCGAGACGTTGATGAGAAAAAATTCCCAACCCCAAGCCAATTTTAAAGCCCTGACGCCGCCACCAGCGACAATTCAAAGCACGTTCAACATCCTGAAACCCATTTAAAGTCCGACTGGATGGATAGGTATCAACATAAGGTAAAATTATGCTTAACAACCAATCTCGACGACAAAGAACCGACTGATTTGTCCAAGGCAAAACAGCAGAATCAATAATATAATCTCCCTCGATCTGTCGCTGAACATATCGAAGGTAGTGCGCTTGGGATACATCGTCAAAAACATAAGGCGCAGTCCCAATCAAACGTCGCCGCTTAAAAGGCCTCAATTTTGATTTAACTTTAGCCCAAAATGACCGGGGCAAATGATAATCCCTAAATTTACGAAGCGTATCAAACTTTTCCCCGGGCTGCCATCGATGGCGGAGACGATAGAGATCGACCTCTCCCAAGCGCAAACGATTCAAGGAACGATTCAGCTCAACACTAACCACAGAATGCGGTTCGACTAAAATACAGTCGTTCTCCAACAATAAAACATAGTCGTTCACAGCCGTTTCAGCTAAAAGTTTTATCCCCCCATATATACCAATATTTTGGTCTGTTGATATATATTTCAAGCCGTATTTATCAGCTAAGAGTCGATCCTCAGCGGAAATTTCTTGAAACAGAATAATAACCTCGTCAAAGAAATCAAATAAACTCTCTTTGATATAAGTCTGCAAAGTAGCCTCAAGCGTCTTTGGACTCTTCCAACTCATGATACAACACGTGATGGGCAAGCGATAAGACGATTCAGCGGGTATCAGATGTAAAGACGGCATGATCATAGTTAATTTATAATAAATTATTCAGATGAAAATATCTATCGCAACTTTCAATCAGATCACTTATATGTAAATAAACATAATGACACGATAAAATGACGATAAAATGACTACGCAAAATATAATTGGCCTTTCCCGTGAAGATTTAGAACGCGACTTTACCGATGCTAGTATCCCGAAATTCCGCGTTAAACAAATATGGCATTGGATTTACCACCACGGCGTTCGATCCTTTGATGATATGCCTAACGTTCCTAAAGACCTTCGTTCAAAATTACAAGAACTTTACGGGATTCAACGCCCTGAAATCACAAAGGCCATGACATCAACTGATGGTACCCAAAAGTGGTTGTTAAAGTTTGCCGACGGTGAAGAAGCCGAATGCGTCCATATTCCGGAATCAGTCCGCGGAACATTGTGTATCTCATCACAGGTAGGGTGCACCTTAACCTGTAAATTCTGCCACACAGGAACGCAAAAACTCGTTCGCAATCTAGGTGCAGCCGAGATTGTCGGGCAGATGATGTTGGCTCGAGATGCCTTTAATGAATGGCCAACTCCATTTAGCAACCGCTTGGTGTCGAACATCGTCATGATGGGCATGGGCGAACCTTTGTATAATTTTGACAATGTTGCAAAAGCGTTAAAGATTCTTATGGATCCGGAAGGAATCGCATTATCCCGCAGAAAGATTACTCTATCAACCAGCGGTGTCGTTCCGATGATGGATCGCTGTGGCGAAGAAATTGGCGTTAACCTTGCAGTATCTTTACACGCCGTGCGCGATGATTTACGTAATGTTCTCGTTCCGCTCAATAAAAAATATCCAATTAAAGATCTAATTGACGCCTGCCGTCGTTATCCGGGCGTTAATAATGCGAATAGAATCACATTTGAATATGTCATGCTCAAGGGTGTTAATGACACAAATGCAGATGCAAAAGAATTGGTTCAGTTAATTCGCGGGATACCCGCCAAGATTAACCTCATTCCTTTTAATCCATGGCCAGGAAGTGATTTTGAATGCTCAACCCCCGATCGAATCGAGGCCTTTTCACAAATTGTTCAACGTGCAGGCTATTCATCCCCTGTACGGACCCCCCGTGGCCGTGATATCCTAGCAGCATGTGGCCAGCTTAAATCAGAAAGCGTGCGTCAGTCCAAGAGTCTACTAAAGGCAAGTTAAGTTATGATTAACCCTATCCATTGTCAACGCGAGTTTCAAACAGAAGTTGACTTTGGTCGGTTTAATTGTGATACATATCCGCCAGACTCATTGATTATTGCAGATGCTATTTTGAATCTTGATATCTCTCATCTTGCTATTCATTCCCCAGAATCAATAAAATCATGGCAAGGTGTGGACATCATCATCAACCATTTAATAAATAACCACGCTAATCGAACAACACATCTTATCGCCATTGGTGGCGGCGCACTTCTCGATCTCGTCGGTTTTGTCGCCAGCATCTATATGCGAGGCATTACTTGGTATGCTGTACCAACAACGCTTTTAGCCATGGTGGATGCCAGCATCGGCGGCAAAACAGCAATTAATTATAATAACACCAAAAATCTTTTAGGGAGTTTTTATCCCCCCAAAAGTGTCCTGATCGACACAACGTACATTCAGGATCAAGATCTTGCTAGCGGCAAAGCAGAGGTTATTAAAATGCTATGGACATCATCACCTGAAGTAATGTTACCCGATAAGATCGATGACCTTGTTAAACGAGCAATCAACCTAAAACTTCAAATCATTAATAATGATTGGTTTGAGGCAACAGGAAATCGCACCATCTTAAATGCCGGTCATACCTTTGGGCATGCCTTTGAACGTATTGACTTATCGCTATCCCACGGTCAGGCAGTTGCTTACGGCTTGTTAGCAGAACAAGATCTTGCTGAATTCCTAAGCGGGCAAGATCATCAACGTAACATCCTTACAGACATCCTTTTGCAACAAGGGCTCAAAACAAATTATCACTATTTGTTAACCGATGTTGAATCCCTTATTATCCTGATGACAAAGGACAAAAAATCAACAAATACCCTATTTAAATCCACAGTTGCATGGTCTCCGGGTGATTCCTACACTCTATCGTATACACCGGACGATGTGAGAAGGTTTGTCATGTCCAAAAGTCTGTGATAGAATAATATCAATTATGATAAATAAGTCCTAAGGCAAATTTTACGAAATATCAGCTTTGCGCAGGTAGTAATCTACGCTTACGCAGCCTCATTCGAAAATTCATCCATATTACTTATTTCTGATAATGGTTATAGTTTCAATTGTTAATTGGATTTAAAAATTCATGGAAAGTCGATCGTATATCGTCATCGGTCTTATAGCGTGGGCAAGTATATTCCCATGTAGTGCAAAACACTCTTTACAAGAAAAACAAGACGTCGCTCTTGAACAAGTCATCAAAGCTGATGATGCGAACTTCGTTCATCAGCTTAAAAAAGCAATGCGACTCAATTCAAAGTATATCAAGAAACTAAAAAAACGCCAAAACGCTGATGTCAGCATTCTCTTAGAAAAAGCAATCGCTTATGATGAACAAATCCATAGTAAAAACGCTAGCCGAGACGCTATTATTTCCAGTCTTAAAGAGCAAAATGCAGTACTACGGGTTATCGATCAACGCATAAGACTAGAACCTGTTGAAAAATTCCCGAGTGACGGTACAGATTTAAGTCCAAGTCCTATTTCCGGGAAATTATCCGTGGGACAAACTGATCACAGTCCGGCGAAACAACTAAAACAAACAGATTACTTCGAACCAACGCTGACTATCCCTATGGATGTTGGCAACAGAGTTGGTATTGACAAATTAATTGAGGAAAAATAAATCGTGTTAGCTATCGTATTTCTAGTGCTCTTATGCCTTGTTGTTTTGGCGTCCCTTTTATCCTCTGCGGAAACATCCGTAACAGCTGTCTCTAAAGCAAAATTACACAGCATGGCTAAAAAAGGTGACTCAAAGGCTAAACTCGTTCTTGAATTACAAAAAAATGTTGGCTTGTCTCTTTCAACAATTTTGCTGTTCAATACCCTATGCTTAACAATCGTCAATAACAATATTGGTGATATTACTGCTGATATTTTTGGTAAAGAGGCGATCATTTTTGTTTCAATCATTATGACAGCAATTATAACAGTGTACGCAGAAACTCTCCCTAAAATTATAGCGGTTAATTCTCCTGAAAAAGTCCTAATGCTTTTAATTCGCCCACTATGGCTTGTCTACAGCATATTCCGCCCAGTTACCCTTGCCATTAATAATTTCGCCCGTGCTCACTTGAAACTATTTGGGGTAAAATCCAATGCAGATGATGAATATGCAGCCTTAGAAGAGTTGCGTGGTGCCATCGACATGCACTTTGCCGAGACAACCCACGATGCCGACAACGAACGCGCCATGTTAAAAAGCATCCTTGATTTGCGAGAAGTTAGTGTTGAAGAAATCATGACCCACCGTAAAAACGTGACCATGATTAATATAGATGACAAACCGTCGGAAATTGTTAAGCAAGTTCTAGAAAGCCCGTTTACCCGTGTCCCGCTTTATAAAGATAACCACGACAATATTGTTGGTGTTATCCATGCAAAAGCTCTCCTTCGTGCTGTTAACTCTCATAAAGGTAGCCTTGATAAACTCGATATAAAATCAATTGCCACAGCACCTTGGTTCATTCCAGAAACAGCAGATCTTATTGACCAGCTTCAAGCTTTTAAATCCCGCCGTGAACACTTTGCTGTTGTCGTTGACGAATATGGTGTTTTCAATGGAATCGTAACACTCGAAGACATTTTAGAAGAGATCGTTGGCGATATCACCGACGAACATGATATTGCTGTTAAGGGAATCCGCCCGCAAGACGACGGCTCATATGTAATCGACGGCACTGTCACCATTCGCGACGTCAACCGCCAATTAGACTGGGAACTACCTGATGAAGAAGCAGCAACTATTGCAGGTCTTGTTTTATATGAAGTACGCCTCATCCCGGAAGTCGGTCAGTCTTTTAATATCCATGGCTATCACTTCGAAATTATGCGTCGCCATAGGAACCAAATTACCTTATTAAAAGTAAAAGCAATTTAGTCATAGCTGTAGATGCTATGCGGCAATAGATTCTTCCACAACTTCCCTTCGTAAGAAAGGAGCGGTTGTTTTAAAGCAGATTAATGAGTCTTATTTTTAATTAACGTCAGTTCGCCATAAGAACCATCAGAACGCACACCATCTCCGACGAGCAAAGCTAGGGTTTCGCTAGAAAACCTTAGCTTTGATTGATTCGAGATCTATGTTTGTTTTATGGTTGTCTGGATTTCCGATCAAGAAATTCTTAACGGTTTTCCTTGAAAACCGAGAATTTCTAGCAGGGAATGACGGATTCTATTGCTTGATAGACCTTCTTATATCGAACTCACGTTAATTAGAGTCATCCCGTTTCGCGTCCCGTCGACGCACATAGAGCAGTTTATCTACCTCAGCGATAACAGTCCCATCTTTATCAACAACATTGACGGTAAAAGTTGGTTCGACCTTATAAGAACTATTCGCGGCATCACGAATTTTTTGTAATTTTTCAGCCGGTATTTCAAAATGCGCATAGACTGCCCCTAGACCTGGCTTTTTAAAGCGAATCGTTGCAGCCTTGTCCCAAACAATATAGTCTTTGCCTAAATGTTGCATCAGAATCAACATAAAAAATGGATCTGTCATGGCATACAAAGAACCACCAAATTGCGTTTTAACATAATTACGATTCCACCGTCTGAGTTTCATCTCCACATGAATAGAGGTAATATCGTCAGATATATGTTTAATCCGAATCCCAGCCCCCAAATAGGGCGGCCAAAAATTAATCAATTTCAGCAATGTCGATTTTTTAAACATGACGTTCTTTAACTTGGTGGTGAATAAGTAAAACTTGAATAACAGCAGTCGCGATAAGATACATCAGAATTGGATTAACCTCGCGGTAGCTTAGGCTTGATGTTAGCCCGATAATAACAATCATAAATAAATTCCGCATTAACGAGATATACGACATTGTCAAACCTTTATTTCCAGGATTACCATCAAGGATCATGGTCGATGCTGACGAGATCATAAATGTCGAACCCAATGAAAATATTGAGACAACAGCGATAATTAAATATGGATCATCCGGAATAAAATCAAAAGCCATCAAACCAGCAACAAGAACAAAAAAGATACTTGTCACCATCCCAAACTTTAAACTTTTTATAAGACCAATGCGCTCAACAATAGACTTATAGATATAAGCACCAATAAACTGAGTGGCAACCGGCATGGCTTGAAGATATGAGAATTCGCGCGGTGTCATCATAAAAACATCAATATAGATAAAGGGGCTATTGACGGTGAAAATACCATTGAAACTGATCGGTAAAGAATGGATGGAAACTAATAAGAATATAGGTAAGCTTGTCAACAAGGTTCGCATTCCCGCAACCCCACTTTTATCTGTTTGTTTTTTTTCATGAACCGAGTTGGTTTCAGGAACCCATATATAGAACAAGACAGAGATAAATATCATTCCAAAAGTGATCAATGCAAAAATATAGCGCCAACCGAGTCTTTCCAAAATCTCAGCCCCAATAATCGGCGCCAAAGCAAAAACAACTGGGTAAATACTTGCAAAAATTCCCATATAGCGAGCCAATGTTGCCCCTGTAAAAATATCAGCAAGAATAGCCCCACTTAAAACAGATAAGCCCCCTGTGCCTAACGATTGGATACACCGACCAATAAAAAACATCTCAATACCATTTGCCACCATACATAATCCCGACCCAACGATGTATAGCATCATACCGACAAACAGAAAACGCCGACGCCCAAATCGATCGGAAAAACGACCAAAAGGTATCCCCCCAAAAGACGAAAAAAACGGGCTTGCCAGAAAAGTTAATTTCATAGCAGAATCCGAAACATCAAATACATGGCCTAAATACGGCGCTGCAGGAATATAGATATCAATTGATGAAATCACGACAAGATTCATCAAAAAAATAAGCCAGGCAATGTGTTTAGGAGATATCATTATAAACTCTTCAAAACATCAACAACGTGGTTTGTCACTTTAACCTTTCGCCAGATTTTTTGAACAATCCCATTCTCGTCAATCAGAAAAGTTGAGCGATCAATACCCATATATTTGCGACCATACATTGATTTTTCAACCCAAACGCCATATTTTTCACAAACCTCCCCAGATTCATCAGACAACAGGGGAAAATTCAAATCTTGTTTCGTGCGGAAATTCGCGTGGGATTTTATTGGATCCTTTGAAACGCCTAAAATAACAACATCTTTCTGGTTAAAACTGGTTAGATTATCCCTAAACTCACAAGCTTGTTTAGTACAACCGCTGGTATTGTCTTTGGGATAAAAATAAAGAACAATTTTCTTCCCTTTTAATTTGGACAAAGTAACAATACCATCTGCATCTGAACTTAACGTAAAGTCAGGAGCCTGAGAGCCAACATTAATCATTCTGATATTCCTTTCCTTGATTTTTCATACTAGTATATAAGAAGAAATTTGAAATAACTACGGTTTTACGTTGAAATTTTTGATCGTCCTTTTGTCCGTTGCTAATTTAGCACCATCTCAAGAACAAAATAGCATTATTCCTTGGTGGTATATGGCAGCCCGCCCCGTTGCTATAGCATCAATTCGAACACCAATTGATGCAGTAACACAAAACCAACAGGTTTATAATACATCGCTCTTTCAAACAGTAAAGCAACTATCAAAAAGCGGTTTATCCACCTTTTATCGAGGACTTCTACCACGTTTGATCTCAGAGAGCACAAGAAGTATCTATATGCTTCCCGCTTGGACCTATTCCCAATCCCTATTTCATAATTTTGATCCCGAACTGTCCAAAGAGTTTCCCTATCTACGAAAATTATTTGCCGGTTGTGTTTTTGGTGCTTGCGAAGCTATTATCGTAACGCCCATGAGCCGTGTGTCTGTTCTATTGAACACTCAAAGCAACTCATTTTCTTGGTCAACTCTAAAATATTTTGAGAAAAAAGATTTCTATCGTGGCGCAGGGCTCTCCTTTTTTAATAGTTCCTTTGGTTGCACAGTCTATTTAATGTCTGACCGGATGATTCGTCAAACAATCAAAAACTACCGAGATAATACCCCGTTAAATAGCTACGATTACGTTCTTGCAGGAATATCAACTTCGTTTATATACTCTGGGATAACAGGCCCCCTAGTGACATTAATGACAAGAGTCCAACATACGCTCCCGTCTCAATCACAAAGCACGTGGACTGTTTTTAAAGCAATGATCCGCCAGAACAAAATATCTGTTTTATTTGCCGGATGGCCTTTACGGTTTTTACAATTAACGCTGTTTACAACCATTGAATCTGTTTTTCTAGATCGTATTGATCAAAATTTAGATTAGCCCTCTTGTGTTATGCAACATCTTTGTCCTAATCTAAATATATAGCTATCCCATTTGAACTTGGAAGTTCGTCACATCGTCGCTCGGCCACTCATTGCTTCTTGTCCTTGCTTCCAAACTCAACCTGAACAATTATATGAACTGTTTATGAGGGCTAAACAATGATCACAGCACCGACTTTGAGCTCAATCCCTTTAGATCAATTGCACCGCGATCTTGGCGCAAGAATGGTGCCTTTTGCAGGCTATGACATGCCCGTTCAGTATCCAACAGGGATCATCCAAGAACACCGCCATGTTCGCCAAGCCGCAGGACTATTTGATGTGTCTCATATGGGGGCTATTTTTGTCCCGAACAATCCGGCAATAGAACTTGAAAAGATTTTTCCCACAGACCTGCAAGAATTAGAAATTGGCCATATAAAATATAGTCTTTTACTCAATAATCAGGGGGGAATCGAAGATGACCTCTTGATCTCAAGATTAGAAGACGGTTTTCTTTTAGTCGTCAATGCAGGAAGAAAACACCATAACCTTGACTTTCTAAGGAATGCTCTCCCATCGGTCGATTTTGTCCCTCTGTTTGATAAAGCCATGGTTGCCTTCCAAGGCCCAAAAGCAAGGACGATCCTGTCCACCTTATGCACCGAGGCATCTTCTATGGCTTTTATGACAACGAAAAAGACAACCATTCTGGACTATAACGTTATTCTAAGTTGTAGCGGTTATACCGGTGAAGATGGTTTTGAGTTTATTTGTGGTTCAGACCATGCTTTTCATATTGTCAAAACGCTTCTTGATCACGAGGATGTAAAGCCGATTGGTCTTGGCGCTCGTGATTCCCTAAGACTGGAAGCCGGTTTATGCCTATATGGCCATGAACTTGATTCCAAAACCTCGCCCATTGAAGCTAGTCTTGCCTGGGCCATAGGCAAACGACGTCGTCTTGAGGGAAAGTTTGCCGGTGCACCACGCGTCCTGACTGAACTCAAAGATACGCCCCAACGCAAACGGATTGGCTTGATTCCAGAATCGCGATCCATCCCCCGAGAAGGATGCAGCATTCATGATGCTGCTGGCAACCCTGTTGGCGTTGTGACCAGTGGCGGACAAAGCCCTGTTCTAGGACATCCGATCGCCATGGGGTATATCACGAATAACACGTCGACAAAAGGATTAACGGTCAATATTCGCGATACCCACTACCCTGTTAAAATAGCAAAACTACCCTTTGTACCAACACAGTATAAGAAATAGAGGATTGAATGAAAAAATATAGCGATCAACACGAATGGATTTTAATCGATGGTACCACAGGGACTGTTGGTATTTCGGATTATGCTCAATCCCAACTCGGCGACATTGTCTTCACTGAACTGCCTGCCGTTGGAAAAGATATAAGCAAAGGAGCAGAAGCAGCCGTTGTGGAATCAGTTAAGGCAGCAAGTGAGGTCTATGCCCCCGTATCAGGCAAAATTATCGAGATCAACCCAGATCTGGAAGCAACACCTGATCTCGTGAACAGCTCCCCTGAAACTAAGGGCTGGTTCTTTAAAGTTGAGCTTTCAAATCCTTCTGAACTGGATACGCTTATGGATGAAGCTGCTTACAAAACTTTTATCGGGGCTTAAAACATGCGTTACCTCCCTCATACCGATGCAATTCGTCAAGATATGCTCAAAGCTATTGGCGTGACATCACCTGATGATTTATTTCAAGATATCCCAGAAAATTTGCTCAACCCAGAATTTCCATCGTTAACAAAGCACCAGTCTGAGCTTGAGGTCGATCGTTTCTTTAAAAGGCATGCAGCAAATACAACACAAGCCGGAGATGCTCCATTCTTCCTCGGGGCTGGCTGTTATCGACATCACATTCCTACAGCAGTTGATCATTTGATTCAACGGGGAGAATTCTTAACATCCTATACCCCCTATCAACCGGAAATCTCACAAGGAACTCTTCAATATTTGTTTGAATTTCAAACGCAAGTTTGTTTACTAACAGGCATGGATGTGGCTAATGCGTCCATGTATGACGGTGCCACAGCAACGGCCGAAGCTGTTATGATGGCACAGCGTATCACCAAACGCCGTCAGGCTATTTTATCGAGTAATATCCATCCTCATTATTCGGATGTTATCAAAACATATGGCCATCATTGTGAGTTTGATGTTGACCAAAACCTCCCTATGCCAACGGGTGAATCTGAGCATTTTAATATTACGGAAGATACAGCTTGTATTGTTGTCCAATATCCTGATTTCTTTGGGCACGTGCATGATTTTACTCAGCTTGCTGATACCTGTCATAAAACAGGAACTTTATTGATTGTTTGTTTTAATGAAGTTGTCTCTCTCGGCCTGTTAAAAGCACCAGGCGACATGGGGGCAGATATAGTGTGTGGCGAAGGACAAGCCCTTGGTGTTGGTCTTAACTTCGGGGGCCCCACTGTTGGGTTGTTTGCCACACGGCAAACTTATTTACGACAAATGCCCGGTAGAATTTGTGGGGAAACAGTAGATGCAGATGGGAAAAGAGGTTACACATTAACTTTATCCACCCGTGAACAACATATTCGCCGAGAAAAAGCGACCAGTAATATTTGCACAAACTCGGGGTTATGTGCCTTGGCTTTTACAATTCACCTGACCTTATTAGGCGAGGTTGGCCTACAACGTCTAGCAAAAACGAATCATGCCAAAGCTATCCAACTCAAGGAAAAATTAGACAAAACTGAGCGAATCTCTGTTTTGAATACTTCCTTTTTTAATGAATTTGTTGTGCGCGTTCCCTTTAGCAGCCAAAAATTTATTGATGATGCCGCCAATCAGGGGCTATTGGCAGGCGTTTCTGTCTCAAGACTTCTGGGGAAAGATTATGATAATCTACTGTTGCTATGTTGTACAGAAATGACAACAGATTATGATATAGACAAGCTTTTAACTTTTATCAACGCCTATTAGGACGAATCCATGGCCGGAACACAAATCCCAACAAAAATGAAATTTAATCTTGGTTATTTACGCCGACTATGGCCGCATCTGTGGGCGACTAAATCATCGGTAAAGATTCGTTTCATTTTAGCTTTTGCCCTTCTGTTAATTAGCAAAATATTATTGCTTTATTCCCCCCTCTTTTACAAAAGTGCTGTTGATATTCTAAGTGCAAAATATGGAGAACTTGTTGTCGTTCCGATTTTTATGATTATTGCTTATGGGAGCGCTCGCCTTTTTGGACAGCTCTTTGCTGAACTGAGGGATGCAATTTTTGCGGAAGTCACCCAGTCTGCTATTCAGCAAATTGGACTACTCGTCTTTAAACATATCCACAATCTATCTTTAAAGTTTCATCTCGAACGACAAACGGGTGGCCTAAGCCGCGTGATTGAACGCGGGACAAAAGCCATCGAAACCTTATTAATTTTTTTAACCATCAATATTATCCCCACCATAATTGAAATTATCCTTGTTGCAGGGATTTTTGCTTACTTATATGGACTAAGTTTTTCATTAGTCATCCTCACAACAATTATTGCTTACATTATTTTTACCCTCGCAATCACTGAATGGCGAATTAGCTATGTCCGTAGGATGAATGAAACAGATAACAAAGCAACATCTCGTGCTGTTGACAGTTTACTCAATTACGAAACGGTCAAATACTTTAACAATGAACACCATGAATTGGCTCGTTATGGGAACGCCCTCGAATCCTATAAAATAGCAGCTGTCATCAATCGATTGGGACTCAGTCTCTTAAATTCCGGACAAACTGTAATCATTACGATTGGCCTTGTTTTAATCATGATCATGGCCGGATCTCATGTCCGAGATAACATCCTGACGATCGGCGATTTTGTCGCCTTAAATGCCTTTGTTCTACAAGTTTACATCCCCTTGAATTTTCTTGGTTTTGCTTACCGAGAAATTAAAATAGCTCTTGTCAACATGGAACATATGTTCGAACTCTTGGATGTTCCACAAGACATTCAGGATATTGACAATGCACCAGATATTGAATTCAGATCAGGTCATATTCAATTTGATGATATATCTTTTGCCTATGAAGAACGACGACCGATCCTCAAAGGCGTTTCGTTCACCGTCCCAGCAGGGAAAACAATTGCGATTGTTGGATCAAGTGGGGCCGGTAAATCAACAATCAGTCGCTTATTATTCCGTTTTTATGACCCAACATCTGGGGCTATAAAAATTGACGAGCAAGATATTAAACTGGTAAGACAAGATTCTGTTCGTCAATTGATTGGTATTGTCCCTCAGGATACAGTCTTATTTAACGATACAATTAAGTATAACATTGGTTACGGCAATCCTAGTGCCCATGACGATGAACTCATTGAGGCCGCAAAAGCCGCGCAAATTCATGACTTTATCATATCCCTTCCCGACGGATACAACTCTCTTGTTGGTGAACGCGGATTAAAACTATCCGGCGGAGAAAAACAACGCGTAGCGATTGCACGGACCTTGCTTAAAAAGCCCAAAATATTTTTGTTTGACGAAGCAACATCTGCTTTGGATACACGGACTGAAAAGCAAATCCAAAAGAGCCTAGAGAGCATTTCTAAAAAACATTCAACGATTATTATTGCTCACCGGTTATCAACCATAACCCATGCGGATGAGATTTTAGTCTTAGATAGCGGCACAATTGTTGAGCGTGGATCCCACAAAGTTCTGTTAGCCCAAGACGGGTTATACAAATCCATGTGGGAGCGTCAAAGTTCTAAGGAGCACTAGAAAATTTTAGTGGCGAGAACCAATTTCCTTGTCTTCCTTTGCCCCTTTGATCAAATGAGTTAGCTCATCACACGAGATTATTTTACCATTTTTAAATCCAAAAATAGCAACAACCAAGACCTCGACCACATCCCCATTTTTCTTTACGCCATAAGCTTTATGGCGTGTTGCGACTTTATCTCCCTCGCTCACAATATCGAGGAATTCTATTTTTAATGAGTTCAAGGTTTTATGCAAATCATCCAAATGAGCAACAAATTGCTCGTAGTTTAGTGTTTTCCCATCAACGTTTTGCCTATAGTCTGGTGAATACAAATGCTCAAAGTCACATCGACCTGCCTTCATATTGGTTAGCCCTTTAGCGAACATTTCTTTTAACAGATCAACATTACTTTTTTGTTGGACTGAAACATCTGAGGTTATAATATCTTGTCTGGCTGACTGTATCGAGTGATCTGACGCACATACAGCACCAGCTAACCCGAGCATACCAGTCAATGAATAGACTTTTTTTATATAATTAAAATTCATTTTTCTTCCCTTCAACTTGTCGAACGTTCATTCAATATTCAACAAACTACCTCTAAAATCCAAGCATGTCAATAAAAAAATTGACCGATCGTTCAGTATGTTGTATTTATTATATAAGGAGAGTTAAGATGAGCAACACAAAAAAAAGTAATCCGACACGGCAAAAAATCTTAGAATCTGCAATTCAGATCTTTATCGACAAGGGGTTTGAAGGAACATCCATAAGTGATATCGCAAAACAAGCTGAAACCAATAAAAGTTTGATATACCACCACTTCGAGGACAAGCAGGATCTCTGGAAAAAAGCAAAATCTTACTTACTTGAACAATATTACGATAAAACAATAAGCGATCTTGAAACTCAAAGTAACCGACCATTCCGAGAGTTCTTAGAGACTGTTATAACACAACGTTATATTTTCTATAGAGATAACCCTAAAATTGCAAAACTTATTGCTTGGCAAAATTTAGAAAAAACGGGTCCTTCCTTGAAGGGGGTTGATAACCCTGCTCTGTCTTCATTTTCTAGCCAAATTAGAGATTATCAGGTGAAAGGCGATGTCAGGACAGAGTTAAATCCAGATATGATTAGTTATATGATCATGATGTCTGCTTCGACGCCTTTTATCACCATACCGTCCTTTTTCTTAGATCCAAATCAAAAAGAGAAGAATCAAAAGGACTATCTAAATATGCTCATTGATACCCTTTATCGTTCTTTTTCAACAGAGATATAGTCCTTTAGGTTGATATGATCCGAACTACCAGACAAAAATCTTAAGATCGTAGTAAAAATCACCGCTCTCCTTTTGAGAAAGATAAGAAAACCCCAATAAGAAGATAGCTTAACGTGAGTTCGATATAAGAAAGATCAGACACGCTCGTCATCTCCGACTAGCAAAGCTAGGTTTTCGCTAGAAAACCTTAGCTTTGATTGATTGGAGATCTACGTTTTTTATGGTTATCTGGATCCCCGATCAAGAAATCCTTAGCGTTTTCTTGCGAAAACTTAGAATTTCTAGTCGAGGATGACGGATTCTATTGCTGGATAGACCTTCTTATGTCGAACTGTCGTTAACTTAGTGCTTTAATTAGATTCTCGATCGAGAAATTCTTACAGCTTTCTTCGAAAACCGAAACTTTCTAGCCCGAGAATGCCAGATTTTATAGACCCACAGGTTTTTACGTCAAACTCACGTTATAGTACGTGAGTGGCGCTGCTTTGCATAGCCGTTTTATAAAGAAATTAGCTAGAATTGACTCTGTGTAAACCGATTTCGTCTATTTGCCATCACTTGCATGTGATGGACATTCACAAGTCGTTTGATCGGCGCTTTGGTAAAGAACAAAGGCACCATCGTGTCCAGAAAACAGTCCGGGACCATCTTTCATTGCATTCGGTTCAGGCAGCGTCTCAGGCTTGTAATCACCACAAGCAGACAAGGACAGAGCTAAAAACCCAAAAAAAACCTTAGAATTTAACACGGGTACCCACCAAGATAACAAAAGCGTCTTTAAAGGATGAATACGGCTGTTCAAAATGATATTGACGGGCAACAAAATAAAGCTCAGTTGCGGCAACATCAAAGTTCTGGACAACAGTAAAGGCATAGCTTTTTGCCTTTTCACGATTAGCAAGAAGGAAATTGTTTTCTGCTAATGTATTGGCACGGTTATAGGTGAAATCTAATGCCATCGCTGTGTTACCACAAGCAATAAACTTAGTCTGATAACCAACTTTCACAAACCAGAATTTAGCGTCCTTACGTTTCTGTAACTGTAAGAAATTCTTTAATCGATAGTTTTCCATACCGTATGCAGCGCTAAAACTAAACCCTGCATTATAAATAGCAAAGGATCCATGATATGTATGGCGTCGGCGAGATTGTCCGCCACTGACAGCACGAGGTTGGAATGTATGCGCGATAGCAGCCCCAACTTTTGTCTTACCAAAACTTCCCGCGTACTTAATACTTTGGTCAGATTGTTCCTCATTGGTATGGGTCAAACCGATAACAAATCCTTTTAGAGCCGGCGAATCGTAGCGCAGCCTGTTGGCTCGTTGCAAACCATCCATATTACGAATAGCATCAGAAGCAATTCTCTGTCCAACAGAAGTCCTCGCTGTTTTGTTGTAAAAACGGAATCCACCTAAGTTATTGCCGCCTTCCGATGCGTTGCTTACAGCCGTTGTTCCTGAAAAATCCACTTCAGAAACACCATCGCTGGATGTAGAGCCTTTACCAAGGTAAACTGTTCCGAATTTATCATGCTTAAAGACAGCCTCTAACCGTCGATTTCGTAAAATTGGACTTGCATCACTAAAAGAAGAACCAGCAGGAGCTGAGCCAATATCAGCATCCGATGAAAAGGATTGAACGCCATCTGTTAGTTCTGTTTCGATAACACCTTGAACTTGCAATTTAGGATTAATATTGGTTGTACCTGTTATATTAAACCGCGTTGAACTCGCGGTAGAATCCAAATATTCAATCTGACTGCGTTTTCCGTTATCCCGATGCGCAACCATTCTATTGATCTGACCACCCAACTTAATCGAACTTTTTGGATTAGCAGATGACGCAATCGGTTTAGGGACTTTACCCTCTGCTAAATCTTTTTGCGTTACTTTTAACGTTGTTCCTTCTAGCTTTGACAGCCTTGCCTCTAGCAATGAAACACGCATGGTTGTATCTGGCAACCCCTTATCTTTGACGACAGTTGTTTTTTTATTTTGGGCTCCATGATTCTTTTTTTTATGCTTTCCAGAGGCTGCATTCCCATCAAAAGGCAAACAGATCGCAACAGTTATCATTAAGAAGTGTATAAATTTATTCATTAAACTAAATCACACAGATAGAACTCTATGTCTATAATTTTATTAAAAAACCCTTAATCATGCAAACTTAATTAAAAATTAGTTAATTTAGCCATTCTCTTAAATAATTATACACAGCCAATATGCCCATTGCCTCACCACCTTCGGGACGCCCAGGCATACTCGCTAAATTCCAAGCCATAAGATCAATATGAACCCAAGGACAGTCTTTACCAATAAAATGCTCAAGAAACAAAGCTGCCGTAATTGCGCCTCCATAAGGTGATTTCCCAATATTATTTAAATCTGCAATCTGTGACCTCAAGTGTTTATTATATGGTTTATACAAAGGCATTCGCCATAATTCGTCTTCACAGTCTCGACCATTCCGCAAGATTCTATTAGCCACATCATCATTGTTAGAAAACAGGGCTGGGAGTTCAGTTCCCATAGCAATACGCGCAGCCCCTGTTAAAGTTGCAAAATCAATAATTAAGTCAGGAGCACTTTGACTTGCTTCAAATAAGGCGTCAGATAAAATTAACCGCCCTTCGGCATCTGTATTACCAATCTCAACAGTCGTCCCCTTTCGCGTTTTAATCACATCCATCGGGCGCATTGCATTGCCTGAAATAGCATTCTCAACCGCCGGGATCAGAACACGCAAATCAACAGGTAAGTTCATAGACATAATCATAGAAGCAAGCCCCAGAACATGAGCAGCCCCACCCATATCCTTTTTCATTGTCAGCATCCCTGAGGATGGTTTAATATCAAGCCCACCCGAGTCAAAGCAAACGCCCTTACCAACAAGAACCAATGTCTTTATTGGCCGAGAATGACTCCACTTAAAGTCAATTAACACGGGCTCAGATACCGCAGCCCGCCCAACTCGGTGAATTGCCGGATATTCACGTTCCAGTTCCTCTCCTGATATAATAGTGAGCTTAGCCTGAAATTTTTCTACCAAACCACGCGTAAATTCCGCTAGTTCCGCAGGCCCCAAGTCTTCGGCAGGTGTATTAATCAAATCACGAATCGTCTTAATAGCATCATAAGCAGCAGCGACCCATTCTAGGTTTACATTTTCTGGAACTACGAGTTTGGGGCATGTTTGCGTTGATGTTATTTTATATCGATCAAACCGGTATTGAGATAAGGCCCATGCTAAACATCCTAGTTCCGGATTAACCCCAGACCAATCGTCAATATAATAAACGCCAACCGGTAATTTAGAAGCCAAAGCAGCCATCTGCCATTTAGAATCACCAATCCCCCATAAAACTGTCCCTATCTTCCCTTCTTCATTTGGCAGTAATGCCAACGTTTCCTGTTTTGCCTCAAAATTAAGAGAATCCAACCAACAACAAGAAGAGTCGGACAACCCCTCTTTTAAGCCAGCCAATGAATCTTGTGTACAAAAAATAATTTTTACGGCATCGGCTGATTTATTAACAAACATTGGCAACATGGTTTTAATCCTCTATATAATCCAACATAACATCATACAACGGGTGCTCTAACGGCATCTGAGGGTACCTTGTTGATGAACTAAGCTCACCGTCATACAAAATAATGGGTTCTTCCTCCCCTTGATTCAGGAGAATTTTGACTAAGACAAAGTCAATATTGCCAATAAATGGGTCTTTTTCTCGACGTTCTTGTTGGACATGCACAATAAGATCATGAATAGAAGCAATTTTTTTATCTCGAAGAACTAAGGGGGTTTTCTTTGCTGATATTTTATTCAGAACAGATAAATGAATAACAGATGCATAACCATAAGAACAGAAAAGAAAACAAATAAGACACCGAATAATCATTAGACACGCCCTCTCTCCTATTAGGATAATCCTGTCTAAACAACAACGCAATTTGAAATCTGACTGAATTGAAATAATCTTGCCTTATCAGGACAAAGTTAACCCTAATTTAATAGTCAAAGCCATAAAATAAAGTATCTTAGACGATAGGAACAACCATGGCTGATAAATTTATTCCACAAAACCACCACCTTGCATCACGCGCTATCGCTATGCCTCGCGATGCCAATCCTGATGGCGATATTTTTGGGGGATGGCTTGTTTCACAAATGGACCTTGCTGCCGGCACTGTTGCTGCACTTAAAGCAAACGGCAGGGTTGTTACCGTTGCAATAGATGGTTTTACCTTTCACAAACCGGTCTTTGTTGGCGATGAAGTTTCATGCTATGCAGAACTTGTTAAGGTGGGCAGGACATCCATGACAATTCGCGTTGAAGCTTGGGTTCGTCGCAGACGATCAAATGAAACCCTCAAGGTAACAGAAGGTGTATTTACTTTTGTGGCCATCGATAACCAACATAATCCCAGACCTGTTGAGGATCATTTATGAAAGAAATCCCAACAAAGAAAATATATCTATTATTGGGATTAGCTCTGTTAACTCTAGGTTCAATGGTAGTACTCGGGTGGGTTATTAATAGCAAACACCTCATAACCCTATTTACGAATACTGCCCCACTGGGTTTTTTTAGTGTTTGGTCAATTGTTTTCTCAGCCCTTCTCTTCTTAGCAAAAAGCAGAGAAAGAACCCCGCGCATGGCCAAGATTAAATTAATACTGGCTATACTGATCATCATAAATTCCCTTTTGATTGTCGGGTTTTGTATGACGGGCTTTTCACCCTATATTTACTTATTCCCTACAGGCGAATTTTTTGATTATTTCTCCAAAGCAAGAAATATTTTCCCACACCTAGCTTGGGCCATGGCTGGTTTTCTGATGTGTCACACAACATATAACCCTAATACTAAGTATCTTTCATATCTAGAAACAATCAACTTCATACTTCTCTTCATTGCCATTCAAGGAATAGTCCAATCTTTCCATAAATTTGAGCTTGTTTATACCTGGCTTAATAATTTTGCAATGCCTCTTCCGTATGCGATCGCTCTGACCTTGGTAAACATCGGCATGATTATTATCTGGGGCGATATTCGTTCTTCTTGCAAAATGCACGGCAATGAAGAAGATCGGCAAATCAAGTTCTTCTCAACCTCAATGCTTACTCAAGCAATTATGTCCTCTGTATTCTTTGGCGCTATGATGCTAGCCTCACAAAATGAGCTATTTCTCAGAACATCCCTTGAAAAATACGTTGAACTAAAATCTTTGGTTCTAAATGAAACGATTAATCATGAAGTTTTCGAAGTTCGACGAGCTGTTTCAGCAATTCAAAGTCACATTTCACCTAAGAACAAAGAACTTAAAAAGAAAGATATACCTGATTTATCCATACTCCTCATCTCTCAAGACTATACAGCAGCAAAAATTACATCCAAGAATGGAACTGTTCTGTATAATTCAGGAACTTTTATAATCCACCCCAAAAAAACCCTACCTCTTGAACCCAATCAACTCATTCAACTTATTCGCGACAACGGATGGCATATATCGTTTAAACTCCCCTTAACAGTCAATCATAAAATCGTCGGATATATTGAGATTCAAAAAGCCCTCAGTGGGTTAACTGACATCATCAACAGCAATAACAAATTTTCCCCCAGTGAAATTAAGGTCATTTGCTCCCCATCAGATACGGATCTCAACCATTGTTTAGCGTCAAAAACATCAGAAGATATAACTTGGACTCATAATGCAATCGATACCTTTAATAGCATCACACCGATTGGCAAAGCTTTTACCAATTTTAATCACCCTAAAAATATTTTTGTCGTCGAGAACTTAAAAAATTTAAATCTCAAATTCGCCATTTTAGTTAATGCTGATGAACTTGAAAAAGATTTGCGACACCAAATGTACATTGCTCTTCCCATAATTGGTCTGTTTATCTTATTCTTCATAAAAATGCTAAATTGGCATATATTACCGATCTTTAGACGTTCAATAAATGCTGAAAAAGGGGCAATTGATTCAGCTAGAATGCTTAGTGATAGCGAATCGCGGATACAGGCAATCATTGATAACATCGGTGAATGCGTTATTGTATTTTCTGAAGACGGCAAGATAGATTCAATTAATCAAATAGCACTTTCCGCCTTTAACGTTCCGCCGAGCGCAATAAAAGATGTAAAGCTACACGAACTCTTCAGTGTTCATAAAGAGGAATTTCAAAATTTTTTATATACCTCCTATGGACAATGGCGAGAAAAAAAATGTCAACGACATGATGGGACAGAATTTGATGCCCAACTAAAGTTTAAGGATATTAATGCACGTCAAAAACGTCTTTTTATTGCTATTATTCGTGATATTACCGAACAAAAAATATATGAAAACAAGCTGACGCAAAGCGAAAAAGTATTTAGAAACTCTTTTGATCACGCCCCTATTGGGATGATGGTACTTAATATGAAAAATAAAATTATCAGAGTTAACCAAGCTCTATGTGCCATGCTTGGTTATAACGATACTGAAATCCTTGGTCTTAATATTAAGGCACTCTTACCTGAGCATTTAAGAGACCAAAACTCCCTGCCTTTTCAAAAATTAACAGAAATTGGTATCAAGAATTATACAATTGAAAGCCCTATGTTAACGAAATCAGGTAAAGTTATCTCTACAGTATCAACCATGACACTTTTCCTATCGACCAATGACGAAGATTCATTTTTTGTGGCACAAATCCAAGATGTAACAATGCGACAAAAATATGAAGCAGAACTAAGACAAACCAATGATGAATTGCAAAATAAATTTAAAGAACTTAAAAACCACACCCGCATAACCGAAGAACTCAATAGTATGAACGGCATACTTCAAGCCTGCCTAACAATTGCGGAAGCCCTTACCCCTATTGAAAAATTTGCAGAAAAGCTTTTTGATGATGTTCATGGGGCTGTGTACCTAAGTACTCCGGATACGGGGCACATGGAACTTGCATTACGATGGGGTGAAGCCAATGACAATGTTGACTTGATCAAAAAAGAAGATTGTTGGGCTCTTAGACGCAGTCAACCCTATACAGTAAAGGACCCAAAGGACCAAGTTTCTTGCTATCATTATGATAATGCTGTTATTGAAGGGCAAATCTGCATCCCCCTAACTGCCCAAGGAGAGTTAATCGGACTCATGACCCTCTATTCTGTTGACGGTACATTCAAAGATCATATTGCAGAAATATCTCGACTAGCTCTTAGTTTTGCAGACCATATTGCTCTGTCTTTATCAAACATCCGCTTGCGTGAAAGACTGCAACAACAGTCCATTATCGATTCGTTAACCGGTCTTTATAACCGACGTTATTTTGATGAGAGTATGAAAATTGAATTATCCCGCGCTGAACGAAAAAATCAAAATCTTAGCTTGCTAATTATTGATATCGATCACTTCAAAAAATTCAATGATACATACGGTCATGATGTTGGCGACATCGTCCTTCAAGAAGTCAGTGGCGTCTTAAAGAAAAATGTAAGAGCATCAGATATTGCCTGTCGTATGGGAGGAGAAGAATTCGCAATTATTATGCCCGGAACAACAACAAAAATCGCCCACGAACGCGCTGAAGTGCTCCGCAAGAAAATACAAAGAATCGTCTTGAAAAATGCAGGAAAACAACTCGACCCGATTACGTCATCCATTGGAATTGCAACTTATCCAGATCAAGCAAACACAGCAAAACAACTGATTGAGTCAACCGACATGGCGCTCTATGCCGCAAAAAATCAAGGACGCAACAGATCTATCACCGCTGATTCTTTGACGTCTCATGAGTCTTTAAAAGGGAAACCAGAACACCGCTACAAATCAAAATAAATGTAACACTCAGTGATAAAGCGGGGGCTATCTTTTCCTCTCCCATGCACCAAGCAACGAAAGGTTTCGCCCCGATAAAAATCAAAACCAACGCGAGCGAATACTTCAGATAATAAAAGCGGTGAATAATCGCTGCCATGGCAAAATATAAGGCTCTAAGCCCAAGAATCGCAAAAATGTTACTCGTATAAACAATAAAAGGGTCTCTTGTTATTGTGAAAATAGCAGGAATACTATCGACAGCAAAAACTAAATCAGCTAACTCAATAAGAATAAGAGCCAAAAACAAGGGCGTTGCATACAAACCACCTTCTTTCTTGACAAAAAAATGATGCCCCTCCAACTTTGGCGTAACTTTCAAATGAGATTTTAACCACCCAATCACAGGATTGTTTTCCAAATCTATTTCTTTATCTTGCATAACCAACATCTTAATCCCTGTCACAATCAAGAATCCCGCAAAGACAAAGGATACCCATTCAAATCGCTCGATCAAAGCAGCCCCTAAGGCAATCATTATCCCCCGCAACAGAATGACACCAAGAATCCCCCAAAATAAAACACGATGTTGGTATTTATGAGGAATGCCAAAATAATTAAAAATCAGAGACATAATGAAGATATTATCCAAAGACAAGGTCTTTTCAACAAGATACCCTGTCAGATATTCATTCGTCGCTTGTGGCCCCATATAAAACCAAATCCAAAGGCTATAGGACACGCCAAATACAATATAGAATAAGCTCAACCAAAGGCTTTCTTTGATCTTAATTTCTTGTTGCTTCTTATGAAGAACACCTAAATCAAAAGACATTAATGAGAGAATAATAATAATAAATGCTATCCAAACCCAAACTGGCTTGCCCATCCATATATAAAAAAACATATCCATACGATTAATAACCCAAAGAATAAAAACCTAATTTATCATAATATTTATTTAATTCCGTTGTCGAGGGGCTATAAGTCAAAATCGATAGTCTATCGTTATTTAAATTAACGACAAAACAAGCAAACAGAAGCACAGAGTAATTGTGCTGAAGCGACGAAATCGCGATGCCTGATAACTAAATCAAGCGGTTATATATTTCATCAAAACATATCGACAGTACTTTCTTAGCATTGTATACTGTCACTAAAACACAATTTTTGAAGGTTTATAATAAAATGACAAAAACAGGCTTAATGTCAGGTAAGCGCGGCGTTGTTATGGGCGTTGCAAACGATCATTCTTTGGCTTGGGGAATATCACAAGCTCTTGCTGCACACGGTGCAGAGCTTGCCTTTACCTATCAAGGTGAAGCTCTATTAAAACGTGTTATGCCTCTTGCTCAGGAATTAGGCTCTGATTTTATGGTAGAATGCGATGTTTCTAAAGATGGTGACATTGCCACAGCCTTTGAAACAATTAACAAAAAATGGGGAAAAATTGACTTTGTGGTTCATGCCATTGCTTTTGCTGATAAAAATGAACTCAAAGGTAACTACCGCGATACCAGCCGCAATAACTTTTTAAATTCTATGAACATTTCTTGCTACTCTTTCACAGAAACCTGTAAGGAAGCATCAAAATACATGTCTGAAGGCGGGTCGATTGTTACCCTAACCTATTACGGAGCAGAAAAAGTTGTTCCTCATTATAATGTTATGGGTGTGGCAAAAGCAGCTTTAGAAGCCAGTGTTCGCTACCTTGCGGTTGACCTTGGGGCTGATGGTATCCGTGTTAATGCAATTTCAGCAGGTCCGGTCAAAACCTTAGCTGCAGCCGGCATTGGCGACTTCCGTTACATCCTAAAATGGAACCAATTTAACTCCCCGCTTAAACGCAATACATCTTTGGATGATGTTGGTGGTGCCGGGGTCTATCTCCTCAGTGACTTAGCTTCTGGCGTAACAGGTGAAGTTCATTATGTCGACAGTGGATACAATGTTATTGGCATGAAGGCAATTGATGCTCCGGATATTACGCTAGATTAATATCATGTCAGGCAATAGTATTGGCCATCTTGTGAAACTGACCAGCTGGGGCGAAAGCCATGGAACAGCGATTGGTGGTGTCTTAGATGGCCTCCCTCCGAACATTCCTCTTGATATAAATAAAATTCAACACGCCCTAGATTTACGTCGTCCAGGCGCAGACAAAATTTTGACCTCACCACGCAATGAATCAGATCAGATACAAATTCTCTCTGGCCTATTCGAAGGCAAAACACTAGGCACCCCCCTATCCTTTATTATCCAAAATACAGATCACCGATCGACAGACTATGATCCGTATAAAAACCTGTACCGTCCAGGACATGCTGATTACACCTACCACAAAAAATATGGTCATGTTGATTATCGTGGTGGCGGAAGAGCATCAGCCCGAGAAACCGCAGTTAGAGTTGCTGCGGGCGATATTGCCAAACAAATTTTATCCCATTTTCTTCCTGATTATACGTGCCGAGCTGCGGTGACCCAAGTCGGCGATGAAAAACTGACAACGCCGTGGGATGGTAAGCCCTATCTCGCAAACAAATTATTTTGCCCGCACCCCCATTTAATTTCCAAATGGACAGATTATCTAACCTCAATAAAAGAACAAGGGCGATCCGTTGGCGCCCTTATTGAACTTCATGCCCAAGGCATCCCGGCAGGTCTAGGTGAGCCTGTATACGATAAACTCGACGCCGATATCGCTAAGGCACTTATGAGCATTAATGCAGCAAAAGCAGTCGAGATCGGCGATGGGTTTAGCACTGTCACAGCAAACACTGGCTTTGATGAAATGACAGCTAAGAACCATTTTACAAGCAATCGTGCAGGCGGCATTCTTGGTGGTATTTCATCGGGACAGCCAATTGTTTGTCGCGCAGCATTTAAACCAACCAGTTCAACGCAGCAACCACGCCAAACAATTGATAAAAATGGAAATAATCATACCATATCAATCACCGGACGTCATGATCCTTGCGTTGGAATTAGGGCTGTTCCGATTGTTGAGGCTATGATACATTTAACGTTGCTCGATCATTTATTACGTTGGCATGGCCAATGCGGAGGAACAAACTATGCTAAAGAAAATTCGTAAATTTTTTGGATCCCTTTTTGCTATTATCGGCTTTTTAGTTATTACCGGAGTCATCATCGGTTATTTCAAATTCACCTCCACCCTACAAGGAGACCCGGAATCAGATCCCATGTCAGATAATGTTGTTTTGCAACTTGATGTTGGCGGTTTGAAAATGGTTGACTTCAATCTTCCATCAAGTTTGCTTGCTCAGCTTGAAAAATATCGTCAGCAATCCTTGATTGAACTTATTGACTTGATTACCGAGGTAACTCAAGACAGCCGCGTCAAAGCAATTAACCTAACCCTATCCGGCACTAATTTCTCGACAGCACAAGCCGAAGAGTTACGCAGTGCCCTTGCAAAATTCAAAGAATCCGGAAAAAAAATCTATACTTTTGCTTATGGTTTTGGAGATGGGAGCAACGGAACAGCAGCTTATTATCTTGCATCAATATCCGATAAAATATTTATGCAACCCCATGGCACCGTTAGTATCCTTGGGGCCTCCTTGGAATCTTATTTTCTGAAAGATCTCCTTGACGACTTTAACATTACAGTTCAAGCTGCACGTCGCGAAAACTACAAGGGAGTTATTGATCAAATGACGCGCGCTGATTTTACACCCGAGGTTAAAGAAAATCTATCTCATCTTGTTCAGTCTGTCGTAGAAACAGTTCAGAAAAGTACTGCCAGTTCACGAAAAATAGAGTTAACAACGTTTGTTAGCTTGATGAATACCGCCCCCCACGGCGACCAATCAGCCGTCAAAGAAAAACTACTTGATGAGTTAATTTACCGCGACCAAATCCGAGAGAAAATCGGCGCAGAAATTGAAGGCAAGCCATCTTTTGTCACAGCAAAAGGCTATTCATCAAACATGAAACGCCCCATTGCAAAAAATAAGATTGGCGTCATCTTTCTTGATTCTGATGTTACAACATCAGGCGTTACAGCACTCAATATGAACGATCCCTACTCACCCGATGCACTGGATAAAGCTTTTGAATTTGCAACAAAAGAAGATGGGGTCAAAGTTGTTTTGTTCCGAGTCAATACACCTGGCGGTGCTGTTAGTGGCGCAGAAACAATCTATCGTGCTGTAAAAAGAACCATAGACAAAGGTATTCCTGTTATTATTTCCATGGGAACAGTGGCCGCATCTGCAGGATATTACATGTCAGCACCAGCCACGAAAATTTTTGCCAACAAAACAACGATTACAGGATCCATTGGCGTTGCAATGGCAAAACCAAGCATTGACAAAGCGACAGCCATGTACGGGATTACATGGGATCGGGTTACTGTCGGCGATAATGCCGGGATGTGGTCTATGACAAAGGAATTTAATGAAAATGAGCTAAAATTCATCGACGAAAACATTGACCAATTCTACCATCACTTTGTTTCTACTGTTGCAGATGGACGGAAAATGCCTGTTGATAAAGCCTTATCCATTGCCGGCGGTCGTGTATGGTCAGGACTAGACGCAAAACAAAATGGTTTAGTTGATGAAATTGGTGGTTTTTTCGAAGCTTTTGAAGAAGCTAAAAAAATTGCCGATGTCAAAGAGGGTGAAGACCCAAATGTTGTTATTTTCAACAAGGTTAACCCAGGTATTCCCTTGTTATTTTCACTTTTGGGTGATGAAGTTAAATTCCAACTGAATACCTTGTTCCTAAAACATTTACAAACAGGTTTACAGGCAAAGTTAAACTATAAAATTCAATGAGGACTATATCTTTAGTCTATCGAGCTCACTTATATAGAGAGGAAAACTACCTCTCTATTCCTTTTAGAGTCTGCGTCGTCCAAAGATAAATGAGACAATAAACAAAATAAGGAATACAAAGAAAAGTATTCGAGCAATCTCAATAGCAGCGCCAGAAATGCCAAAGAACCCAAAGAAACCCGCAATCAGTGCTATGATGAAAAAAACAACTGCATAATGTAACATCACTCCTCCTAATTCAAAGAAACAAAAGCCGAATCAGATAAACATCGGGATACCGACAGTCAATAAATTAGCGTACCAATAACAAAAGTAAATTCATCACCACCAAGCCCCCCAACCACTCGATGCTTTTTGTGCTTGAGGTGCAGTAACAACCACGGATAAACTCGATTGAGTTTCCTGTGGTGGATTAGGTGCCCCCCAACTCAAGAGACTTGTGACTGAACTAACACTACTTGCAAACTCTCGTTCAGTACTATCAAAGGATAGAAGCAATTCAGAACGGCGGTCATCAATACTTTTCTTTGTCAAAGAATTATCAAAAACAAATGGAAATAACGTACGAAATGACGTATCAAAACTATCAAATATCTTCTTAGTATTTGAATCCCTTGCCCCCAAAAGCTGTAAACCTTGAGACCACGTTGAACGTTTTGTTTTATACCAAGTTTCTAGGTAATCACATGAATCCAGATAATAGGCGCGCAAGACAGGACTGATGATCTGCTCAATATTTTCCCGCATTGCTTTATTTTTAGATTCATCGATACTCATCGCAACAAATAAACTATAAATGGAACTGATATTCCTTTGGAAGACATCATATTTCATTTGCCATTCTGTATGGGAATCTAGTGGATTAACTTTACACTTATCACCCAATATATGAGCAACACTTCTCACAAAAAAACGAAAACTCAGATTAAGCATATCCTCGCTTGATGAAATTGACAGCTTCAAAGTTTCCCTTATCATTGAAATTGCATCACCATAACGACGTTTAATAAGTTCCGGTTTTAATAAGCTAGGCTGGCTTAACCCGCTTTTTTCGCCGAAAACATGAGTTAAATCATCAATTAATGTTTTTAAATAAATATTAATGAGCCGTTCTAACAGATTAATTTGATCAATAATAGTGCCAGAACTGCGATCCAACTCAACTGGATTAATTTTTAATTCACTGATGATATAATTAACCAATCCCCCCTTATCAAAAGGACGTTGTTCAAGTTTTTCTCGCTGCATTTGTTCTTGCAGAACCAACATACTTTCTTCATAGTCATCCGGTTCAGGCGACTCTTTCCTATCTTGGACGACAAAATCAAGAAACGGACTCTTTTGTCCACCAGACGCATCGTGCAAGGCATACATACTGTGTGATTCAGCCAAATCACCCCCACCGAAAGAGTCTCGGGTTAAATCAGCAAACCGAGATGAAAACTTGTCTAAATCATTAGAGACTGATGATGATAGCACGATCTTAAAAACAAAAAAAGGTAACAATATTTTAAACATAGCCGTTTATCCTTTTCAATTATTCTTCTATCATACCCAGAATAGGTAAAAAAATAATTAAATGGAAGTTATATGTAATATTTTATTAAAAATCATTCTATAGAAATAAATCGTTATTTGTGGTAAGTTATAGTTATTCTATTTAACCTTGGAAGTTCGTCACATTGGTGCTCGTGTACTTAGTGTGTACGTTGCTTCTTATGTTCCTGCATCCAAACTCAACTTGAATAACTATACGATAGAAAACAAAGACACGACCATGCAAACCATTACCGATAAATGGATTCATCATCTATCAATCATAAAAAGGTTTTCCAACCACACAACAAATAGTTATAGCCATGATATTAGCCAGTTCCTATCTTTTATGGCGAACCACCTTAACATAAACATCACAACGGAACTCTTCTCTCAGTTATCCCCTCAAGATATTCGCGCTTGGCTCGCAGATCGTCATCAAAGAAATTATTCCTCGCGATCAACTGCCAGAGCCTTGTCAGCACTCAGAAGTTTCTGCAAGTTTTGCTCTAAATATCATGACATCAACTTAGAATCACTTTCAGCTATTAAGTCACCGCGTGTAAAAAAAACACTGCCACGCCCACTAACCATTGAACAGTCGATTCAACTGGTAAATAACATCGAACTAATGGCTGATGATACCTGGATCGGTCAACGCAACAAAGCTTTTTTCATGCTACTTTACGGAACAGGATTACGAATTAGTGAAGCTTTATCCTTAAAAGGCGATGTCTTACATAATTCAGGACAAATTAACGTTGTCGGCAAAGGGGGAAAAGCAAGAGTGGTCCCGATTCTGGACACCATTACCAAAGAAATTCAAGCATACGTTGAATCTTGCCCGTACAAAATAACCTCAAAAACCTATCTATTCCTAGGTAAACGAGGTGATGTTCTGAGCGCAACTGTTGCCCAGAAAGCCCTGAGAGATTACCGCCGGTCCATGGGTCTACCAGACTCTGTAACACCTCATGCCCTAAGACATACATGCGCGAGCCATCTCATGAATGAAAGCTCTGAATTAAGAGGCATCCAAGAATTATTAGGCCATGCATGCCTTTCATCAACCCAGATTTATACAAACCTTGACCAACAAAAAATCATCGAAACATTTAAAAATGCTCACCCTAGAGGCAAGTCTAATCATCTTTAGTTTAAGCATACTGATAGAATTTATACAAATAAGTCAGCGGCTTCTTCCGAAAAATGTCAATAGCCTATAGCCTTGGTCGTTGTTCCGTGATAGCATCTCGAATATGTAATGAAGAAATTATGTTGGGTTATGAAATCTCTTCGCATTGGCACTCGCGGCAGCCCCCTTGCCCTTAAACAGGCATCGCTAGCCTGCGAAGCCTTAGAAAAAATAGGCATTCATGTCTCTAAGACTATTATTATCTCGACAACAGGCGATCAAATCACTGATCGTTCGCTCTGTGATATTGGCGGAAAGGGGCTATTTGCAAAAGAGTTGCAAACTGCCCTTTTAAAAGGTGAGATTGACGTTGCCGTACATTCACTCAAAGACCTGGAATGGCACTTCCCCAAAGGGTTGCACCTTAAGGCTGTCCTAGAACGTGAAGACCCTCGAGATTGCTTTATCTCAACACGCTATAAACATATCGAAGAACTTCCGCCGAATGCTATGATTGGAACGTGCGCCCCTCGACGCACAGCACAATTGCGACATCGTAACCCATCAATTATTCCGATCCCTTTGCGTGGCAATATACAGACACGCCTTAACAAACTGGAAGAATTAGGTCTCGATGGTATTATCCTTGCCGCAGCAGGCCTCCATCGGCTGAATATGCACCATGTGATCACGCACTATTTGGATCCGGAATATATGATCCCAGCAGCAGGCCAAGGCGCGATTGCTCTTGAATGCCGCCTCAACGATCAAGAAACGAATCATATTCTCAATCTTGTTAATCACCAAGAAACATGGGATTGTATAACCGCAGAAAAAGCAGTTCTTGCCAAAATTAATGGAACCTGCCATACACCAATTGGTGTATATGCAATCAAAGACAATCGTGATATACTGACAGCAACAACATTCTTTGAAGATGATGGGATTGTAAAATATGCCTTAGTTGATGGGCACAACCCCATTGAAATAGCTGATGAAACCGTACGGAGACTCCTCGGATGACATATGTATTGCTAACCCGACCCGAAGAAGATTGCCAAGAAATTCAATCTAAAACAATTGTACCAACCCTAAGTTCGCCACTGCTTAAAGTTCAGCAATCTGTGGATACAGTCAATATTCCCAAGAAAACAACGGACCTTATTGTTACGTCAGCTCGCGTCTTTGAAATGGTCAAAAACCTCAAAGAAATGACTAAAATTCCGGTCTGGTGTGTGGGGGAAGCAACGGCTGTCGCGGCAAAAGAAAGCGGATTTGAAACCATATTCCAAGTCAATCGTTCCGCACAGGAAATTCTGGAACGGATTGTTAACGAATGCCCAAAAGAAACATCACATTTCGTCCATATCTGTGGCTCGGTTGTTCACGTTGATCTGGCAGATGCCTTAACAAAACTAGGATACCATGCTAGCCGAATCGTGATTTATACAACAGAAGCAGCCGACTCTTTAACGCCTGAAGCAGAAGCAATTATGTCAGCGGGACTGGTTCAACAGATGCCTTTTTTCTCTCTGAGAACTGCAGAAGTCTTTATTGATATTGCAAGAAAAAGTGAGTGGGCAGAAAACCTATCAAAAATAACAGCACTAGCCCACAGCGAGGCTATTGCTCGATCATTAAACCAACTCAGTTGGAAACGCGTTATTGTTGTACCGGATTTATCTGCGGAACGCATCCAAGAATACTATATTCGATCAGGGGACTCTACGATGAAAAAAGCGAATACACTCTTGACTTTAGTTTTTATAGCGGGCGTTGCAGGAATAACGTCCGTTGCCGTACAATTGGTTTGGCCAAGTCCCAATCAGAAACCTGACCCCGTAAACCTTGCCCCCCTCCTTGAAAAGATTGAAACCTTAAACGCCACAATTGTATCTGTAAAAACCAAACAAAACGAAATAGATAGCCTCCGAGACAAAATCGCAACGCTTGAGGAAAAAATAACAACTCCCCATCAACAACAAGATACACCAGCGGAAAACCCTCCTAAAGAACAATCTCCCCCCAAAGATCTTACTCAGAATTTAGAGCAACTTCGTCATCAAATTCTCCATGGTCTAGTCAGTCCTGAGACACTAGCAACAGCAAATCAGCTTTTACCCCATGATCAATTATTAGGCCAGTCAATCCTATCCATCCGTGACCTCAAAGATAAATTACAACACCTCCCGGACCTTATGGATGAAGTTGCTGTGGATGCAAAACCGTCCATTGGAGAAAAAGCAACCGAAATACTCGGGCTCAACATACGAAAGACGCAAGAATCCCCACTCAAAAAACAAGCATTAGACGATCTTAACCAAGGAAAATTTTCGTTTATTGTCGATTTAGAAAAGAAAACACTATCACCTGACTGGGTTCAGTGGCTAAATTCTTGTAAAGCAACAGAACAAGCCATCAATACCGTGTCATCCATCCTAGATCAAAAGGAGAATAATTAATGAAACGCGCATGGTTAAGTTTGTTATTCTTGATTTTAAAACTCGCTTTTGCTGCTATTCTTGTCGGAGTTGCCTATTATGCACCAGGGCAAAGCGATACACAGGTAAAATTTGTTGATTACATCGTTGACATAAAAACGGGTGCCCTTGCAGCAGGAGCTGTTGCAGCAATTCTATTGACAGTTTATATCCTTAGATTTTTTGCCTGGGTCAAAAAACTTCCCGCAAAACTAAAACAACAACTCACCGAACGTCGTATCCAACGGGCAAAAGATTGCCTACTGGAATCCTATACAGCCATGTCTTCAGGTGAACTCGATACAGCATTAAGCCAAGCTACCAAAGCAAAATCACTCGATAACACAGGTATCTTCCATGATATTTTTGAAGCACAGGCTCTCTTTATGGCCGGGGACTTAGATCGTGCTGAAATCAAGTTTGGCGCCCTGCGCAGCAAACCAGGCTCTCGTTTCCTGGGGATTCGCGGACTAATTTCTGTTCGAAAGAAACAAAATCGAACAGAAGACCTTCGAATCTTACTCATTGATGCCTTAAAAGATCGCCCTAATTCAAGCTGGGCTCTACAAGAGTTACTTGATTTCAATCTTAAAGCACTAGAATTTGATAAGGCTAAAACTGTTATCGAACAGCTCAGGATTACCGGAGCACTCACAAAAGGACAATCAAATCGTTACTTTGCCCTAACAGCCTATCTTCAAGCATTGCAAAGCAAACAATCTGGCGACAATCCGAGCTGTGAATCCTATCTGAGCCAGGCTCTCAAGTTTGATAAATCCCTCACCGCTGCATCAATTGAGCTGGCAAAACTATACCTAACAATGAATGCCCGATCAAAAGCACTCAAAACACTAGAGCGAGGATATGAATCTAATCCTGACTTTGCGTATATTCCGGTTCTATCTAAATTTCTGCAAGATGAATCTCCCGTGGATCAATATCGTTTAACAGAAGAAATAGTATCATCCCATCCGGATCATCGATGCACTCATATTATTCTCACGCGTTTAGCAATTCAGGCGAAACTATGGGGGCAAGCAAAACTTCACTTATCAATTATTAAAGACAGCCCAACCCAACTAACCCACGAGCTCTTAGCTGACCTTGAAAAGTCAGAACACCCTAATCATTCAAACGAGGTAGAGAAACATCTACACAATGCTGCACATGCAGCGCCAGAAGGCATCTGGTTGTGTCAGAATTGCCACACCCAACATATTTCTTGGTCTGTTTTTTGCCCAAGTTGCCAAGGTTTCGACAAAATAACTTGGGATAACTCAGCAAAACAAAGCCCTATAGCTTTACTGAAAGGCTAAATTATTTTCTCAGCATTAATAAAATTTTAGCAAAATTAACTCTATCCTGACCTTAAGAGTTAGTCGTATTAAGTCAATTAATCAGCATGAAAACCCTGTAATGGACTTAATATTGGATAACGATTTATTCGTAAAATCATTGAGGTCATCATGTCTGAAGAAAATGAAAATTTAACACCAAAAATCCCGACCGAAGCAAAAGACTCAGGGACAGGAAAAATTATAATCATCGGCGTGTTCGTGTTGCTTATTGTCATTGTTGCCGGAATTTTCTTTACACCTCTGGGAACAAGTCTACTGGGACATGGAAACAAAGAAGCAGGAAACCAGAGTGAACAAGCAATCAAAGAACCTCAACCAGAAACACCCGCTGACACTAAAATTAATATAGAAACCGTAAAATTTATTGATATCCCTGAAATATTATTAAACCTCAGGAATGCTTCTGGGAAATCCAGCTTTCTTAAAATATCCATTACCGTACAAGCTCCCAATGAAGAAGTCGGAAAAGTTGTCGAGAAACTCAAGCCGCTTTTAATCGACCAATTCCAAGAATATCTCAGGGGGCTCGATGTTGAAGATTTAGCCGGATCAGCGGGAATTGAACGCGTGAGATCTGAACTTCTTACACGCACAAACAACGTGATCAGCCCCGCAAAGGCATCAAATGTACTGATCCCATCTATGTTGATCCAATAACCGGAGCCCATCTATGTCAGATGAAGAAAAAACAGAACATGAATCAGCATTAGAAACAGTTGATCCCAATATGGACATGGATCCGACAAATGCGCTAACCCCCGGAACAGGTGTGTCATCCTTTGTTAGTGGCAGCGCGGTATACTATGAACGATTACCTATGTTGGAAGTTGTTTTTGACCGCCTTGTTCGACTAATGACAACTTCCATGCGTAACTTCACAGGCGAAAACGTCGAAATCTCTTTAGAGTCAATATCCTCTGTCCGTTTTGGCGACTACATGAATAGCATCCCGGTCCCGGCAATGGTCAATGTGTTCTTAGCCGAAGAATGGGACAACCACGGAATTGTTTTGGTTGACACGGACCTTATATATACCATGATTGATGTTTTGTTGGGTGGGCGTCGTGGTAATGCGCCCATGCGATTTGATAATCGTCAATTCACAACGATTGAAATGAACTTGATTGAACGCTTAGTCGTTGCCTTTTTAACAGATTTAAGTGCTGCTTTTGATCCCTTATGCCCCGTCACATTCCGTTTTGACCGCATGGAATCAAATCCAAAATTTGCATCGATTACACGCCCAACAAACGTTTCTGTCATGATCCGCCTTGGCATTCAAATTGATACACGTGGCGGGTGTATCGAACTCTTAGTTCCCTATGCAACCCTCGAGCCTATACGAGAACTCCTTTTGCAAAACTTTATGGGAGAAAAGTTTGGTCGAGATGCCATATGGGAAACTCACCTTATCAAAGAATTACTCCACACCGATCTTGAGATCGAAGCAATCCTAGGAGAAATCACCGGAACTCTTGACGAGGCTATGAATTGGACAGTTGGGAGTCAAGTTCTTCTAAACACAACCCCAGATACACCAGTAAAAATTAATAGTGGCGATATCCCCCTCTTTATAGGAAAAGTCGGAAAAAAAGCAGGGAACGTTGCCATAAAAATCGAAAATATTATACACGGAGAAGACTAAATGCCTATTCTTGTTGATCTTATTATGATTGGATTACTGATTGGGGTTATTCTCCACTCAGTTAGATTAACCCAATCGCTTAGCAACTTTAAAACGCTTCACGGGGAAATTGTTCCCCTGATGAAGGACTATGCTAAACAAATTATCGATACCCAATCACAACTCCAAGAGCTTAAAAAAGTGTCCTCTGAAGTTGATCACATTATTAACTCAAGGATTCCCCCTGCCCTCGTTGTTAAGAATGATCTTGATTTTATGGTCTCACGCGGGAATGAGTTAGCTGACCACCTAGAGCAACTCATCGCGACAGGACGTACACAAGAATTTGCGACATTAACAGATGACATCAATAAAAAAACTACAAAAACACAAAAACCCAAGAAAAAGAAAGAAGAAATACGAACAGATGATACTGAGATCGAACATACACCTAATGTTGAACGCCAACTTCCAACTAACAAAGTCACAATGGAATCATTCTTTCTGACAAAGACCGCAAAGAAAATTATGAATAAGGGCAAAGGAAATGTTGCATAGCTTAATCAAGTTCAGCCTTAGAATTATTGCTTGGCGTCCCGATTTAAACTTAATTGTGACATTAATGGCGGGTTTGTGTCTCCTCTATAAGGTAGAAGATTTATGGACACATCGAACTCTAATTAATTGGGAAGAGACGTCTCTGGTTTCCCAAGCAATGGCCGAAGCCCCTAAAAAGGAGGAACAAGCAAAAAATGTTCAAAAAGAAAGTGAATCAAAACAGCCTGAAGAAACCTCTTCCAAAAAAGAAGAATTTGATCCTTTAATGTTAGATGAAAATCAAATAAAAATTTTGCAAGCCATGTCTAAAAAAGAAGGCGACACAACGCTTGCAGATGACCGCGCAAAAGTAGTCCAACAAGAAGCCCTTGTTAATATTGCAAAAGAAAAACTAAACAAACAAATTGAGCATTTAGAAGCAATTCAAAAAGATATCAAATCCACAACAAATGATCTCACCAAAAAAGAACAAGAAAACGTTGAGAGAATGGTGAAGATTTATGAAGCCATGAAACCCCTCCAAGCCGCAGAAATCATGAATAAATTAGAATTAACAGCGCTGAGTGAAATCTTTAAAGCTATGACACCTAAAAAGGCTTCGATGATTATGTCATCTATGGATCACCAAAAAGTACGACTTGTAACCCTTGTCATGCTTAAGGATGAAAAAGCACAACTTGCCCTTAAAGCCAAAGAAGATGCAGAACAAAAAGCACAAGAAAAAGCCGGACAAGAAAATCAACAGAACTCATGATTTTTCGTTTGACATCTACCCCGCAAGACCATTAAATTAAAACTTATCCGGAGAGGTGGCCGAGTGGCTTAAGGCAACGGTTTGCTAAACCGTCATACGCCGTAAGGTGTATCGAGGGTTCGAATCCCTCTCTCTCCGCCAGATTTTTTGAAGAGAACTTTTCTCTCGTCTTTTTGTGCTAGCGTCAGCGCCCCTCAAAACCCCAGTATTTGTAAGCTTTATAGCGTTTTGATCTGTTGGAGGATGCGTACCTCACTTTCTCCATTTTTGCTATTTCACCCCCAAAATCTCCATTTTTATGCTCTCCATCTCCGATACATGCGAACACTCCGGTCGAAGGTACGCATGTCATCAAACCCTTGATTTGCCTAGATTTAAGAGGATTTCTGTTTTTTGCTCATGCATTTTTAGAGAACGAAAAGCGGAGTAGCAAGCGAAATTCGAAATAGAGAAAGCACCTTGTATGTTGGTTGACTTTTACAATCCTCGAAGCATAATTAAATTGAATAAGAACTAATAAAAAATTCAATCTGAAGGTATATGAGGGAATACTTTATGACTGCGTTCGAAGATTATTCAAAGGTGATTTTTTGGGACTATAAAAGAAGAGATAATGTTGATTATAATTTTAAAATTATAGAAGTTATGATTGCTAACATTCATGGGACATCTGAGCCTCAATATTATTACAAACCCATTATTTTGATTATAAGCAGTATCATTGAATGCCTCTTATATGACTTTCTTAAAAAGATTCACGAACATCGATATGAAAAGGTTCCAAATCTTGATAAGGACGATATAGAAGCGCTGCAAAACATTGACCTTCCAAATAAATTGACCAATTTTAGTGATATCTGTAAAAAGTATAGCTTATTAGGGAACAATCAAGAAATATACGATCGTATTCAAAACATCGCAAAAATCCGCAATAGAATTCATATCCAAAATCAGAAAAATTTTAGGCCATTGGACGAATCTGAACTTTGGACGAAGGATCAAGTTAAATTGTGTGGAGACTTACTAAAGAACATTTTCATTTTGATGTGTGAGCGATATCCAAGGCCAGAACAAACTACAAATCATTCTAATCCCCCATTGTCCAATTTCCCAGAACCCTGGGCTTTGTTATAGATTAATATCTGCTCCAAATAATTCGCCTTGCTTGTGCCATAGACTCGGGATGTTTTGCATAAGATCAGCAAGTTTCATATGGCGGGGTTGGTGCCCATTGATAATAGCTTCTTTGAGTTTTGGGGCAAGGAAATTAAGCCTTAGGATCAGCTGCACATATTTGGCTGTGACTTTATTGGCATCGCATAAATCCTGCATGGTTTGGTATTTGCCGGATTTCAGCTGGCGTTGCCATAAGTGGGCACGGACCAAGGCTTTGACTAATGTGGTATCAATGCCCGAATGCTGACTAGCCAATGGCGCCTTTCCCTCAGGTACCAGCACCATTTTTCTACCGCCTCGCTTTTTAAGGCGCATGGGCATAAATATTGATAATTCTCCCTTGCTCATAGGCATGCCTCATCTTTTTCCGCAACGGTTTCCATCCCCGCATGGAGCAGTAAACTCTGCAGACCATCCGCATGGATGCGCACATCAATGCCGTCCTCTCGCACCAAAACTGCTTTGATCAGCAAACAAATGATGCGGTATTGCTCAATGGGAAAGAGCGAATCCCAGATCACATCAATCTGCTGCAGCATGGCAAAGGCCTCATCCATTGCGATTTGCCCCTCCAGAGACTTCAGGGTTTTAGCGGTAATTTCAGGGCATTTAAGAATCTCACGCACTTGTTGTACAACAAAGCGTTCAACTTCATTGGATGCAATGGTTTTGTGGTGGGAAGTGCAGCTTTTCCCACGCAAATGATTGCTGCAGGCATAATAGCGATAGCGCTTGTCCTTCTTTTTGGTGTAGGTCGGCGTCATAGAAACATCACAAACCTGACAGCGAATGAGGTTTTTTAAAAGCGCTTGATCTTTAGCAGAAGATTCTCTGCCCCGAATATGCGGGCACTTTTCAAAGACGCTCTGCACTTCATCAAAAAATTCAGGCTCAAAGATACCTTCATGCTCCCCCTCGTAAACAGCATCTTTGTGGGCGACAAATCCTTTATAAATCGGATTAATCAGAGTCCTGCGAAGGTTGGCCTTTGTAAATAACTGCGCACCATATTCTTTGCCGGTTTTGCTGATGATACGTTTGGTGCGATGGCCTTGCTGATTGAGTTCCCGCGCTAGATTGGTAGTTGAACGCAAGATCAAGAAACGGCTAAAGATATGCCGAATCAGCTTTGCTTCTTGCACGTTGATCACTAATTTGCGATCACAAATGTCATAACCAAGTGGTGGGTTGCCACCCATCCACATGCCTTTTTTCTTGGAAGCAGCAAATTTATCGCGGATACGTTCGCCTGTTAGTTCGCGCTCATATTGGGCAAAACTCAAAAGCACATTAAGCATCAATCTGCCCATAGAGCTGGACGTATTGAATGATTGCGTAACAGCAACAAAGGTAACCTGGTGCTTATCAAACAGTTCTACAATCTTCGAAAAATCAATCAGCGACCTGGACAATCTGTCTATCTTATAAACCACAACGCAATCAACCAGGCCATTTTCAATATCTTGAAACAGCTCTTGTAAAGCAGGACGATTTAGGGTGCCACCAGAATAACCCCCATCGTCATAAGATTTGCTTAAAGCCACCCATCCTTCATGTTGTTGGCTGGCGATATAGCTTTCAGCGGCAAGGCGCTGAGCATCGAGGCTGTTAAAAGCTTGCTCTAATCCTTCTTCATGGGATTTGCGTGTATAAATGGCGCAGCGTATCTTTTTGTTCATCAAGCCTCCTTATTACCACGCAAACCAAAGAATGCCGGTCCATTCCATCTGGTGCCTGTGATTTTACGGGCAATAGCCGATAGGGATTTATAGCTTTGCCCTTGGTAGATGAAGCCATTTTCTGAGACCAGTACTTCATGCAAATTGCCTTGGAACTCACGAATGAGCTTGGTACCGGCTAAAAGTTTAGAAGCCATATAGTGATTAGTGAATTTTTTACCTTTTTCCATTTGATCCGCAAGGTTATCCAGTTGCTTTGCGGACTTTTCTGTCATAGGACCGTAAGCAAGCTCTTGTAGACGATAAGCCAGCCTTGGGATGAGATAGGTTTTGGAATGAGGTGGCGCATCCGCATCAAAAATATTGCGCCATAATTCTTTAAGTTCTGCTGTGTTTTTACTTTGTAAAGCTAGAACTTGCTTAATAACAGATTCTTTCATGATCTTGACCATAATGAGTTTTCTCTAACAAACCTGCTCTAGAAGCGCTTCCTTTGGAAGAGAAGTCAAGAGAAAGCTCCTCTGAATGCCTTGGTTTTCCCAGGTTTTTATTAGAGCGCGCACGTATGATTGCGGAAGATATAATATGTGCAACTTCTTTTAGGCGATCATAGTTTTGGGCTTTGGTGAGCGGCATATAGAACCTCATCTGATTGGCATGTGGTTTATGTACAGCTTCCGGAGAGATTTCGTTCACAAGAACTTCATATGTTACAAATAGCTCTTGACCAACCTAACATCTGTTAGGTATGATAAATTTAAGTTAAATTTTAGGATATGAGGTTCAATCACAAAGCAATGGATGCTCCCAAGAAAACCAAACCGGGGCCGGTGAAATCCATAGGACTCACCAAAGCTCAAGAAGATACGTTTGCTGTCATTTGCCGTCTTAAAGAGCAACATGGTGTTGCTCCGAGTGTTAGAGAAGTCGCATCTGAGCGTGGCGTTTCTGCCGTCTCAGCACTGGAAATTATTCAGCAGCTCGAGGCCAAAGGCTATTTGCGTCGGGAGCATGGGAAAGCTCGGGCCATTGAAATCTTGGATCAACCCCTAAAATCAGATCAAATTCCGCATATTGTGCCTATCCAAGTGGTCGGACGTGTGGCGGCAGGATATCCGATTTTGGCGATTCAAGATCATCTAGGTGAGTTTTGTGTAGATGCAAGTCTTGCACGCGGCGAGTGTTTTTCCCTTCAAATTTGCGGGGATAGCATGATCGGTATCGGCATTCATGACAAAGATTATGTCGTGGTTAGGTCTCAACCGACTGCGATGAATGGTGAAGTTGTGGTGGCCCTGATTGATGATGAAGCAACCTGCAAAACCTTTTATCAAACGTTAACTGGCGTGGAGCTTAGGCCTGAAAATCCTGAGCATGAGGTCATCCATGTCAAAAAGGGCCAAGAGTTAAGGATTCTTGGGAAAGTGATTGCAATTAGAAAAACAGTGGAGGTTAAAACGAATGCTGCAAATGGTGTTAAACAATGAAGTGCTGATGGCGAAGATCCATCCGAATCGTGAATTTTGGGAAAGTCATCTGGAAATGCCCCTTGATAGGCTGATTCAGGATTACCAAGATGCTAAGATCCGCAAGAACTGGCTCGATTCCCTATCAGGACGCCAGCTTGGCCTGTTGTTTGACCTATCCATGAAAAAGCCTCCCCATGAACTTTCCGTGCAGCAAATGCGTAAAACCTTAACCGACTTTCCTGAAGAATTGATCAATTATTTTCTGGTGCATCATTTTAATCACGCCAAACTTGAAGCGGCCATCACTGAAATTGCAAAGCCGGTACTTTGCGCTGAAACTATGGCCAAGCTATTGGTTAAAGATGATAAATACGACAAGAAAGGGTTACTGTTTGCGCTTTTTAAGGCTGATCCTGAGTTGCTCAAGCACGTATATCATTTTGATAAAGTGCAAAAGAAAGGGTTTGGCTCCTTTGTGCTGAAAAACCCGCCACGCCAGCCTTTGTCCTCTTTCAAAGAATTTGTGACTGAAGATGTGGTGCGAGCTGCTCTCAAATCTCATGATGAAGAGCAAAATGACAGCTTTGAAACCCATCTTCAGGGTTTGTTTTATCATGAAGATCGTCTGTATCTCTTTATCCGCAGAGCCAGTGATGAAGATTTGCTGTTAAGCTCTAACCGCATTGTCCATGGACATAAGCCGGATTGGATCATCTTGGATTTTGCTGCCAACGCTAATCAAGTGAATCTTTGTGCCAAATGTTCCAATCAAGGATTGAAGATTGCTGACCGTTTGGTGAGTGCTTATTTTGATAAGGATTGCTCCTTCATCAACATGCAAGATTACAACTTTACTGCTCAAGTGAAGACTTTTTTGCGGTCGTGCGCAAGTGAAATTGATAAGAAGCTCAAACTCTTTGAGCTTAAATTCAGATCTGCTCACCTTAAAAACAACACCCATTTGATTTTAACAACGCACCCGACCGACCCCATTGCAGAAGAACTTGAAGCACTGCACCAGGCCGTTGGCGATGTTTTGGATGATATCGCTATGATTGATTCGGTAAGAGTGGAGTTTCAGGGTAAAAAGGTCACCCTCTTTTTCAGAGTGGATGCGGCTGATCCGGGTCATGTGATGATTTGTTATTCAGAATATGTGTTGGATAAAAAGGGGCGCGCAGCTTTTAAAACATGGATGAAGGATTGCTATGGCCTTACGATCTTGCCTAAAGCAAAATGTTGCGCATGAAGATGCATTGCAAGCTTTGCTTGAGTCCAGCAATTCATGGATCAATCCGAATCAGGTTTATTTAGAAGCGGCATATCATCTGGGAGAGCTTGGCTTTATCCAGCTCAAAGAACATTATTTCATCAAGTGCGCAAACCCCTTAGATGCTTTGGATTTTGACAATCTGATTAATCCCGATTGTGAGAATAAAATTGTTATTGCTGATGATTTTGATGAATCCTGCGATGATCTCATGTGCGAGGAATGCGGACGTTACATTTTACCCATCACTCACCAAAAGCAACGTTTTCATGTTGTTTCTTTATCCTTACAAAAGCAGACTATAGTGCAGTGGCTTGAGGCTGAGCTCAAAGAATTTACCTTTAAAAATCAAAGCGCCGGCATTTATCACGTTTTGTTGGACTCTGGCTTTGTAACGATAATCTTGCCTGATTTCATCGATAATCCTTCATATTTAGCTGTAGATCGCCTCAAGGCACAGCCGACGTTGATCGTCACATTACGAAAAACCTTACCTCATTTGCCCCTTAATATAACGACCATCAGGTTATCAGATTTGATGAACGAACGACTGTCTTTACAGCAAGGTTTGTATATGGCGATGGAGCATGGCGTACCCAAAGAAATTCCCAATGTTTCAAGGCAAGTACTACCTTTTGTTTCTTTGCATCGACCAAATATGACGGAAAAACCAACAACCTACAGCATCGCCATTGGTAGTGAAGGTATTTTTGTAGGCGGCGTTCATGTGATCGGTAAACAAGCCCCAAGCCGTATTCAGATTTTCAGAATTTTACTAGAACAATACTGGCGCGATTTTGAAGAAGGCAAACCCAAAGAGATGCACACACCTCTCAATCTTCATCAAATTGCTGAGCGCCTGGAGCCGCATATGGGGTTGATTGATGATTTAGAGCAGCAAATCAGAAGACCGCTTAACAAGATGCAAAAAGCCATAGAAGAGACGCTTGCTAAAGAGCTGGGCGTTAACATCAAACGTGATGACATCATTCAAACCCTTGGCTGGCCGGGTTTTAAAAAGCAGGAATATGGTTATCGGCTAAACCCATTCAATCTGGTTTTCACAAAATAGCTAATCATGATAAAACCAAAGTGAAGGGTTTTCTAAAGGGATGATTGTGCCATCTTCAGCTGACTTGTAATGGGTGGGTAAAATAGGCTGAAAGTGGGTAGTTTCTTCGCCTGTTTCAGAGTCAACTTTTGTCTCCTTCAAATCCATAGCCTCCACACATAAAAAGCCATATTTTGATTTGCGGGCAGCTCTTTTACAGAATTTAATATAGCCTTTGGTAGCAAGCACATCAATGCGATCACGAATAGAATGCTGGCCGCCAAGGCCCGATCTATTTTCAAAGGCTCTACAAAATTGGCTCGCGGTATAAAGCTTGCCCTTGCGTGCTTCATCGTAAATCAGCTGCAGGATAATATCGTGCTTGCGCCGGCGCTCTGCATCCAACTTTTCACCGTAATGCTTATTCACTAGACGCTCTGATTCTTCTTCCAAGATAGACCATTTGCCGCCCATTTTATCGACCCACTTATTATCAATGCGCTCACCGTTACGCAGTTCAAAAATCAATTGCCTAGGCGTTTTGGTTTCATCGGGCCTAAAGAGAATCATGCCGGTGGTGTAGAAACCTCTGAGGGCGCCAGCACCGCTCAAGGACTGGAAAGGATCTTCTTCCAAAAGCTTTTTGGTAATCTTCTTGGTGTGATGGGCAACAATCATCCCGGCATTGGGATTTACCAAATGACGCAGCCGTTCCAGCCTTTCTTGCAAGAAGAACAGCATGGCATTGTTATCATTTTCCGTACCGTGATCACCAGCATCAAATATATTACGCAAAGGGTCAATGACAATGAGGTCCACGGTTTTTGGATCAAAAAAATCATTGATGGTCTGCACAATCTGGGCAATGCCTTCGTCATTCAATAGCATCCTGGTTTGCGGCGTTATCACTAGATTATTGCTCATTTGCTCTAACACATCAGGATCAAGCTCCAATTGCTTAAGACGCTCACGCAAATAATGATAGCCAATCTCTGTTTGCAGATAAAAAATCTTCAAGGGCTTTGCGGGCTTCATCTCTAAAAACGGAATGCCAGCTGCCATATGCACCAGCCAGCTTATAAGAAAATCACTTTTTCCGACTTTGGGCGCACCACCAAAAATCAACAATCCACCAGGCGTTACAATACGCGGGGCAATCACATCAGAGGGCATTGGTGAATCATCCTGAAGTAATTGCCCCAAGGTAAAAGCCGGGACCATCTTATTGATGCTGATTGTCTTTTTCGGGCAAAGTTCAATAAAATCTTCAAGATCAACACCTTCTGCATCACTATCCGCTGCATCATAGCCTTTGGGCTTATTTTCTGGGATCTGAAGGATTTGGATGGATGCCACGCCGAGATTTTTGAGTTTTAATGACACTTTATCGGCATATTGTTGGCCTGGCTCATCATGATCCGGCCAAATGATCACATGTTTGTTTTTCAGCGGCTCCCAATCCGTTTTATCAATGGGGGCATTGGCACCAAACATGGCAGTTGTTGCCGTAATGCCATGTCTCATGAGGCTATCTGCTGATTTTTCCCCTTCAACAAGCACAACCGTTTTGGCTTTTAAGATGCCCGGAATATTGTAAAGCGGCCTTGGATTGGGAGCACGATTGCGACAGGTTTTAACGTCCCATGGCCTATATTGCTTACCTGAATCTGTTTCATAGCGATAAACACAGGCAATCAATTTGTTTGCTTCATCAAAGTAATCCCATCTGGCTGTGGGGGCCCCGAGCAGCTCAGGTCCTTCTTCCTCTTGCGTAGCCTCGTGCTTTTTCTTAATTTCAGAAACCATGGCATACACGCTTTTGGTGCGCTCACCTGACCACTGAGCGATATCGGCTAAAATCTCAGGAAACTGCGAACGTGTGTCTTTACTGGTAACTGCTGCCCATAAACTGATAATGTCGCCCCCTTCACCGGTTGCAAAATCATGCCACATACCGATGCGATTCCCTTCAAGCTCAACCACCAAGCTTTGGCCTGGGTTGCCTTGTACATCACCCACATAAAACTTATTGCGCTGGAAAACACCGCCCGGTAACAAATAGGATAAACAGGATTTAAGGCTGTAGAGTAACCTGGCTTTTAGCTCCGATACTTGTTCTGACGGTTCCCAAGGTGCTGTGCTTTCAAAACAGTTCTGCGGGATTGCTGTGTTGAAGTTAAAGAAATCCTTCATATCAATGACATTGCTCATAAGCCCCCTCCAAAACAGGTTTTATGGTAAGGGCACCATTTGCACTCAAAGTAATTGGGATCTTGGCTTAAACGCGGCAGCAATTCAGAAGCCTCTAAAGCTTGTAAGATTTGTACAGCACGATCAGAGTATTTTTGGGCTATAGCACCATCAAAAGCCACTCTCTCAAAATAAAGCTCCGAGGTGTCTTTATTGAGCGCAACCAACAAGGCTGGTGCTTCTGTTAACTTCATATACGCCATATAAAGCTGGACCTGCACGTAGTAGCCGGGTTTGCTGACTGCAAGCGCGTGCTTTTCAAGATCTTTCCAGGATTTATTATTGAGCGTTTTACACTCAAAAAGAGCCGGATAAAGAAAACCGTCGGGACCTGCTACAATCACGCCGTCAATATGACCGGCGATGCGATCACCTGCGACCGAAAAGCTATATTGCTGGCCGTCTTTGTTGTGAGTCCTGATATCAAACCCGGCATCTTTCATCCATGAAATGACTAATGATTCCAGATGATGACCCATAGCAAACGTTCGCAGCTGCTTACCCGTAAATGGATGATCAGGTTCTGCGCCCATAAACTCATACTGTAATTTACGTGCGCAATTTTCCCCTAAACGAGAAGCACCAAGATAGGACCTTTTTGGTTTTTGCCGGTGTTCTTGTGCAATAGCCGCATCAAGCATGGTTACTAATTTATTTTCCATGATTGACCTCATCGATGATTTGGCACCATTTAATTAAATCAGCCACCGTAAGACTTCCGATAGGCGCTGCCAGATTCCCGTGTTTCGCCAGATAATTGAAAAGGATCTGGGCGTTTCGCATAATATGAATCGGGACGGACGTAACATTCCCTTTGTTCCGGTTGGAATCGTGGGAATCGCTTCCGCCAGCTGCTAAAGGCATCCTGGCACTTTTTGCTGCAAAACCACCAATGTTTTGAATAATGGTTGTGTGAATGAAACCATCCAAAACCGCCGGCTTTACCGTGACAGAATGCGCACCACGGTTCTTGTTGTTTTGACATATCATGACCATCTGATTACCTTTTGAATATGTTGAAAGTTCTTTGTCATGAGCGCTTTGAAGAAGTGATCGCGCACCGCATCGGGATCTAGTTCTGCAAGATCACAGACAAAGCAAAAAGACTGAGTTGATTTTTGAAAAAACCAGCGCAGGGCCTGGTGCCTATAGAGACTGGAATCGGTACATCCAAAAGCATCGCGCGCGGCTCTATCAATCACAGCCCGCCATAGCAGTATTTCTCCTGTGATAGTCATGGCTGCTCTCCTTGCATCACCATGAAGTCTGATTTTAAATAAAGGCTATCTGGCCCTTGTAAAACCAACTTCAGACATTGTTGCGGCGGTAACGGATGCACGGTAAATCCGGTGCGAAGAACATGGCGTTTTTGTACCCTTGGACCAGGGATTTTGCGCCCTACCCGAAGTGGGATATCTTTAAAATCACCATAGATGCAAAAGCGGTAATAGATTTGCCCTTCAACGGTTCTCTCTTTAGGCAGCGCCATCAAACCTAAGCTTCGGGCCACAAATGCAATATCTTGAGCGAGCTGTTTGCTTGAGGTGGTGTACTCAAAGGTTTTGTGAAGCATGTGACCATCCGTATCAAGCAACCCTGCCAAAATCTCTTGCCGTACTTTTTTAGAGGCACGCTTATAGATGTCCGGGATAAACTTTTCCGGCGAGCTTTTGTTGTATAAACCAAGATTCCGCAAAGCCTCAGTCAGTGGATTGGTTTTCCCGCTGATACTGCTAAAATAATAGCCATTGGCTTGATTACCCGGGATTTGATCGATACGTACCGAAAGCCCCATTTGATCGGCCATCGCAAAGCAATAATCCACAATTTCCGGATCGGGTGTGGTGATACTTGGTGAGGTATTCCGAAAACAGCCATCACCAAGCAGAATTCCTAAGAAATATGGATCAAGCGGTAATTTTGGACCATCACTAAAATTCACAGGCATGCGGTATAGCAAATGCACACCTTTAAAATGCGGTGATTGCTTGAGGTATTCCCACATCGGAATGGATTTTAGATCATAGAGTTCAAGGCTTGTGGATCGCACCAACGGCAAAGATTGGCTGGCGCCTAAAACAAACGAGGCTCCCTTAATCGGTCTGATTTCAAAGGCATCTTCTAAAGATGTTCTGATATCAATTACCGTTCGTGGCAGGCTATCTGCACCAATAATCTCATCGCCTATTTCAAGTTCCGTAAGAGGCTTTATCGCACCGCTTGCCATCAAAATATCGATGGGCTGAGGTGATGCTTTTGGAGGATGATGTCGTGTCATGATTTACCTCCTACCTATTAAGCCAACTTGGTTGGGCTGCAGTACTCGGCGTTTCTGTTTCCGCTACATCTAAAGCTTTAGGTTTGCTGCTACTAACACCCATTACTGAAGCATAAGAACTGTAATTTGGGGTGATAATCGAAAGGACCGTATTCTTGGGTTGGTAATTGCCGCTTTTATCCTCCTCAACACCGATTTTGATGCCAAACTCTATGCCCATCAGTTCCAAAAGATCGTTAATAGTTCGACCTTCAATGGCATTTTGAGAGCGATCGTTAGGATGGATATTTCTGGCAGATTCCAAGATGGACCTAATCATCGTTCTGCCATTCATTCCCCAGGTATCTTCGCCCTTAGCGTTGCGCTTAGCGCCTTCAATGCCGATTAAATGGTAAACTTTGCGTTTAGCATAAGGCCCTTCAAGAATGGTCAGCTCAGTGTTGAGGTAGACAGAACCTGTGCGATCACTTTTGGTCAGCCACTGACCAGGACCAAATCCACCGGGACGTAAGGTCATGGTGACTTTAGCGAGTGTTCCAGCCGGAATAAGGGCCAAATCATTTTGTGGCAAAGCGTTATTGAAATCTGTTGAAAATTCGTATGTCATAGTGTTGGTGCTCCTTTGATATTGAGGGTTGCGCTAGCCTCTCCGGTAAAGTCAGAGGCCTGCATCTGGTTCTTTACTGGAGAGGTCTTAATTTTTTTGAGTAATTTGCCAAGATGGGCTTCTTCTACCATCTCAAGCCTGCCGCTGCGATCTTTGGCCGGATATCCCCAAGGATTGAGCGTCTGGCACACAAAAGCTCTTTTATCGGGCGCATCTTCTGCCTTCATGGCCACCATGCTGATGACTTCATCAAGCACGCCTGGTATTTCATTGGCTGTTTTGCTACCCTCACATTGAGGCGCCCAAAGGGGACGATTAAAGTCATCCAGGCGCTGCTCTAAAATGCCGACCAAAATCACATCTTTTTTCGGGATATGCTGGAACTGGTTAAGCCAAGCCATCATCTCAGAAGCCAAGAGTCCATAGGCAGCTCTAGTATCTGACCGGCCGGTTTTATCGGAAAAACTCTCCGGCTGCGATTTAGCCCAAGTCAGACAAAGACGTGAAGCAACCGTGATGCTATCGATGAAAATACATTTGTATTTTTCCATCGCAGTTGGATCGCCATAATGAGCGCAAACATATTCATAATGCTTTTGGCTATAGGGTTGATCTGGCCTGAGTGCCGGATTAGGACCACCAATAAGGCAGGCAATATCCCGTGCTTCATTCCAAGTGCGGATACTAATGGCGTCACCCTGCCAGTCTTGAACTGCAAGTAAACCTGCTTCTAAATCAATGCATAGGGTCGGTTCATCAAGCGTTGTAAGCAGCCGGGTTTTACCGATCCCAAAGCCGCCAAAGATGACCATTTTGACGCCGGTTTGTTTTTTTAAGCGCTGATCGGCGCTGATAATTTTCATGCTCATTGGTCGTTACCTCCATCAATAATTTGAAATTTTGGTTTGCCTAAATGGACGCTGCGTGCCTCATCAAAGAATTTGCGAAGATCATCGGACCAGCTCAGGTATTTGCGCTCATCAATCGCATAGGTAGCTTTGGCATAGTGTTTACGTTCACCGGCTGGGATTTTGTCGATAATGGTTTCAAGTTTTTCTTGATCCCAAACCACCTTTTTAGGCATTTCAGCAACAATGGTGTAAGCGCCATCATCAAAGCGAATGGTGCCGGTATCCCTGCCATCTAGCTTCAACTTGTCTTGAGCCATTTGGCTGAATTTAAGATTTAGGCCATCTTCTAAAAGGGTTTTGCGCTTTTTAAGGCACTCGGCCATCTCAGTTAGTCTTTCCATCAGCGAGCGTAAATCTTCGGAAGAAAGCTGACTGATTTCAGTTGATTTGGCTTCGTCTAGAAACGATAGTGGTATTAAATTTTGCATACAGTTCTCCTTGGTATGGTTGTTATATTCCGCATTGGGGAAAAAATTGTTCGCACCTTCTGATGTAAACAGACGTGGGAAAGAACATGGGCCGCATGAGCTCTAAATCACGGTAAATGGCTGCTCTTGAGCGCCCGCTCATGTGAGATACTTCGGTGATGGTGAAGATTTTTAGCTGCTCACAAAGCGCCTGCAGGCTTTCCGGCAATTGATGAATAGCCCTACTCACATCAATGCGAATGCTGACCTCATCTTCAAAGCAATGATCATCTGCCAAATAATCCATAAGGGTTTGGCCGTTCTCATCTTCCTTGTCCAAAGACAAAGTTTGGGTTTTACCGCCCCGTTTGATGCACATATGTTTGTGAATCAAATTGTTGCTGCGGCGCGAAAGAAGTTTATCGACGAAAGTTGCAAGGCTACTTTTTGAGCGGTCAAACTTGGATAAAGCCGGCCAAATCTCAAGCAGTAAGTCTTGCTCAATGTCTTCGATCTCCTGGGATTCAAAACATTTCATTTGCTTTAAACGCCAGGCATGGTACTTAAGTTGTTTGACGATCTCAGGCTCTAAACCTGAGTAATTGTTACGTGATCTCATATGAAGCCTCCTTGATTGGTTCATGCTTCAAGGATGCGATTTTTGGCGGTTTTTCTGACCGGACGCGCCTAAATCAAATAAGACCGCGGGTAATGCAAAGGCCTGGAAATAAGACGACTCAAAAACAAAGAATCAGACTTCTAGAAAATTAAATAAGACCACCTGAATGAGATGTTGGAATGGGATTGAATTGTGAGGGAATTATCAGGTGGGATTGGTGCTGTGAGCTTTCGATAAAAATAATTTTTCAGCTCATTTGTCACATGGCACTGGTGCTATGAACTTTGAATGAAAGGTGTTTTGAAGAGTGTTTGCCCTATGGCATTGGCAATATGAGTTCTAAATGAGGGGTGATTTTTGTAAATCTAGACCCAGATTTTGTAAATCTAGAATCTGCAGAAATCTAGAAATCCAGGTAAATCAAGGGTTTGAGGGCTGTTTCTAGATTTACAAGAAATCTAGGCGTCATTCTAGGAAATCTAGCGCAAACCCCTGATTTTACTAGGGTTCCAGAAGATTTCTAGATTCGGGAGAAACTCCCTATATATAAATATATAGGGTAAGTGACCCTGACGGGCACTTGCCCCCATATTTATAAAAGGTATTTCGCGCGCGTAAAAGTTCCCCCTTCTAACTTCATATTTTTTGCGAACACAACTTCAAACAAAGCTGAACATAAACACCAGAAAATAAATTTTGCGAATAGCATTTCTTGGATGGTGGATATGAAAAACATCTTAGCTTTAGATTTAGGAACACAAACCGGCTGGGCATTGTTCAATGAAGGCCGAGTTTTTAGTGGAAGTGAAAGCTTTCATACATCACGCTTTAGTGGTGGTGGTATGCGTTTCTTACGCTTTAGACATTTTCTCGATTCGTTAAAACAAAAAGCGGACATTCGAGCGGTGTATTTTGAAGAAGTACGTAGGCATTTAGGTGCTGATGCCGCCCACACCTATGGCGGGTTTTTAGGGCATTTGACGGCTTGGTGTGAAGATCAGGAAATTCCTTATCAAGGTGTAAGCGTTGGCACGATTAAGCGTCACGTAAGCGGCAAAGGCAATGCAAGCAAGGAGGAGGTTATAGCAGCTGTAAAAGCCAAAGGATTTAATCCTGTTGATGATAATGAAGCCGATAGCCTGGCGTTATTGCTATGGGCACAAGACAATATGGAGGTTAAACAATGAATGGCAAACGATTACTGGAGCAATCCATATCAACAATTGAAGAACGACAAAAAATGTATGGCTCGCCCAAAGAGAATTTTGAGCATATTGCTAAACGCTGGTCGCTACTCCTTGGCACAACCATTACGCCCGCTCAAGTCGGCTTGATGATGATGGATTTAAAGATTGCACGGCTACAAAAGAACCCTGGCCATTACGATAGCCTGGTGGACGTTGCGGGATATGCTGCGTGCTTGAGTGAACTCAAATGAAATATTTTTCTTTTTAGTCGGACACATCCATGAAGAACATTGAATATAACATCTATCAGCAATACCAAGGGTTTGATCAGATGCAAAAAATATTTTCAGTTTTGCGGACAGATCATACAGCGTTGCTGAATATAGTAGGCAGAGATAAGTGCAAGGAGATATCCAGTGTTAGAGGGCAAAATGATTCGCAGAAAAAATATTTTTAAAAGCGCGGACGTTTTTAAATTCAGTGCTGAATATAACCTATAACAGTAAGAGAAAGGATTTAGAGCTTATGACTTAAGAAGTGTTCAAGACCTCAAAACACAATTGAATCACTAACGTCTCGGCACAGGGCGTGCACGGGTCCTTCCCCAACCTCAAGCCATGCGGGTGGCAAAGCCCCGGGATCTTACTAGCGTTAGAATTGGCCCAAACCTTGACACTTGACACAAATATTAAGGAACGGGTGCGCTTATGACTGAAGTTCAAATACAACACATCCCCATAGACAATCTTATCGCATACGCCCGCAATCCCCGCAAAAATGATGCGGTGGTTGATAAAATGTGTGCCTCCATCAAAGAATTTGGTTTTCGCATTCCCGTCATTGCTAAAAGTGATGGCAGCGTGGTTGATGGCCATTTACGCTTAAAAGCTGCTAAAAAACTGGGCTTACAATTAATCCCGGTGATTTTAGCCGATGATTTAAGTGATGCTCAAATCAAAGCCTTTAGATTGCTTGCCAATCAATCAGCGAATTGGGCTGACTGGGATGACGATTTACTCAAACTTGAACTGGAAGATTTGCAAGCGCTTAATTTTGATCTGGAATTAACTGGGTTTGATTTTGATGAAATACAAAAGCTCTTAGATGCAACCGATATTGATCTTGACGAACCTGCTGAAGCCGATGCAGTTGATCCCGCAGATAATGCCCCAGTCATTAGTAAGCCTGGTGATTTATGGATTTTAGGTGATCACCGACTGTATTGCGGCGATAGTACGTTGATTGATTCCTACAAAATTGTTTTAGAGGATGAGCAAGCCGATATCACGGTGTGTGATCCGCCCTATAACGTTAATTACGGTGCCAGCATTAAAGATACGCTGCGCAACAAATCCCGCGAAAACAAACACAAAATCTTGAATGATAATCTCGGCGAAGGCTTTGAAAGTTTTCTCTACGATGTCTGTTCTAACATTATCATGAACACCAAAGGCGCTATTTATATGTGCATGGCAGCTTCAGAGCTGGCGGTATTGCAAAAAGTATTTAAACAAGCCGGTGGTCATTGGTCAACATTCCTCATTTGGGCAAAGAATCATTTCTCTTTAGGGCGTGCTGATTATCAAAGGCAATATGAGCCTATTCTTTACGGCTGGCGTGAAGGCGCTGATCGTCATTGGTGCGGCGCTCGTGATCAAGGCGATGTTTGGTTTATTGATAAGCCCAACGCTAACAATTTACATCCAACTATGAAGCCAGTAGCGCTCATGGAGCGTGCTATTACTAACAGCAGTAAGCCTGGCGATATCGTTCTTGATCCCTTTGGTGGCTCTGGTACCACCTTAATGGCCGCAGAACATTCAAAACGTCGCTGTCGCATGATTGAGCTTGATCCTAAATACATCGATACCATAATAAGGCGCTGGCAATCCTACACTAAGCGAAAGGCTGTGCATGCTAAAACCAGCCAAGCTTTTGATGAATTGTGCACATGATAAGCTATGGAACTTATCAAGCAATCGCAGTGGGCAAAGCGACATGGATTTTCAAGACAATATGCGGGACAGCTGGTGCAAAGTGGCGTCATTCAATTGGTCGATGGCCTTGTGGATGTTGAACAAGCAGATGCCGCAATTGCTGCCTTACGTGATCCAAACCAACCACAACGTCGTAAAAATACCTCTGATGTCACTGAGCTTTCAACGCTTCTCCTTAAAACCCGCATCAAAAATGAAATGGAACGGGGCAAGCTTTTGGAAGCCCGCGCCAAAGCAGAAATTGGAGCGCTGGTTTCAGTAGAAGACGTCAAAGTATCAGCCTTCAACAAAGCCAGAATCGTACGCGATAGTTTGATGAACATTCCTGATCGCGTTGCTTCACTTTTAGCATCTATCGATGATCCCCATAAAATTCATGAGGTGTTGCTGCAAGAAATCCGAACCGCATTAGAGGAACTCAGCCGTGATAATTGAAGCCTATCAAACCAGTTTTAATGCAGGACTTCGACCTGATCCACTGCTCAAGGTTTCCGAGTGGGCAGATGGTTTTCGGATGTTATCGCAAACAGCATCTTCTGAACCAGGCAGATGGCGCACCGAACGCACACCTTATTTAAAAGAAATCATGGACGCCTTATCGCCATCATCACCCGTTGAAAAAGTGATTTTTATGAAAGGCGCGCAAATTGGTGGTACCGAAGCGGGCAATAACTGGATCGGTTACATCATTGATCAAGCGCCTGGCCCTATGCTTGTCGTGCAACCCACTGTTGAAATGGGCAAGCGTTGGTCTAAAGGACGCTTAGCCCCACTGATTGATGATACACCGGCCCTTCGAGATAAAGTCAAAGACCCACGATCTCGGGATTCAGGTAATACCGTCCAAAGCAAAGAATTCACCGGCGGTATTGTTGTGGTAACTGGCGCTAATAGCGCTGTGGGTTTGCGCTCTATGCCCGTGCGCTATTTGTTTTTAGATGAAATTGATGCCTATCCAGGGGATGCTGACGGTGAAGGTGATCCCGTCTCCCTTGCTATTCAACGTACTGCCACCTTTGCTAGGCGCAAAATTTTGTTAGTCTCAACGCCTACCATTCAAGGCTTAAGCCGGATTGAAAGCGAATTTGAAGCATCAGATCAACGTTATTATTGGGTACCATGTCCACATTGCCATACCTTTCAAATTCTAAAATGGCCGCAAGTCAAATGGGAGGATGATCCGCTCAATGCCTATTATGTCTGCATATCTTGTGAAGAAAAAATCCACCATCATCAAAAAACTTGGATGTTAGCCAATGGTGAGTGGAGAGCTGCTAATGAGTGCAATGGCAAGATTGCCGGATTTCATCTCTCAAGCCTTTATAGTCCAGTTGGATGGCTAAGCTGGGGACAAGCAGCACAGAACTTCTTACATGCTAAAGATAATGAACAACTGCTAAAAGTTTGGGTTAACACGACTTTAGGCGAGACCTGGGTCGATAAAGGTGAAGCTCCCGATTGGCAGCGCTTGTTTGAACGCAAAGAAAACTATCCGATCGGAGTTGTACCTTTTGGTGGATTGGTTCTAACTGCCGGTGTTGACGTGCAAAAAGATCGTATTGAGGTGGAGATCGTTGCATGGGGTAAAAACCGCGAGAGTTGGTCTGTTGATTATCTTATTTTTGATGGTGACCCCGCTAAAACGAGCACTTGGCAGCATCTCTCTAATTTGATGAGCACTTTATTCCCAAGCGAAGACGGACTAGACCGAGGGATTTCCATGATGGCTGTGGATGCTGGGTATGCCACTCAAGAAGTCTATGGCTGGATTCGAAGTTTACCGCCTGGGCGAGTCATGGCTGTAAAAGGCGTTGATAAAGCCCTTATGCCACTAGGTGCGCCAAGCCGTGTAGATGTAACTGTACTCGGTCAAAAACTCAGACGTGGGGCCAAACTCTGGACGGTGGGTGTCTCTGTTTTAAAGTCAGAGCTTTACCATGCGCTTAAGCTCTCCCAAGGCGAAGAAGGTTTCCCTCCGGGATATTGCCACTTTCCAAGTTATGGGCCTGAGTATTTTAAGCAACTGACATCAGAGCAGCTGGTTACAAAAGTTCATAAAGGTTACCCAAAACGTGAATGGCAAAAGATTCGTGACCGCAACGAAGCTCTTGATTGCCGTATTTATGCTAGGAGCGCAAGTATCGCAATCGGCATCGACCGCTGGCAACCCTCCAAATGGGATAGCTTGATGGGCTATAAAACTCCTGGCCAGCCGACAGAGAAAAAGAAAATGCAGCAAATTCCTTACACGCAAACAAAACCAACAAGACCGCGTGTCATGAGAAGCAGATTTTTGGGATAAAAACTCGCCTGGTACGCTTCTTATTGAGAGGCCGCGCGAGTATTGTTAGGTAAAAAATATGACAATATGTTGATTGGTGCAAGAAAAATTTTTAATAAAAGCTTCTGGATATTTATGATAATACCTATCATAATAACCGCTAAGTGTATTATTTTGGTTTAATGGACATAATAATATCAGTTAAGTTATCCATTTTACGCTAAGACGATTTATGAGTCATGATGAATAGATTCATAAACGTGTGGAAACTTATCAATCATTTTGAGCATCTTGATTGCATCATAAGACATCGCCTCGATTAGCTCATGGCACATGCTATGTGCGTTCAAAATTGAAATCTTACGATTCCATACTGGTTCATGGTGAGCAATGCGATTACGAATTTCTTTAATTTTCAGTATCTTGCCTTCAATGTATGAACGCTTCCTATTTGTGCGTGGTAAATTTGGAAATATAATTTTAAACGTATCTTTGCGATGCCATATTATTGGGTCGTATCTTCTGTGAAAAAATGAGCACCAAAATCCAAATGTCATTTGGGCAACAATATCATCATGGCTAGCATTTCTTTTGTTTTCGCGCTGTACCTTTGCAATGATTTCATTGATTTTTTTCGTATCTTGCTCCGGTATAATGAGATTGTGTGAAGGATTCATTAACCAATTTGGGGTATAATATTTTCTAAGGACTTGATCGATCCTGTTACGCAAGCAAATTTCAAGATAATGAAGGGTTGGAATCATTGCCTCACTTAGCATAATATTTGCATTATATTTTGCTAAAACTTGCTTGGGAGTGTCTCCATTTTTGAGATAAGGTGATATACGCCCTTCAGAAAATGTTGAATTTAGAATCTCAAATGTAACGGTTTCCACAATTTTGGCCTTGACAAATTAGGTTAAAAGGCTATATTCTATATCTAGATACTCCGGTGTTCTTCCCCTGGGCTTGCTCAGTGATCAGATGCCGGAGTTTTTTTATGCCTAAAATCAACACTATCCTAATACTTTCTCCTTTTTCTTTCAAGTAAAATCCCCCGGACACATCCTTCATGTTTCCTGAATAAGACACCTAAAGGGCAACTTTGAGCCAAGCTTATTTAGGGATAATTTTATGTACACAGAAGATGATCTGGTCAAAATTGAGCAAGCCATCACCAAACTACAGATGGGCGAGCGTGTTGTATCTGTTGCTTATGGCGATCATATCGTTAAATATGCGGAAGTGGATTTAAAAGATCTCTTAAATTTACGCAGTCGCATTAAATCAGATTTAAAAAGCAGCACGTCCTCAAAGCGGCGCATTACCTTTGCTACAAATAAGGGGATTTGCTGATGCTACTTAAAACATTCGCACAACTTTTCAAACGCCCCAAAAGTAAAGCCTCTGCTTGGGATGCAGCCGGTTCTGGTAAACGCTTAACTTATTGGCAGCCGGAAAATAGCGCCATCAACAGCCTTCTTGGTAATCATTTAGAAACGCTGCGTAGCCGCGCGCGTGATATGGTGCGTAAAAATCCTTATGCTTCCAATATTATCGAAACACTGGTGAGTAACGCCGTTGGCACCGGTATCAAACCGCAATCAAAAGCTAAAAATGCAGAATTTCGTAAAGCGGTACAGGCATTATGGCTGCGTTGGTCTGATGAAGCGGATAGCCATGGCGTTAATGATTTTTACGGTCTGCAAGCCTCTATTTGTCGCAGCATGATTGAAGGTGGCGAATGTTTTGTGCGCTTTAGAGTACGTCGCCCTGAAGACGGCTTATCCGTTCCCTTACAATTACAGGTGCTTGAATCTGAGCATTTAGATACCTCCGTAAATCGCATTTTAGCCACAGGCAATATGGTTCGAAACGGTATTGAGTTTAATAAACTCGGACAAAGAGAAGCCTATTATCTATTTCGTGAACATCCCGGTGAAAAGCTGCTTGTCTCAAACGGTGAATCAGTACGCATTCCTGCTTCTGAAATCCTGCATATTTACAAATCCTTGCGTCCTGGTCAAATTCGCGGTGAGCCTTGGCTGAGCCGTGTGTTACTGAAACTTTATGAGCTGGATCAGTATGATGATGCCGAGTTGGTGCGCAAGAAAACCGCCGCTATGTTTGCAGGGTTTATTACCCGTCTTGATCCTGAAGCCAACATGATGGGTGAAGGTGCTGCCAATGAACAAGGGATGGCCCTTGCCGGACTTGAGCCTGGCACCATGCAGTTATTGGAACCTGGAGAAGACGTTAAATTTTCTAATCCTTCGGATGTTGGAGCAAATTACGAAGCCTTTATGCGCCAGCAGCTCAGAGCCATTGCGGTTGGTATGGGCATTACCTATGAACAGCTGACAGGAGACTTAACCAACGTCAATTACTCTTCCATTCGTGCTGGCCTCATTGAATTTCGTAGGCGCTGCGCCACCTTACAACATCATGTGATGGTATTCCAATTTTGCAGACCTGTTTGGAATCGCTGGATTGAACTGGCTTTACTCTCCGGTGCCTTACCTTCTCAAGATAAAGATACCTCCATCAAAGATGTCAAATGGATCCCACAAGGTTTTGATTGGGTTGATCCGCTCAAAGATCAGCAAGCACAACAAATGGCAGTACGTAATGGCTTTAAAAGCCGAAGCGAAGTGATTTCAGAACTTGGCTATGACGCTGAAGAAATCGATCAAGAAATTGCCGCAGATAACAACAGAGCTGATGAAGCTGGGTTTGTTTTAGATTCCGACCCAAGGCATACAACACCGCCTAAAAAACGAGGTTTTTGATGAATGACATTTACTTAAAATTTGCTATGAAACCGATGATGATTGAGCGTCGCAGCTTTGAGTGGCTGGCTGCCCACATGGCCTCAAACAAAGCTTTGAAGTTTACAAAACCGTCCTTAGCACATGGTGGTAGCAATAACATCGCCATCATTCCGATTCACGGCATTTTAACCAAACGCTCAGGTGTATTTGACGGCATGTTGGGTATGACTTCTTACGATGAAATACAACAACAAATCAGTGCTGCTTTGTTGGATGATGCCGTACAAACGCTTTTGCTCGACATTGATAGTCCCGGTGGTGAAACCAGCGGCCTGTTTGATTTAGCCGATTTTATTTATCAGGCAAGGAGTCAAAAAACCATTTGGGCCGTATGTAATGATGAAGCCTATTCTGCGGCTTACGGGATTGCATCCAGCGCTGAAAAGGTTTTTATCAATCGCACGTCTGGTGTAGGCAGCATTGGCGTGATTGCCAGTCATATTGATCAAAGTGCCTTTGATGAAAAACAAGGTGTTAAATACACCACGGTTTTTGCCGGTAATCGAAAAAATGATTTAAATCCCCATGAACCTTTAACTTCTGAATCCATGCAAACCCTGCAAAGTGAAGTCAGCAGATTATATGAGATGTTTGTAGAGCTTGTAGCCCGTAATCGAGGTCTTACAATAGAAGCCGTAAAGGCTACAGAAGCTGGGCTCTATTTTGGCCTTGATGCCATTCAAACAGGGCTTGCGGACGAAATTCTCACCTTTCCTGAATGTATTCAAAAAGCAGCCTCTCAATCTTTTATAAGGACCATAGCTATGACTGAAACATTACCGACCATTAATCCAGAAGAATTACTTACCCAAGGAAAAATCCAAGGGCGCAGTGAATATCACACGGAAGCTTTAGAGCTTTTTCGTTTATGCAAACTCTCGAAGATGCCGGAAAAACTGGGTGATTTTCTTGAGCAAAATATCCCGGTTAACGAAGCACGGGAGCAGCTTATGCAGCTACTCGCTGATCGTACCGGCCTTGAGATCTTGAGCACCGTGAGTCTTGAACCAACACCCCAAGAAAATCCGGTGATCCAGGCTGCTAAAGCTCGTAGTCAACAAATGAAATTAACCGCATAAATGGAGGAAACCCTTATGACCGTTGCCATAGAACAAAATAATTTAGGAGATCTTCTCAAGTTTGAAGCTCCTAATCTTTATTCCCGTGAAGAAATAACCGTAGCTCAGGGGCAAAAACTAGCCCTTGGTGCCATCATCGCCCAAGACAGTGAAACCGATTTGATTAAAATCTTAAATCCTGCTGCTACTGATGGTACACAAAACGCCCTTGGCGCTTTGATTGCTGAGGTAGATGCAACAAGCGGTAATACCAAAGCCGTGATTGTGACACGCGATGCGATTCTTGCCGATCACGCTGTTATCTGGCCATCTTCCATCACGCTTGAACAAAAAACCGCTGCAATCAAACAGCTTGAGGCACGCGGCGTTATTATTCGTAAAGGGGTATAATTTATGCAAAATCCATTCTCACATCCGGCATTTAATATGGCAGCTTTAACGGCTTCCATTAATTTATTGCCAAACACCTATGGTCGGACTGAATCACTAGGTTTATTTCCTTCTAAATCGGTACGTTTCAGGCATATCGCCATTGAAGAGCGCAACGGCGTCTTAAGTTTACTTCCAACCGCAAGCCCAGGAGCACCGGGTACTGTTGGTAAACGCGATAAACGAAAAGTCAGAACCTTTACCATTCCTCATATCCCCCATGATGATGTGGTGCTGCCAGAAGAAGTACAGGGTATCCGTGCTTTTGGTACTGAAAATGAGTTGCAAGCCATTGCAAATGTCATTACCGATCACCTGCAATCCATGCGTAACAAACATGCTATTACCTTAGAACACCTTCGCATGGGCGCTTTGAAAGGCATTATTTTAGATGCTGATGGTACGGAGCTTGTGAATCTCTATAACGAATTTGAAATCACGCCAAAAGTCGTGAGCTTTGCTTTAGGGACTGCTGGCACTGATGTCAAACGCAAATGCATTGAAGTTTTGCGTCACATTGAAGATAACCTGCGCGGTGAATTCATGACCGGTGTTCATGCGCTGGTTAGTCCTGAATTTTTCGATGCTTTAACGTCACACTCTAAAGTGAAAGAAGCTTACGAACGCTGGCAAGATGGATCCTCACTACGCAATGATATGCGCTCAGGATTTACTTTTGGTGGGATTACGTTTGAAGAATATCGAGGTCAAGCAACCGATCCTGATGGAAACGTCAGACGCTTTATTGCAGCTGATACAGCACATTGCTTTCCGCTAGGTACTGCTGAGACTTTTTCAACTTATTTTGCACCGGCTGATTTTAACGAAACCGTCAATACCTTGGGGCAACCGCTTTACGCCAAGCAAGAGCCAAGACGCTTTGATCGTGGTACGGATTTGCACACTCAATCTAATCCGCTGCCAATGTGTCATCGTCCGGGAGTACTTGTAAAACTTACGGTATAAGCTATGAGTTTAGGCCGGATGTTTGAGGATTGTTTTACACATTTAGGGAAAGAGGCACTGTATCAGAGTTCTGGTTCTGCCTCTTTTCCTATTCGTGTTTTAATCAAACAACCCGACACGGCTTATGAAATAGGTGATGGACAAGTGATTGGTCATATGGCGATATTTGAAGTGCGCACCCATGAATTAGCATTCCCGAAAGTGGGTGATCAGCTGATTATTGCCAGTACTCGCTATAAAATCTTTGCTGAACCTCTGCGGGATGCCTCGAATACTATTTGGGAAATAACTGCTATGGTGATGGAAGGCTAATATGTCCGTTTTTACATTGGATCTTACAACCTACGGTGATATCGACCGGATTATCAGACAAATGCACGGCACCGAAGCACAAGTTAAATTGGCTTCTATGCGTGCGCTTAATAAAACCGCTCTCTGGCTTAAATCCCAAAGCGTGAAAGAAATCAGCGCACAGAAAAAACTTCAACAAAAAATCATACGAGATCGTCTTAATGTCATCAAGGCAAGCACGAGCTCACTTAAAGCATTGGTAGTGGCTAGCCTTTACGGCATAAAAGCTTCGCTTATTGGTAATATGAGGCAAACTTCAACTGGTGCCAAAGCCGGTAAAATGGAGTTCAAGGGCGCTTTTGTGGCAACAATGCCAACAGGTCACCGAGGTATTTTTAAACGCAAGCGCGCCTCAAGGCTTCCTATCCGAGAAGTTGTGCTACCGCTTGAGCCTGTCGCTTCTAATATCATTAAAGGCTTCGTGGATTCAGGCGCGGCAGATAAATTCATTCAATATTTTCGCCATGAACTGGGCTTTATTTTAAAGGGGAGCCTATGAATTTTTGGGAAGAATTACATGGTGCAATTACCACCGTTTTAAAACGCGAGATACCGGAAATTCAAACATGTGAATCTTATCCGGTGATCAAAACGGCGTTATTAGCACCTGCTGTTTTAGTGGAACTGGCAAGCTTTGAACCGGGCAACGATCCAGGAACCGGTGAAATTTCGCTACGTGCTCGATTTGAAGCAAGAGTTATTGTGGATAGCACAATCCCCAATGCTGCCTTTGCTGTAAGGGCTTTGGCGAGTGAAGTTGCCAGAGTGGTTCATCAAAATTCATGGGGGATGAATGTATCACCTGCTGAATTTTTAGGCGCTAGTCCCGATGGTTTTAAACCTGATCTTGATGCCTACATGGTGTGGATAGTGGAATGGGTGCATGAACTTCACCGCGGGGATTCAGTTTGGACACCAAGCGGCATTCAGCCACATACCATTTATGTGGGTGTTGCTCCCGAAATCGGCGCTGCCCATGAGCCAGATTACATAGAGGTGCAAAATGGAGAGCTTTAGTTTTTCTGAATTGGACAGAAAACTCGCCAACCTTATCCGACTTGGTACGGTGAAGGAGGCTGATTACAAAAAAGCCCGCGTGCGTATTCAGATTGGAAAAATTCTAACCGATTGGCTGCCTTGGGTGACTTCTCGCGCTGGACAAGACAGAAATTGGTCGGCACCCAGTGTTGGTGAACAGGTTGTTTTATTATCACCATCAGGTGAAATGGCCCAAGGTGTTGTGATCCCGGCTATTTATCAAAACAAACATCCCGCACCAAGCGATAAAGAAACCGATGCCACTTTGGTTTTTCAAGATGGTAGCAAGGTTTTGTATGACAAAGAAAAACATCATTTGACTGTCTCAGTTGTGACAGATGGAACCTTAACGCTGAAGATAGGTGCATCAAGCCTTGAGATGACCAAAGACGGCATCAAACTCAAAGCTAAACGAATTGATTTGAATGAATAATATGCCAGGAATCGTAAGACTTAATGATCAATGCACCGGCCACAGCTGCTATCCTCCAAGACCTTGCATTACTGCAAGCGATGATGTGTTTGTTGAGGGTAAGGCCGTCCATCGCGAGCAAGATAAATGGGCCATGCATGCGTGCCCCAATACGCCGCCTCATGATGGCGTGCTCGCTAAAGGTTCAAGTACAGTTTACGCCAATGGCAAAGCCATTGCTCGTATTGGTGATCCCATTTCTTGCGGTTCAAAAACACGTGATGGCAGTCAAACTGTTTTTGCGGGGTAAATCATGCGAGGAATGAATGGAAGAAGCGGCAAAGAACTCACGGGCCTTGAGCATCTTAAGCAGTCGATTGCGGATATTTTGACCACGCCTATTGGAAGCCGCGTGATGCGTAGAGACTATGGCTCAAGACTCTTTGAACTTGTGGATCGCCCAACATCGCCAGGTTTTGCCGTTGAACTGTATGCGGCCACTGCTGAGGCACTGCAAAAATGGGAAAATCGCTTTAAACTCGAGCGCGTACAAGTTGAGTCCATTAAAGAAGGTCATATTACGTTGATTTTAGAGGGGATTTATCTGCCAGATGGCAGGCCCATAACCTTAGATGGAATTGTCGTGTCATGATGCAAGATTTAACGCACCTACAAAATCCCAATGTCATTGAAACGCTCGATTATGAGACGATTTTCACGCATATGAAAGATGAATTACTGCGCCTTGATCCCAGTTTTTCAGCGCTGCTTGAAAGCGATCCAGCTATGAAGATTTTAGAGATTGCTGCTTGGCGTGAACTCCTTTTACGTCAAAGAGTCAATGATGCTGCGCGTGCTAATTTACTCGCCTTCGCCAATACAGCAGATTTGGAACATTTGGCAGCTTTTTATGATGTACAGCGTAAATCAGGGGAAGACGATGAAGCTTTTAGGCGACGTATCCAGGCTAAAATCATGGGCTGGTCGACTGCAGGAAGCCGTGAACATTACCGTTACCATGCGCTATCCGCTGATATCCGCATTAAAGATGCTCGGGCTGAATCACCAAGTCCCGGAATAGTGAAAGTCTCGATTTTATCCCATGAAGGTGATGGCACACCAAGCCAAGAGCTGTTAGAAAAAGCACGATCTGTTATTTTACGTGATGATGTCAGGGTTTTAACCGATACGGTTGAAGTGGTCAGTAGCGGCATTATTCCTGTTAAACTTGAGGCTAAAATCTATCTCTATCCCGAAACACCTGAAGATATTGTTGAGACATCCAAAGCTGCCTTGATTAAAACGCTCAATGAAACAAAAGGTTTGGGATGGAACCTAACGCGCAGCTGGATTATTGCACACCTCTTTGCCCAAGGGGTACAGCGTATTGAACTGCTCAAGCCGGCTGAGGATGTCATCGTTTTAGATCATGAATGCGTTGCGCTTGATTCCATAGAGCTAACGATGGGAGGGCGTGATTGGTGATGATGTTACTTCCCCCAAGTAGTTCGCCTCAAGAACAAGCCCTTGTTGACGCTATAGGCTTTAGAGTTGATCCAGGTAAAATACGAGGATTTAAATTCAATCCTACCGACAGCGTCCTCCCATGGTTGATCCATGAATATGGACTGGGGGAAATTTTGGCCTGGGTTCCTGATCCGAGGCGCGCAATTCAAGACGGCGTGGTATTTCAGCGGATTAGGGGCACACCGGCATCCCTTCGTATGGCCTTAAAATGGGTCAACATCGAAAATATTTACATCGAAGAAGAACCACCGGGCAAGCACTTTGCTGAATTTCAGGTGGGCATTCACGATGTGCCCAATGACTTCTTTGTTGATAATGTGGTGGCGCTTGCAAGGCTTTCAGCACCGGCCAGATCGCGCCTGATGCGAATGTATAACGACCGCTATGATATCAGGAGATTTATGCTGGATAACAGTGAATTTGGATCGCTGCTTTCTGATTATTCAGGAGTAAAACTTTCACCTGATGGGCCTGTTCTATCTTTTGGTCGTTTTAATCCATTTGAGGCTAAATCAGAAGAGGTTTTGCTAAAATTTGCAAGCGCGCGCAGACATCATAACAGCACGTTAAGCGATGATCTCTACCGGTTAGATGTGGCTTTTATAGGTGAGACGGAGCCTCATACCCGTAATTACAACGGCATTTATGAACGCGCGCATATTTGGCAAAACCCTGATCCACTATCGCCTTTCACCCCTGATTTTGAACCGCCACTCCATTTTGCCAAAGCGTTGATTGTTTTATCTGATAGCTGGCGACTTGGTGATATTAACGCCTGCTTTCCCGTGCGCCTTGAGCATGAGGTGGGAGTAACCTTTGTTTTAAGCGCTGATACTTTATCTGAACATGTCTGGAAAATAAGCTTTGAAGAAGTTTTGGAGCGCTTTGCATCAAATTATACGGACGATGTTAACATTGAGATTATTGCAAATGTTAAGCCTTATTTTGCAAAAGAACATTCGGACTGGTTAGCTGAAACGCTCTTATGGCCTTATTTATCGACAGATTCGCTAGGTGAATTGGAGCTTTTGCCTTATCAAAAACGCGACCATTTTGCACCCTCTTTGTATGAAGGATGCTTGTTGTGGCATGAGCATTGTCACTTAAACCGTCCTTGGACGAATCTAGAGCCAATCGTGAATATAACCCTTAACTAGAACTTAGATATGTGCGTCAAAGGGTATTCATATGGCCATTTTAACCAAATCCGGCAGAGCCGCTATTGCTGCAAGCATTAAACAACAACCGATCCACCTTGCTTGGGGAACTGGTGATCCAACTTGGGAAAGCGCTCATACAGTCACCAAAACTTTTGCAAATACTCAAATTGAGCTAGATCATAAGCCGGTTAAAAACGTTTCCATTACTCAAGCTGACACAACCTTTATTGCCGGAACGGATTATAGCGTTGATAGCGTGATGGGTGTGATCACTCGTCTTCCAAACGGTAATTTAGAGAATAATGCTACCGTTACGATTTCCTATACTTACGCCACACCGCCCGAACCCATTACCGCAGATGCCCTTTTAAATGAAGTTGGCCGCAGAACCGCTGATGAAGTTTTGTTTTGTGTGGGCGATGAAAATGGTGATTTGATTACGCCAACAGGAAGATTTAAAGCCTCTAGCACGCCTACAAATAACCTTTTTCTGCGTTTTACCTTTGATTTTGATAATGCCAGCAACCAAATCATCCGTGAGCTTGGTGTGATGGTTGGGACCCTTACAAAACCTGATTTACCTGCTGGGCAGCGTTATTTTTCTCCGACCGATATTGATGAAAGCGGCATTTTACTGGTTCTGGAGCGCACTGTTCCTTTGATTAGAACAGCTGCAACGCGCGAAACTTTCTCTTTTGTGGTGACGTTTTAATGGGGGCAAATGAATACATATTTTAAGACAAATGAGGCAATGTTATGACACTTAACAGTTATTACAACCGCTATGATCCGGCTAAAAAGTACGATCGCACCCTCTTTTTAGCAGGTCGTGGCTTGCAATCGGCTGAACTCAATGAGATGCAAGATTATGCGCTGCATAACCTTAAAGGCATTGGTGATGCGATTTTTAGAGATGGTGATGTGATTAGGGGCGGCACCTGTGTTGTTGACCCTGATACCGGAGAGACAACTTTAGAAGCCGGTTTTATTTATTTACGCGGTGCTGTGCGAGAAATAGGTTCTACAAATTTTACCATTCCCACTAATGCCACGGTTAGAATCGGTGTGTGGTATGTGGAAAGCACCATGACCGAACTTGAAGACCCTGGTCTTCGTGATCCTGCTATTGGTACGCGCAACTATCAAGAACCCGGTGCTGCCCGCTTAAAAGCAGAGATTTCTTGGGATTTTCAGGTTGATGGAATAGCACCTCCTGCCCATGAAGGGGAATTTTATCCCATTTATGGCGTTGAGAACGGCGTGCTTATTCAGCATGCCCCACCACCTCAGTTTGATGCAGTCAATAGCGCTTTAGCAAGATATGACCGTGAATCTAACGGCTCCTATGTGGTAACCGGCATGGACGTTAGGTATCTTGACAAGGATAACGGCGAGCAAGTTTTTGTTATTAATGAAGGTAAAGCCCATGTGGATGGTTTTGAAATTGAATTAGCCCACAGCCTGCGCGTACGCTTTGCCATTGATCCTGATATTCAAGAAATTGATTCTGATCCCTATACCTTTCAGCCAGGTGCCGGAGGCGTGATGGATCTCGTCCTTAATGAAGCACCTGCTAACCAAATATTAAATGTTGATGTGACGGTTCAAAAAACCATTACTATGACTCACGGCTCTTATGCAGGCGCTATGGACCCCATTCCCGATACGGCAGTACTTGAGATCATTCAAATCAAACAAGGAACGACCACTTACGTCAGCGGCACGGATTATAAATTAAAATCCGGTGATGTCGATTGGTCTCTGCCCGGAGCAGAACCGGCGCCCGGTAGCTCTTACCAAATTACCTATCGTTGCCGCAGTAAAATTACGCCGCAAAATGTGACGGAAGATGGCTTTAAAATCTCCGGTGCTGTTGATGGTACATTGGTCCTTGTAGATTACAGCTGGATGATGCCGCGTTATGATTTGATCACCATCGATGCGAAAGGTGTCGTCAGGCGCATTAAAGGACTTGCTCATCCATGGAGACCATCTGTTCCCAAAGCGCCTAGCGGGCAACTCGCTTTAGCTTACGTCTATCAAAATTGGCGCAGCGCTACAAAACCTGATGTTTTTAATAATGCGATTCACGCTATTCCTATGAGTGACATTGAAGCTATGCGATCAAGCATTAATGATCTTTACGATCTGATTGCTCAAGAACGTTTGCGTAACGATGCCAATAGCCGTGAACCTGCTGCTAAAAAAGGCGTGTTTGTTGATCCCTTTTTTGATGATGATATGCGCGATCAAGGCATTAACCAAACCGCTGCCATTGTTGATCGGGAACTGACTTTGCCGATCAATGCCTCTATTTCGGATAGCGGTAAAGGAACAACGCCTTGGCTTTTACCTTACGTTTTAGAACCTGTTTTAGAGCAGCTCCTGCAAACAGTGGATATGCAAATCAACCCGTATCAGGCATTTGCGCCCATTCCGGCGAAAGTTGCTATTAATCTCAATGTGGATCGTTGGACTGAAGTGCAAACCACATGGTCAAGCCCTATCACACAACGGTTTAGCGTGCTTTCAAGCCCGATTACCCGTCAGGTTGTCGTTGGTGGCGGCGTTTTATCTATGGTGTCGTCCAGTACAACACAAAATGTTTCCATCGGCACTCAAATCAGTCAAACCACTGAATTACTTTCAAGTACAAGTCGTGAAGCCGCCTTTATGCGCCAAGCAACACAAGCCTTTGAGTTAGATGGATTTGCGCCTGGTGAACAACTTCGTTTGGTGTTTGACGGTATTAACGTTGAACCGGTTAGTTTATAGGAGGAATTATGCCACTTGTTGCAGATAATAGCGGAAAAATCAAAGGCAAATTTACCGTTCCCGCCAACGTTCCGGCCGGTACGAAGCTTGTGCAGTTTATCGGAAATCAAGGTAGTTATGGTGAAGCTACTTACACCGGGCGCGGCATTATTACCACCGAGGAGCGCAGGCGCGTTACGGTCATTACCGATATCAGACGTAATGAAACCACCGTGGTCCTTACCCGTTTTGATCCACTTGCTCAAACCTTTACCTTAAGTGAAAGCCGCCATATTGGAGGCATTGATCTGTGGTTTAGCAATCGAGGCACCAAAAGAGTTGTTGTGCAAATTCGTGATACCAGCCTTGGTATGCCAACCCAAACAGTGCTTGCTGAAGGTAGCATTATGCCGGCTTCTATTAATTTGAATGGGACCTCTACTCAAATAACTTGGCAGCCTGTTTGGCTTGAGGCTGGTCATGAATATGCCATTGTATTGTTGACCGATGATGGCGATGCTGCAGTGCGTGTTGCAGAGCTAGGCAAATATGATGCAGCCCATGCCAGATGGGTGACAAGCCAGCCCTATCAAGTTGGCGTCTTACTTTCATCAAGTAATGCTAGCACCTGGACGCCCCATCAAAATCGTGATCTCACTTTTAGGTTGCTCGGTGCACGTTTTACAGAAAATAAAAGAACGGTGGATTTAGGTTCTGTGACAGCCACCAGCGTTTCCGATTTGATTACTCTTGCAAATGTGGAACGTGTTGCCTCTGACACCGATGTGCAATTTACCCTAACAGAGCAAGATGGTACGGAACATAAATTATCTGATGATTTACCGATTGCCTTGCGGGCCCGCGTCACCGGTCCTTTGAGCGTTAAAGCTTTGCTCAGCGGTTCAGCACTCAGGAGCCCTGTGCTTTATCCTGGTATTCAAATTGTTCTAGGAAATATGTCTGAAACGGCAGATTACGTTACAAGAGCTATTACTGCAGGTAGTAACAGTAAAATAAGCATCACCTACGAAGCACTGATGACCGGAACCGCTGATGTTAAGGTCTATATCCAAAAGGCAGATGGCACCTGGCAGTCGGTTGATTTAACAACCGGCAAAGCTGTGGGTGATAATTGGGTTGAACGTATCCATATTCTCTCAAGTTTTAGCGCCACTGAAACCAGGGTGAAGTTGGTTCTAAGCGGCAATATTTTGTATCGCCCTAAAGTACGTTCCTTACGCGTTGTGATTACCTGATATGCCAAATGATCTGAGCCAAAGGGGCTATAAGCTGCCCCACCCAAATAACATCGCATCCCAAGATGTGGTTCGCATTCGCGAGACAATTATTGCCGTGGATGCTGACGTTTCATCACGAGAAGCTGAACATAAGAAATTAAAGGAAGCGTTTGACCGCTTCACCTTTGAAACTTTTTTGAATTTGTGGAGCAACCATGACAATAGCTAAAGAAGCTGTATATGCGCTTCATCAGCGCCTCAAGGATTTATCGGTTAATGCGCCGGCTGATCAACTGGCTTATCTTGCCAAAGCTTTGGAATCCATTGCAGGCCAAAGCACAGTTTATGACATCGTCAATATGTCTGATGAAAAATTACAGGAGCTTTTAGAGGCAGCCAATACCCATTTAGCGGATTTAAGTGCCAGTAAAGTAAACTCTCTTTCAGCAATTGATACCGCTAAAACCGGTTCCTTAGATGCTATCAATACGCTCAAGACAAGCTCGTTGAGTTCACTGCAGACAGCAACTACTGGGCATCTGTCGTTACTTGATACCCGTAAAGATACAAATATCGCCGCTATTGAAAGCACAGGCCAAACACAGCTTCAAACACTCACAGGGCTTGTCAGTAACTTTGAATCGATTAATGACGTTCCAAATGGCTCATCGATTATGAATGAAGTTGCTAAGCGTAATATGATTGAACCAGGATCATTACCGTTCCTCTTTGGTATTTTGAGTCGTCAGAATGATTACTGGGGTTATGGTGATTTAACCTCACAGCTTGGCGTTTGGTATAACAATGTCTCTAACGCCGACAACATGCTCCAGCTTCTGGCAGGCACCCATGGACATAGCACTAATTATGCAGGATTTTACAGGCCACCTCAGCTCTATTTTTTACAAGGCACGAACGGGATGTTTATCCATAAGGAAATGTACGTCAAATACAGTGTATCCAGTAATGAATATACTTATCCTTATGCAGCGCTCGGGGTTATTTTTGTAAAAAACACGACCAATGCTGATATTACCAGAACTTTCTATTGTGGTGGATCATCCTATTGGTCCTCAGGGTACGAAGGTTTAGGCGTGTTTGTGTGTACACCAAATAATACCAATGCCAATAAATCTGCTATTAGTGGCGTCACATGGACAAACATTTATAATTATGCTGCCAGCACAGCCAACATTGCTTCGTCTGCCAATGTATTGATTCCTGCAGGCAAAACGGTCGCTATCCTACTTTATAGCTCATCTTATTACTATACCGCTTACTATAACTACTACACCCAATTTATGCATTGGTACATCTACAACTTCAAAAGCAGTTTTCTAACAACGGGGTTAGAAGTGGATGTTGACCGAACACTCAGAGCCTGGCAGTGCCGAGGCTTTCAATACTCCTATGAACTTTGGAAATGAGGTTTATTTATGCCAATTTATTTACGATTTGAAAATGGAATGCAGGTTGAAACAACAACCTTGCCTAAAAAGCCCGAAGGAACCGGTTGGTATAAAGCGCCCACTGAGTTTGACTGGGAAAAACGCTATAAGCTTCTTGAAGACAATACGGTTGCTGAATGTTCTTCTGATGAAATGCAAGGCGATCTTCTGAAAAATGCCAAACTTGCAGCGACTGAGACCGTGCGTTTTATTTTGAATAATCACAGACGCTCTTTTGCCGGCTATTCTCATGAAAAATCACGCTCTTACGATATCCAAGAAAAAACAGCAAAAAGTATTGTTGCCGCTGTTAAAAACAATCAAACACCCGATGAAAAAGATGTTGAACTTATCGCTCCACTCGCGGAGCTTCGCTCTATCTCAGTAGGCGATATGGCCCAACTTATTTTGACCAAATCTAGAAAAGCTGATCGAGCCATTGCACGTTGCGAAAATATTGAAGACCGCGCTCAACGAAAAATAGAAACGTGCACGACCCTTGATGAGCTTAAAACTTTTATGGATGGTTTTGAGAAAGACGTTGAAACCAATTTGAGCAAATTATAGGAGGAATCTATGGCCGAACAATTTTTACATGGTGTTGAAGTTGCTGAAATCTCAAGCGGACCTCGCACGATTCGTACCACCAAATCTTCTGTCATTGGCTTAATTGGTACTGCTCCTGATGCTGATAATACCGTATTTCCACTCAATAAACCTGTGTTAATTGTTGGCTCTCGCAGAGAGGCAGCAAAGCTTGGAGATGCTGGAACTTTACCCATGGCTATTAATAGTATTTTTGATCAAATTGGCGCAATGGTCATTGTGATACGAGTTGAAGAAGGCGCAGATGAAGCGGAAACCATTGCCAATATCATTGGAGGCGTTGATGCGCAAACAGGCGATTACAAAGGCGTGCAAGCATTTTTAAGTGCAGAAAGTATTGTGCATAGCGCTCCTCGTATTTTGATTGCGCCTGGCTTTACGCACCAAAGACCCAATAATCAAGCCAATCCCGTGATCAGTAACATGCTGGCTATTGCAGATAGATTACGTGCCGTCATTATTGCCGATGGACCGAATACTAATGATCAAGATGCCATTACCTGGCGTAAGGATTTTGGTCATGCACGGGTTTATGTGGTTGATCCATGGGTCAAGATTTTTACAGGTCACGAGGAAGTCGTCCCACCCAGCCCTTATATTGCAGGACTTATTGCCCGTAGCGATAATGAAAATGGTTTTTGGTGGTCACCGTCTAACCAAGAAATTTATGGAATCGTTGGCACAGCAAGACCTATTGATTTTACCTTAGGTGACGCCAATTGCCGGGCAAATTTCCTAAACGAGAACGAAGTCACCACGATTATTCGCCAAGAAGGCTATCGACTTTGGGGTAATAGAAGTTGCTCTAGTGATCCAAAATGGGCGTTTTTATCGGTACGCAGAACCGCTGACTTAATTAATGACAGTTTACTGCGTGCTCATCTTTGGGCTGTGGACCGCAATATTACAAGAACTTACTTGGATGATGTAGTTGAAAGCGTCAATGCTTATTTGGCGCACCTTAAAGCTCTTGGCGCTATTTTAGGTGGAGAGTGCTATCCCGATCCTGAGCTCAATACGCCTGCGAACATTGCACAAGGTAAAGTCTACTTTGACTTTGATTTTACGCCACCTTATCCAGCAGAGCGGATCGTCTTTCGTTCCCATTTGATTAACGATTATATTAAGGAGCTGATCTGATGTTGCCAAAAATTCTTAAAAACTTTAATGCCTTTGTTGATGGTCGCGGCTATGCCGGTCGTATTGATGAAATCAGTCTGCCCAAGCTTTCCATTAAAACCGAAGAACACCGCGCTGGTGGCATGGATATTCCCGTTGCCATTGATATGGGTATGGAAAAATTAGAAGCAGAGCTCACCTTTTCAGAATATGACCCTGAGCTTTTTAGGCTCTTTGGGTTGGTAGACGGTAATGCAGTTTCACTAACCCTTCGTGGTGGACTGCAAGGCAGTGGTGATGCCGAAGCTGTTGTGGTGAATTTACGTGGCCAATTTAAGGAGTTGGACCCAGGTAATTGGAAACCTGCTGATAAAGCCACGCTTAAATGCACTGTCTCCATTCGCTATTACAAACTAACCATTGATCGCCGCGAACTCATTGAAATTGATGCTGAAAACATGGTGCGCAAAATCAATGGCGTTGATCAAATGTCATCTCTTCGAACTGCTTTAGGAATTTAATATGCATAAAATCAAACTCAATGAACCGATTAAAATTGATGGGGTGAGCATCTCAGAGCTAACTTTAAGGCGTCCAAAAGTCCGTGATCGCTTGGCGGTTGAAAGACTTGGGACCAATGACGCAGAAAAGGAAGTCGCCCTCATTGCCAATCTTGCAGATATCCCAAAGGATGCTGTGGAAGAATTAGATCTGGCTGATTACGCCAAAATTCAAGAGGCGCTCCAGGGTTTTTTGTTGCCATTAAATCAGACGACTTAAGAAGCAGCGTATTATCTCTGGCTGCTTTTACGGGTGGTGGGATCGGTGAATTTTTAGAGATGGAGATAGAGGAGTTTATCTTATGGCTTAACAGTGCAAGGGAGTTACAAAAAATATGACCGCCATTCATACCTTATCCGTTGTTATAGGCGCTGCCCTAAAGGGAAATTTTGGGGCCACTATGGCTCAGGGCGCATCCCAACTTAATCGTCTTGGTCAAGCCATCAAGCAACTTGAATCTTCAGGTAAAACAGTAGGTAAATTCCAGCAATTACAGCGCGATACCTTACTTGCTAAACGCGCTTGGATGGAAGCAGAAAACCAAGTTAAATCTCTTGCTGTGCAAATGGCAGCTACCACCAATCCAAGCAAAGCTTTGGTCACAGAATTTGAACGATCTAAAATAGCAGCCCTTAAGGCTAAAACGGCCTATCTTCAAAAACGTGAAGCTCTTCATAATCTTGATAATGAGATTCGAAAATCCGGCCAAGATATTCAGAGTCTCATTTCTCAGCAAACAAAATTAGGCGCATCCCTGCAAAAACTTAAAGGTCATTATGTTGCCCTTGATCGGATTATGCAGAAACGTCAAGGCGTATTAGCTCAGCGTGCTAATTTGCGTGGTCAGTTGTTCGATGCAGTTGCACTTGGAGCTGCTCTTGGTGCACCAATTAAAGCTGCAATCGATTTTGAAAGCGCCATGGCCGATGTGCGTAAAGTTGTAAATTTCGATACTCCAGATGGCCTTCAAAAATTAGGCGAAACCCTAAAAATCATGTCACGGGAGATCCCACTATCGGCTGCTGGACTTGCACAGATTGCTGCAAGCGGTGGGCAACTGGGTATCGCTGCTAAAGATTTAGCGGGCTTCACTAATGTTGTGGCGAAGATGGCTACTGCTTTTGATATGTCAGCAGAAGAAGCTGGTGATGCTATGGCAAAATTAGCCAACGTTTATCAAATCCCCATCACCGAGATGACCAAACTGGGTGATGCCATTAATTACCTCTCTGATAACACTGCGGCCAAAGCCAAAGATATGGTGCCAGCGCTCAATCGCATTGGTGGTACGGCACGTCAGTTTGGTTTGACCCCTATACAAGCCAGCGCTCTGGCGGGCTCTTTTATCAGTCTTGGTAAAGCCCCTGAAAAAGCCGGAACCGCCATTAATGCAATGCTGAGTAAACTGCAAACCGCTGGTAAACAGGGAAAAAAATTCCAAGAAGCTTTGAGCCAAATGGGGATAAGCGCCAAACAACTTGAAAAGGATATCGGCCAAGATGCCCAAGGGGCTTTAATTAAGTTCCTTGAAGCCATGGAGAAAATGGATAAACAAACACGCTCAGGCATTTTGTTCGATCTCTTTGGAATGGAGTATCAAGATGACGTGGCCTTGCTGGTGGGAAGCCTCAATGAATACAAAAAAGTGGTGAGCATGATTAACGATGAAACCAAATTTGCAGGCTCCATGCAGCGTGAATTTGCCAATCGTGCCAATACCACAGCCAATAATTTACAGCTCCTTAAAAATGGACTTGCAGAAGTCGGCATGAATCTGGGCTCTGTGATTTTGCCGCCCCTCAATGCCCTGGTCAAGGTGCTGCGCACCGCAACCACTCAAATGGCTGGCTTTGCTGAACAGCATCCCATTTTAACCAAGTTGATTATGGGTGTAACAGCCGCATTGATTGGCGGGAAAATAGCAGCCATTACCCTTGGCTATGCATGGACTTTTATTCAAGGCGGTGCATTGGCACTTGCGACAGCTTGGCGTGCTCTTTTAATTACTATCACGCTTGTTAAAGCGGGGTTTATCGGCATTAATAGTGCTTCTCTAATTACGGCAGTGCGCATGGGAGCTCTTGCTTTTGGTGGCGCGCTTCAAGCCCTTGGTGCTTCATTCATGGCTTTAGCTTCCAGGGTCTTTCCAGCAGTCATTGCAGGTTTTCGTGCTTTAACGGTTGCCATGATGAGTAACCCTGTTGGCGCTATTGTCAGCGGAATAGCCATTGCGGCAACCTTGGTAATTACGAATTGGGAGAGTGTCAAAAGTTTCTTCATGACCATTTGGGAGCCTATTAAGCCTGTATGGGAAGCCTTTGGCAATTGGCTCAATAGCTTTTGGGAGAAAATCAAAAAGCCATTTAAAGCGGTGGGTGGTTTTTGGAAGAAAATGTGGGGCAAAAAAGAAGTACCAGAGATCCCCGTTCCTGCTATGCAACCAGTCAGTGATGCGCTTAAACAACCCCTACCACTTGCACAAAAAACCGTTGAAAACAAAACACAAAATAACAGTTACAACATCAATGTCCAAGCTTCACCCAATCAAAATTCAAAAGAAGTCGCTGATGAAGTGATGCGTCGCTTGAAGGCGCAATCGCGTGGAGCCTTATATGATCCTGTGGGGGCATTACCATGATGCTTGCCCTTGGACCTTATCGGTTCTCATTAAACACCAGTGCCTATCAAAGTTTAAAGCGCAGCAGCGAATATCGTTGGCCTTCTATTGAGCGCATTGGCAAAGAACCTTTGCTTCAAGCGATTGGAGCAGGCTCAGACCGTATTGATTTAGATGGTGTGATTTATCCACATTTTCGCGGAGGCTTGGGGCAAATCAATGCTATGCGTGATTCCGCTCAAAGACAAGAACCCCTTATGTTAATTAATGGCCAAGGAAATGTTCTGGGTCGTTTTGTCATTACTCAAATTGAAGAATCACAAAATACGTTTTTAGCGGACGGCGCTCCTCGAAAAATTGAATTTAGATTGAGTCTTGAACGATATGGTGAAGAATGATGACACGCTACCGCACCAAAGAAAACGATATGCTCGATTGGATCTGCTGGAAGCATTATGGTTTTCAATCTGGTGCTGTTGAAATTGTTTTAACGGCCAATCCAGAACTTGCTGAATGGGGTAGTTTTTTACCTGCGGGTCTTTTGATTAATTTACCCGAAATCCAAAAATCTTCCAAAAAACCAATGATTAAATTATGGGATTAAGATGACGCCAGATTTTAATCTTTGGGTAGAAGGGCAAATGATTACGGGATTGATTAGGAATCGCTTAGTTTCTATTCGCATCACCGATGAAGCCGGTATTACCAGTGACACCGTTGAAATTTGCCTAGATGATCGTGACTCCTTGCTTGAGTTGCCAAGAACGGGCGCAAAACTTCAAGTGTCTATTGGCTATCAGGAAACGGGTTTAGTGTCCATGGGCGTTTATATCGTCGATGAAATCACACTTGAAGGATCGCCTCAAACGATGAAAATCAAGGGGCATGCTGCCGATCTCAAAGCATCCCTTAAATCCCAAAAAATTGATGAATGGCACCAAAAAACAATCGGTGACTTGGTTAATAGCATTGCTTCTAAACATGGTTATCAACCGCGTGTTGCATCACAATTTTCTAGCATAAAACTGCCACATATTGATCAAACGGCAGAAAGTGATATGCACTTACTAACTCGGTTAGCTCAACTACATGGCGCTATTGCCAAACCCGCCAATGGATTTTTGTTATTTGTACCCGAAGGTAAAGCTAAATCCTTCACAGGACAATTAATTGGTGGTGGCACCTTAAGTCTTGATGAAATTTCAAGTTGGCGTGTGACTTTTGCTGAGCGCGATCAACATAACTCAGTTGCTTCCTATTGGCATGATCCTGATAAAGCCGAGCCCGTAGAAGAAAAAGCTGGTGATGGCGATCCCGTTCATACCATGCGCGGCGTCTATCCCAATTCAGGATTAGCCAAGGCTGCGGCAGAAGCAAAACTCGAAAGGCTGACACGTGGAACACAAACTCTGAATATAACCCTTGCTGGTCGTCCGGAGTTAGTAGCCGAATCCAAAATATATTTATCAGGATTTCGGCCAGGGATTCCAAGCGACTGGGTTATAACCCGTGCTGAGCATACATTGGATAGCAGTGGCTACACCACCACCATTGAGGCTTCGCGCGATTTTAAAGGAGAAACGGATGACGAATAACCCAAAAAGCTTTGGCCTTTCAAAATGGCGCGTTGATCGCAAAGTACCTATTGGCATCGTAATAGCGATGATTTTACAAACTTTAACCGCTATTTGGTGGGCAGCCAAACTTGATACACGGGTGGTGATGCAGGAGGAATGGTTTCAAAAAAACCAGCAGCTTGCAGAAAAAGTCTTTCGGCTGGAAGAGCGGATTATCGCCCTTCATGAAGAAATCAATGAATTGGAGGCAAGAATTACCCATGGCAAATAAACCTAAAATACTTACTGATGAACGTTTTGAATATGCCGTTAATTTTGTTTTGTCGCATGAAGGTGGATACAGTGATGATCCCGATGATGATGGTGGCGAAACCAAATTTGGGATTTCAAAACGCAGTTATCCTCATGTTGATGTAGATGCTTTGACAGTCGAGCAAGCAAAAAACATTTACAAACGCGATTTCTGGGATACCCAGCTTTACAAAGATATCAAAGACATCAATCTTGCGACCAAAGTTTTCGATCTGGCTGTAAATATGGGATCAAGCTGGGCACATCGATTGATACAACGTGCGTTAAAATCCACCGGACAAAATATCGCTGAAGATGGTGTGTTAGGCCCAATCACTTTAACTGCCATTAACAAAGCTGATCTAACGGATTTGCTTGCAGCCTTAAAATCAGAAGCCGCCGGATATTACCGAACACTCGCAGCCACTCAACCTAGAAAAGCTAAATTTCTTAAGGGCTGGCTGAAACGAGCTTATGCATAAACTTAAACAGGAGACAAAAAATGAAAGCAGGCATTAAAACCACTGAATTTTGGGCAACACTTCTTGGTACTATCATTGTTGCAGGAACAGCAGAGCTGGGATTAACGCTTAATGAAGCATCCGTAGCCAGTATTGCGGCCATGGTCATTACCTACGTTGTAGGGCGCGTGATGAATAAAAACACGCAGGCCAAAATTGATCAGAAGTCTTGAGCGATGACGCCCCTTTGGCTATCCGCACTGATTGCAGCTATTCGCGAATTCAGCCAAACTTTTTTAGCTTATATGCTTGGCCAGGAACGGTTGAAACGTGAACAAGCAGAGGAAAAATTAACTCTCCATGAAACCTATGAAAAACTGGATGAACAAAATAAACCTTATCATGATCGGGGTAAGTCTGGTCTGCTTGAGCGGCTGCGCAAGCGTAGGGATGCAGAACCAAAGTAGCTGCCCAACTTATCGCCATTATACCAAAGAAGAATGGCAGAAGATCGAGCAGTCCGTGACTGAGTTGCCAGAACAAAGCCCGCTGATCCCAGCGCTGCAAGACTACATAGATTTGCTGGATAAACTTAAAGTTTGTGCAAATCTATAGGAAGGAAATTAATTTATATGCGGCCATGATGCCCATACCAAAATTTTCAAGGACACTGACTGTGCTTAAAGGAACGTTTAATATGGTCCCGAGGCATGCACATTTAATTTTTTGTCCTGATAATATACTTTTTAATACACCTACGCCACTAATCAGCATTATAACTAACGTTATTACGTTAACTACAAAAAGATTAAATTGAGCTAGATAAGCGCCGCCGAGTGAAAATTCAATAAATGGATAGAAGTAACCATATCCTCGAATACGCTTAGTAATGAGATCGTAAGTTGAAAAACCTTCAACAAATCCTTTCAAGTCCAAAAACTTAAACAATGATAAAAAAATGAAGAAATATCCCATAAAATTATACATAAATGTTTGAGCATCAAAAGGACGTAATTGAAAAAGTGGCAGTAAAAAACAAAAAATTACTATGATAATTAAAGGCTTGTAAGTATTGAGAGTATCTAAAAATTTCTGAATAGAAGCATTTTGTTGTGCTTTTTTGCTGTCACGAAATAACTCTTTTTTATGACTATGGTGATCGTGTGAATGTTCCATAAATTACCTTGTTAATTGAATCTTTTAATAATAAGCCTGATTTCTTCTAATGTTTGCTTCTTCTGTTTTTTGTCTTGAGTTTCAAAGGCATGTAAAGCGCAGTGAGAAAGATGATTATCGAATATTAGAATTTCTAAATTTCTAAGTGCCGAACGAGTAGCGTGTAGCTGTGTGAGAATATCAGGACAATAACGCTCTTCTTGTATCATTTTCTTAATACCTTCTATTTGCCCTGCAATTCTATTGAGCCGTTGCAGAAGCTTTTCATAGGAAGGTTTTTTATAATTACTGTTGCCTTGAGTAACCATAATTTTACTTTTAGTTTATAATATGTTATATTAAATAATATACCCCGCAGGGGTATATGTCAACTAAAATAACACACATTTGATTCCTTTGTGAATCGAAATATCTTAGCCAAGCCAAAGAGCGATTGACAAGTATAACTTTATGTTTTTCAATATTAAGGAGGGGTATGTATAATTTGAGATAAGCTTGAATTAAATGCTAGACAGATAGCCTCATATACAAGGAGCAAAAAATGGCAAAAAGCTGGGCGCGTTATATGATCATAGTTCTGAGTATTTTAACTTACTCAGCCTCATGCTATGCAAAGGTAATCGAGTATAAGCTAAATGTAAACGAGAAAAAAGTCAATATTTCTGGCAAAGAAGTTGTAGGTTTATCGTTAAACAATTCAATCCCAGGACCTACACTAAAGGCAAAAGTGGGGGATACATTACGAGTAGAAGTGACAAACAATTTAGATATCGACACTTCAATACATTGGCATGGTGTACTTGTTCCAAATAACATGGACGGCGTTCCTTATGTAAATGGCCCTCCTATTAAAGCAGGAAAAACTTTTACATATGAATTTCCTATTAAACATAGTGGAACATATTGGTATCATGCCCATTCTGCATTGCAAGAGCAGCAAGGTGTTTATGGCTCTCTAGTTTTTTATCCTGAGTATGAGGTAAAAGATTACGATGAAGAACATGTGATTGTTTTATCAGACTGGACTGATGAGCATCCTGACCAAGTTTTGGCTAATCTAAAAAAAGACTCGGACTATTATGCCCTTAAAAAAGATTCCGTTCAATCATGGCTCAAAGTTCTCGAAAATGGCCCTGAAGCAATAAAAATTAGAATAAATAATGCATGGACGCGCATGGGCCCTATGGATATGTCAGACATCGGATATGATGCATTTTTGATTAATGGCAAAAAATCCTCCATTCTCAGTCAAGCTAAGCCAGGCACGCGCGTGAAGCTTAGAATCATTAATGCTGCAGCCTCATCATACTTCATTTTTGAGTATTCAGGCGGCCCAATGAAAGTTATTGAATCTGATGGAGTCAAAGTTGAACCTTTTACTGCTCAGAAAATACGAATAGCTATGGCTGAAACCTATGATGTGATTGTGACCGTTCCAGAAAATAAAACGTACGAATTTAGAGCATCAGCAGAAGATGGGACTGGGTATGCTGTAACTCATATTGGTCATGGAGATTTACTTCCTGCATCTACATATCCAAAACCAAATTTGGTTCTCATGGATATGATGGGAGGGATGGGGCATGGTAGTATGGGTGGTCATGACATGAGTAATATGAAAATGCCTATGACAGCAAATAACACGGATAATAGTTCTGTGGATATGCCAGGTATGCCAAAGATGGATCACTCTGCGCACAATAAAGTCCCGAACCAAGAGAGACCTACTTCTAATAAACAAACTTTGCAACCAAAGACTGAAGTCAAAATGAATGACAAGATGCCAGATCATTCTATGCACCAAGGCATGGATATGTCGGCTTCCGCGACAGCTAATACAGATACGAAAGCTGTTAAGGCTAAGAGCCCTCAGCGTGAAATGAATGATATGGGGGGCATGGATCATTCCTCCATGAAAAGCATGAAAGATTCAGGTCATGATGTCATGAAAATGAAAGGTGAGTCTTTAACCAAAAATGATAAACAATTACCACACGTTGATTATTTGAATAATTACAAGCCTGTGAAATCTCCAAATAAAACCACTTTACCGAAAAATCAACCAGTCCGAATAGTAACCTTAAAACTAACTGGATCAATGGAAAGGTATGTTTGGACGATAAACGACACTCCTATGTATGCAGCAGATGAAATTGTCATTAAAAAGGGAGAGAACGTAAAGTTCATTCTCGTCAATGAAACGATGATGAATCACCCTATACATTTACATGGTCACTTTTTCAGAGTTTTGAACGGTCAAGGAGAATACAGCCCTCTCAAACATACTGTGAACGTATCACCATTTGAAACTGTAGAAATTGAATTTGATGCCAATGAAGAAAAAGATTGGATATTTCACTGTCATAATCTTTACCATATGAAGTTAGGAATGGGCGGAGTGATTCATTACGAAGGAACAAAACATGATCCAGCACTTATGGACCACGCAGGAGATCACTCATCAGAACATGGCAATATATTGTTTAGTGCGACCAGATTAGAGGGATATTCTAATTTTGCTAACGCCACAACAAAACTTATGAGAAATAATGATAACTTTATTGCAGATTTTCGACATAACTACAAACAAGATTATGAAGGAGAGTTAATTTATCAAAGATATGTATCGCAATTCTTAGGTTTTTATACTGGGGGTAAATTTGAACGTGAAGAGGGTAAAATTTCCAACCGAGGTATTTTTGGAGCAACATACACGTTACCCCTATTGATAAAAGCTGATTTGCGAATTAACACAAAAGGCAAGTTACGTTTTGGGTTAAGCAATGAACATCAATTAACAGATCGCATGTCGTTTGATTGGCGATGGAATACAGAAAAAGAATATACACTTGGCCTGAGTTACGCAATAACAAAGCAGGTTTATATTTCAGGTAATTATGATTCAAGAGAACGTTTTGGTCTTGGATTGAACATAAGATTTTAATACAGGGAGAGTATTTATGCTGCCAGAAATAATACCAAATTGGCATCCAATTTTTGTTCATTTTACTATTGCTTTGTTTTCAATAGCGACACTTCTAATCTTTGGCAGTTTGTTTATCAAAAATGATTTTCGAACTAAAATCTTAGAAGCTGGTTATATTAATTTATGGCTAGGGTGCTTATTCACATTTGTAACTGTTGCCGCTGGATTTTATGCTTATAACACCGTGGCTCACGATGAGCCCTCGCACGCAGCCATGACTGATCACAGAAATTGGGCACTCGTTACAGCATCTATTTTCCTTATTTTAACCTTTTGGTCTATCAAATTATATCGTGCTGACAAAAAGCAAAATCGATTGTTTGTATTCTGCTTAGTGTTGGCAACTTCATTGCTATCTATCACGGGGTGGAAAGGTGCTGAAGCCGTTTATCGATATGGCTTAGGGGTGATGTCTTTACCAAATACTGATTCTCATCAGCACCAGGAGGGAGGCGCGATGCCAACTGATCATGACAGCAATATGCAGAATTCTACATCCACTCCTGAATCTCACGAAATGCCAAAAAGTGAAAAGTCTGTCAACGGGCACTCTCATTAATAAAGTAAATAATTTTAACCATTCAAAATTTTGGTTACAATTATGTACCCTGGTAAAGTTGTTAAAATGGATAAAAATAGTGCTGGATAAAATCCAAAACCTTTATTTAAAAGAACATAAAAAATATAAAATAGGGGTAAAGTCGGTATCACATACCATAACGTACTCAACGATAAATCAGCGATAATTTTTGTATCTTGAGTGTCGTAATAAATCCATATAAAACTGATGATCGATATTAATGGCAGTGATTTGATCAAACCACCTAGCTGTGCGTTTAATTTACTTACCTCAGTTATAGCAATAATAAGAAGCGCTGTAATTATCGTCTTGATTAAACAAAACAAAATTGATACCTCACGCGCAATTTGTTTCGCAAGCTTCTTCGCGACCTTGTAATTCTAATTGCAAGGTTACGTGTGCAATAGGAAATTTTTGCTTAATTTGTTGTTCAAGATTTTTTGTAAAAGTGTCAGTAAAGGATTCTGTACTCACTACTAAATGAGCCGATAATGCTGTTTCGGTTGTGCTTATTGGCCAGATATGTAAATCATGCATATCAATTAGCCCCCGGAATTGGAAAATTATTGTTCTTAACTTTTCTATATCAATAGATGTTGGAACAGCAAGAAGAATGAGATTGAGAGACTCTTTGAACAACGCCCATGAGCCAGCCAATATTACTGCTGCAATGATCAAACTTATTATTGGGTCTATCCAAAACCAAGACTTCCAAAGAATAAATAAACCAGCAAAAACAACACCTAAAGAGACCAATGCATCTAAAATCATATGCAGAAAGGCGCCCTGAATATTAATATCCTTGTGACGATCATGAAAAAAGAAGAAAGCTGTTATTCCGTTGATCACCACGCCTATAAATGCCACAGCAATTACGGTAGTTGAAGCTACAGGTTGATCAATTCCTAAACGTTGAATTGCTTCCCATATAATTCCGCCTACTGCCACGAACAATAAGATAGCATTGATAAATGCTGCTATAATTGTTGCATTTTTATAACCATAAGTAAATTTTGAAGGAGCTTTTTTATGGGCAAGCCAATACCCGAACCAAGCTATCAATAAACCAAGGACGTCCCCAGCATTATGAGCCGCATCCGCGATAAGAGCTAATGACTGAGATTGTAATCCATAAAATATTTCACTGATAATGAAAATCGAATTTAAAAATATTCCAATTATAAATTTTTTGTTAATGTTATTGTTGTGAGAATGTTTCATGTTTCAATGCCCCCTACTTATAAGGGTAACTCTTGATCAATATTTAGCAAGCATTATGTTGTTTTATGCTTTGAAAATAGCTTATAAAGAACTGGAATGATGAGCATAGTCAACAAAGTTGATGTAATAAGCCCTCCAATAACAACTGTTGCCAAGGGCTTTTGTACTTCCGCTCCCGTGCCGGTTGCAATTGCCATGGGTACAAATCCGAGAGAGGCCACAAGAGCGGTCATAAGCACAGGTCTAAGCCTTGTCAAAGCACCATCTTTGATGGCAATCTCTAGGCTTTCTTTTTTCAGTTTCTCATTAATAGTTGTAACCATTACTAAACCATTTAAAACTGCTATTCCAGAAAGAGCAATAAATCCTACTGCAGCCGAAATTGAAAACGGAATACCGCGTAGCCATAAGCTTAAAATGCCGCCTGTTAAAGCAAGTGGGACAGCAGTAAAAATAAAAAGCGCTCCTTGAACGGAATTGAGAGCAGCAAATAAAAGCATAAAAATCATAAAGAAACATCCTGGAACCACCCAATAGAGTCTCTCTTTTGCTTCCATAAGATTCTTGAACTGCCCACCCCATTCCAACCAATATCCAGCTGGTATTTGGACAGACTGCTTAATAGATGCTTCAGCATTCTTTACAAAAGTTGCGATGTCAGTGCCACGGACATTTGCTTGAACTACAACGCGCCTTTTTCCATTCTCTCTACTGATTTGATTAGGACCATCTGTTATAATAAGTTCCACTACTTCTTTTAGTGGAATGGAAACAACTTTGTCTTTTAAATTACTAGAGATGGTGTCTGTTTCTGAGAATGGTTTTTTAAGAAAGATTGGAAGGTTTTCAAGAAGGGAAAAATCTTCTCTTAGTTCCCCTGAAAGCTTAACGATAATATCATATTTTCTATCTCCTTCAAAAACAACACCTGCTTCACGACCCCCAATAGCAATGCTAATAACATTTAAAACATCATTCACATTAAGTCCAAGACGGGCCATACGGTCACGATTAAGCTTAAAATCTAGAACAGGTAACCCTGTGGTTTGCTCGACCTTAACATCAGCAGCTCCAGGAATTGTTTTTAAAACGCTAGAGATTTGGTTGGCCGTTTTATTCATAATATCAAAATCATCCCCATAAATTTTTACGGCAACATCACTACGAACACCTGCAATCAATTCGTTGAATCGCATTTGAATGGGTTGCGTGAATTCATAATTATTTCCTGGTATAGAGCCAACTGCCTTCTGAATATTCTCAATTAATTCAGACTTTTTAAGCGCTGAATTTGGCCATTCGGATCGCGATTTAAAAATAATAAAAGTATCAGAGACGTTAGGGGGCATAGGATCCGCAGCCATTTCAGCTGTACCCGTCTTTGAAAAAACAAATGAAACTTCTGGGAAGGATGCCACTGTCTTTTCTATTTCAAACTGCATAGCTTGAGAAGTGGTTAGAGAAGTGCTTGGTATGCGCATAGCATGCATAGCTAAATCTTTCTCATCGAGCGTTGGTACAAATTCTTGGCCCAACTGTGAAAAGATTATGATAGAAAAAACAAATGCAGCAATTGTGGATAGCAAGACATTTTTTGGCTTTTCAAGCGCATAATTAAGGCTTTTTTCATAATATTGAGTTACTCGCATCATGAACGAACCTTGAGTTTCCTCATGCCCCGCTTTTACAAAAAGAGCAGCCATAGCAGGAATAAAAGTGATGGATAGAATAAAAGCGCTAATAAGGGCGATGATGACCGTAATGGCCATGGGTTGAAACATTTTTCCCTCAACACCCGTAAACGTTAAAAGCGGGATATAGACTAAGACTAAAATGGCTTGTCCATATAGGGTAGGACGACTCATCTCTTTTGTCGCATCAACCACTTCTTTTAATCTTTCAGCCAAATTAAGAGGGCGTTTTAATGCATGAGATTTCTCATTTAATCTCCTTAAAAAATTTTCAATGATAATGACCGATCCATCTACCAAAAGGCCAAAATCCAAAGCTCCCAAACTCATTAAATTTGCGCTCGTTCGTGTTCCCAGCATACCCATGGACGTCATCAGCATAGTAATAGGTATGACTGATGCAGTGATAAGCGCTGCTCTGAAGTTTTTGAGCATCAAAAATAAAATAACGATAACAAGTAAAGCTCCTTCACTTAAATTTTTGGCAACAGTTCTAACAGTTGCATCAACGAGTTTTGTTCGATTAAGTACTGTTTGTGCATGAATCCCTGGGGGCAATGTCTTAATAATTTCATTAAATTTTTGATCCACAGCATCAGCCACAATTCGGCTATTTGAACCAATTAGCATAAGTGCTGTTCCTACAACAGCATCTGTTCCATTTTCGCTACCACTTCCTGCGCGAAGCTCTTTACCAATTTCTATAGATGATACATCCTTTAGATACACAGGAATGCCGCTTTTTGATGACACAACAATATTTTGAATTTGTTCAATCGTTTCCGTTCTTCCATCTGCACGAACAGTTAAAGATTCGCCATTCTTTTCAATATAACCAGCTCCAAGGCTAAAGTTATTCTTTTCAACAATTTCTTGGATATCTGTAAAACTTAATCCTAAAGCGATTAATTTATAGGGATTAGGCTGCACATGGTACTGTTTTACATAACCACCTATAGAATCTATGCCTGCAACACCAGGAATCGTTTTGAGCTGAGGTTTAATAATCCAATCCTGAATAGTTCTTAAATATCCAGCTTTCTCATAATCTTTTTTCAGAAGGTGGCCTTCAGGTGTTAAATAGCTACCGTCGGATTGGAATCCCGGCTTTCCATCTGTGATTTTAGCTGTTTTGGGATTTTCATATTGTAAAGTCCACATGTATATTTCGCCAAGGCCTGTTGATATAGCCCCCATTTTAGGATCAACATTTGCAGGCAGATTTTCTTTTGCTTCAGTCAATTTTTCGCTGACTTGCTGTCTTGCAAAGTAGATATTAACATCATCATTAAAAATAGCCGTGACTTGAGAAAAACCATTCCGAGATAATGATCGCGTTGATTGAAGACCTGGTATTCCAGCAAGAGCGTTTTCAATAGGAAAGGTGACTTGCTTTTCCATTTCAAAAGGAGAAAATCCAGAAACGCTCGTATTAACCTGAACTTGATTATTCGTAATATCAGGTACAGCATCAATGGGAAGATACTTAAGGCTAACGGCGCCAAATATAGAGATAATAAAAACCAAAAATACAACAAAATAACGTTTTTTTGTCACCCATTGAACGATTTTTTCAAGCATCATTAACCTCTCTCAATGGGAATGTTCAGCTTCACTTTTTGCAAGCTCAGCTTTAAGAAGAAAAGAATTTTTGATAACTACTTTATCTCCTTCGTTTAATCCATCGATAATTTCTATAAATTCACCTTTTTCAGATCCCTTTATGTTAATTAATTTTGCTTCAAAGGAATGTTCATCAGTTTTTACAAATACTACAAATTTTCCATCAATTCGCTGCATAGCTAGACTGGGCAGACTCAGGAGCGCTGAATTTTCATCTATAACCACTTGGGCTTTTATAAAATCTCCTGGATGTAAGGCATGCTTAGGATTGTCCATTTGAATAACAGCGCGCCCCGTTCGAGTTTCTTCATTAATTACGGGACTAACGTACATAATAAGACCAGAACATATGAGCTCCCCCTGGTGAGCAAATACATCTACCTTTTGATCTTTTTTAATTTTTGGTAGCTCTTCTGCAGGAATTGCGAGATTGATCCAAACCGTATCTAGGTTTGCAATCACAAAGACTTGTTTATCGCTAGAAATAAGCTCCCCAAGAGTGATATGACGTTCAATAATTTTTCCATCAATTGGAGACTCAATTGTGTATATATTGAGAGGAGATTCCTGTGTAGAAAGTTTTTGTATCTGTTCCTCCGTCATACTCAGGGCTAAAAGCTTTTGTTTGGCTTGTTCAAGGTTAATTTTAGCATTTTCGTAATTGTTTCGTGTTTGAATAAACTGGACTTCAGCTTTAATTTTTTGTTTCCACAGTTTTTCCTCTCTTTCGAATAAATCTTTTTGTAACCCTAAGTTTTTATAAGCTGAAATGTAAGATGATTTGGCTTCAGCCATATCTCGACTTTGTAGTGTGGCTAGAGCCTCTCCAGGCTTTGTTACTTCTCCTAACCCCTTAAATATTTCTTTCACAATACCAGGTACAGATGCAACCACGTGAGTGATCTTATTTTCATTCAATTCAATTTGTCCAGGAAAGGTAATACGATACTTAAAATGGCTTTTGCTGAGAGTTATTGTTTGAATATCAAACCGTTTAATTTGTTCATTGTTTAGTACAATCACTTTTTTTTCTTCGTGATTATCTTCTTTCTTAGGACTATCACCATGAGCATGATTTTCACTATTTTCATTGACGTCAGGGATCGAGGTTTTTAAGAATACGCTTACTGCAAAGCTTATTAGTACCAATGCTACAATAATAGCAATGGATACCCTCCTTTTATTCATCATATTCAATCCTCAAAATCCAAGATTTAATTCAAGACACCCTTATATAGATATTAGCCTGCTAATTATTAATAATTTATTAATTATTTGCATAAATAACTCAGTCTGTACAATTTATACCATCAAATATTAAGGGTATGTCACGCTGTCGAATTATCAAGTGCTTTACATCGTCACCGTCCAAATAAATGTGTAAATTTTCTAAATAGTGATATAATAACAAATGTAGCTAGGGAAGAAAACATGACTATACCACCCCAGTTTGGAGTTGGTTAGGTTATAGAAAACTGCTCTCCGCCATCCGTCTTCGCTAATTTTGCTTACAGCAAAATTTAGCTTCGACGAGATTAATCGAGTCGAGGCGTGCGAAACGGAATGCCGCGACGTAACTAAATCATTAAGCCTTGCGCAAATGATTTAGTGTAGGCGGGCTTATGTTTTATGTTTATACGCTAAGAAGCATTCTTTCACCAGACAATTATTATGTAGGCATGACGATTGATCTTGAGAAACGCTTACTAGAACATAATTCAGGAAAATCAATCCATACAAACAAATTTCGTCCTTGGGAAATTGTGACTTACACAGCCTTTAAGGAAAAATCAAAAGCTGAAAAATTTGAGATTTACTTAAAATCATCCTCAGGCAGAGCGTTCTCTAAAAAAAGATTCTAACAAAGATTCTACCCTCGATAAAAACAAGAAGTTTGGGTTCGACGACGAGTCCAACAAAGCTTTTGCGTCAATAAATTATATCTCCCACCTCTGTACCACAATGACTCCTAACTAAAAAGTTCCTAGACCTTTCCTGACAATCCAGATAAACTTAAAGCCAAACATAATGTTATTCTGACGGATGAAAAAATGGATTTAAAAAACACCGTATTTCTACCAAAAACAGACTTCCCGATGAAGGCTGGACTGGCAACTCGTGAACCTGAATTCTTAGCCTATTGGAATGAAATTGACCTGTATCAAAAATTACGAGATCAATCTAAAGGTCGCCCTAAGTTTATTCTTCACTTTGGCCCCCCCTATGCCAATGGGAACATCCATATTGGACATGCGTTATCAGAAACACTCAAAGACGTCATCAATAAAACTTATCAGATGAAAGGGTACGATGCCCCCATGGTGCCGGGTTGGGATTGCCATGGCTTGCCAATTGAATGGAAAGTTGAAGAAACGTACCGTGCCCAAGGTAAAAACAAAGATGAAGTGCCTGCTTTAGAATTTCGTCAAGAATGTCGCACCTTTGCCGACAAATGGATTCCTTTACAAAAATCTGAATTCCAAAGACTGGGCATCGTCGCCGACTGGAAAAATCCCTATATCACTATGGATTTTGCAGCTGAAGCGCGCACCGTTGAGCAACTTGGCAAGTTCCTTTTGAATGGAAGCTTATATCGCGGCCTTAAACCTGTCATGTGGTCTGTTGTTGAAAAAACAGCTTTGGCTGAAGCAGAAGTTGAGTACAAAGATCATACATCAGATTCAATTTTCGTCTCTTTCCCGATCATCAAACCGAGCACCCCTGCCCTAAATGGTGTCTGCGCCGTTATTTGGACAACCACACCGTGGACCCTTCCTGCTAACCGCGCGATCGCTTACGGCGCAGAGTTCGATTACGTGGTTGTTGATGTTAATGGAACTCAATATTTATTAGCAGCGGATTTGCTTGATTTAGTTGCATCATCCATTGGTTGGGAAGGCCACAAGATTGTCCATAAACTCAACGGATCAGAACTTGCCGGATCTATCGCTCATCATCCACTTCATGGTCAAGGATATGATTTCGAGGTTCCGTTCTTAGCCGGTGACCATGTTACAACAGAAGCCGGTACAGGCCTGGTTCACACAGCGCCGGGCCATGGTGTTGAAGACTTTGAGCTCGGCAAAGCCCATGGCATTGAAGTCGCCCAACCTGTTGGTCCAGATGGCATCTATTATGATCACGTCCCACTATTCGCTGGCAAGCATGTTTACAAAGTAAACCCCGCCGTTATTGAGGCTATTACTGCAACCGGACATATGTTACACACAACAAAAATTGTTCACAGCTATCCTCACTCATGGAGATCAAAGGCGCCCCTTATCTTCCGCGCCACATCACAATGGTTCGTCAGCATGGATGAAACAGGATTAAGGGACAAAGCCTTAAAAGCAATTGATACTGTTGAGTGGTTCCCGGCTCAAGGTCGCAACCGCATACACGCCATGGTAGCAGGTCGTCCGGACTGGTGCCTATCCCGTCAACGCGCATGGGGCACCCCAATGACCTTATTCGTCCATATTCAATCAGGTGAAGTCCTGCGTGACGCAGATGTTCACGCTCGCATTGTTGATGCAATCCACAAAGAAGGTGGTGATGCTTGGTATTCCAGTCCGCCAGAACGATTCTTAGGGGATAAATACAACCCTAAAGACTATGAACAAATTTTCGATGTCTTAGACGTCTGGTTCGATAGCGGGTGTACCCACGAATTTGTCCTTAGAGATCGCCCAGATCAAGCCTGGCCTGCAGACTTATATCTCGAAGGCTCAGACCAACATCGCGGCTGGTTCCAGTCATCTCTGTTAGAATCTTGTGGAACCGAAGGCGTTGCGCCTTATAAAAAAGTTTTGACTCATGGCTTTGTTTTGGACGAAAAAGGTTACAAAATGTCTAAATCTATGGGCAACGTGGTCGCACCAAATGAAATCATTAACAAACAAGGGGCAGATCTTCTTCGTCTGTGGATTGTTTCCGCAGATTACTCCGAAGATATGCGCATTGGACCAGAAATTATCCGCCAACAAGAAGACATTTACCGCCGCCTTCGCAATACATTGCGCTATCTACTGGGGGCTTTGGATGGATATAGTAATGCTGAAACCGTACCTGTCTCTGATATGCCTGAACTGGAACAATGGATCTTCCATAAATTAGCGGAACTCCAAGAGCTGCATGATACGTGCTTAGCTAACTTTGATTTCACAGCTTTTTATGCAGCACTCCACACATTCTGCACAGCAGATCTGTCGGCTTTTTATTTCGATATTCGCAAAGATTGTCTGTACTGCGATCCCATTGATAGCCTTCGTCGAAAAGCAACCCGCACAGCTATGCACCACATCTTTGATCATTTGGTTCATTGGTTAGCCCCTGTCCTTAGCTTTACCGCAGAAGAAGCCTACTTAACGCGTTACGGCAGTGATGGAAAGAGCATTCATCTGTCCCAGTTCCCGACAATTGATTCAGCATGGAAAAACCCAGAACTTGCCCAAAAATGGGATAAAATGCGCCACATGCGTCGCGTTATTACAGGGGCGATTGAAATTGAACGGGCTGTCAAAACAATTGGGTCCAGCCTTCAAGCACAAGTTACAATATTCACAACTTCAGTAAATGCTGACTTTTTAAATGATTTTAATTTAGCAGAAATTACGATCACATCTCATGCGAAAGTCACCATCGCTCAACCCCCTGCCCAAGCCTTTGTGATGGATGATGTAGAGGATATTGGTGTCGTTGTCAGCATTGCAGACGGTGAAAAATGCGTTCGTTGCTGGCGTGTCCTACCAGAAGTAACCCAAAATGAGCAAGACTTATGTCAACGCTGTGAGGAGGCAATTTAATGTTTACCAAGAATCGAGCCTTAGGATTTCTGATTGCGATTATCACTCTTGTTTCAGACTTATGGAGTAAACACAGCGTCATCTCTTGGTTCTATAAAGGCGGGGACGCGATTGAAGTTACCTCGTTCTTTAACATTATTTTAGCGTTTAACCGAGGCGTTAGTTTTGGCATGTTTCATGCAGACAGTCCCTATGGCGTTTACGCCTTACTGACAGTCGCGATCGTCTTATCTGCCCTTGTCGGCAATTGGTTATGGCATGCCGAGAACCGTCTCCAAAGTCTATGTTTTGGGATGATTCTGGGTGGTGCCCTTGGCAATCTCTATGACCGCGCAAGCTATGGAGCAGTTATTGATTTCCTTGATTTCCATACTTTAGGATATCATTGGTACACCTTTAACATAGCCGATTGTGGAATTGTAATCGGTGCTGTATTATTACTTATAGATTTAGTGTTTTTAACAAAAAAAGAGGAAACCTCTAATGACTAAAAAGCTTATTGCTTTATCAACTTTGTCCCTGTTTTTAACAGGATGTGATTCTGTAAAACACACATTCGGTTTAGACCATTACCAAGCCGATGAATATTCAATACCAACAACACCACCGCTTTCGATGCCACCAGATCACAACCTACGCGCCCCTGAAATTAATGCGCAACCTCAAGGATATACCCCAACACAAGACAAAGCAAAACAAACTCTGGGCGTCCCAAGTATATCAGGTTCGTCTGAAACTGAATCTGAATTAGACAAAAAATTAAAAAAACAAGGAACCGCTGAAGCTAATATCCGCAAAACTATCGACAGTGAAGCATCCGCTGACAAAACAGCATCCGAACGCTTGTCCGATGTCGGAAAAGAAGTCAGCGATAACTTATCAGGTCGAGGTGGGAATATTGCAGAAAACCCGGCCTCACGGAAAAATCCAGCCAGCACAAGGTAGACCCATGTCTCAGCCCTCGTCAATTCATGTTGTTCCCCAACGCCCCGCAAAGTTTTTTTTTAAACTCCTTTGCGGATGTGCCTTTCCCATGATTCTAGGAATTCAAACGATGTCCCAACCAGCCCAAGCCGATGTTCAAGTCACAGTCTCTCCATCTCCGGTGAAAATTTTCGACTACACAACAAAACTCGGCATCAAAGGCTGGCACGTAGAAACACCTGACATCCCCGTTTTAACCCTAGCCGTGACATTCAAAGAGGCAGGCGACAAAAATGATCCAAAGGGACTCAATGGTGTGGCAGAGTTCCTGTCTGGCATGCTTGACGAAGGTGCCGGTAATTATGATTCTGTAAAATTTAAGGAGCTTCTCCTCGAAAAAAATATTCGACTCGGTCTGTCCCAGAATTCAGATTCATTCACCATCACAATGCGAGGGACTAAAGACAATATTCAAGATATGTTTGATATTTTGACGCTCATCTTAACTAAGCCCCGTTTTGATGATGATGCTTTTAGTCGTGTTAAAGAACAAATCTTAACAAGCCTTAGTCAAAATATGCATTCTGAAAATGCTGTTGCAGGCGATACATTCAATAAACAAGCCTTTGTCGGACATCCTTATAGTCACACAACTCAAAATGCTATTGATGGGACAAAAAAAATCAAACGTGAACATTTAATTCAATTTATGAAGGATTATCTGACCTTTGATAAAATTCAAGTTATCTCAGCCGGTGATATTTCATCTCAGGACATTCAGACTAAATTTGATGCAGCCTTAAAAGATCTGCCTGCCTCCGGAAAGGCAAGTCATGTTGGGTTTGCTGATCTGAAGACAACAGGTAACGTTACCGTTGTGGATATGGACATTCCTCAAAGCGTGATTCTATTTTACCAACCGGGTCTAGATCGCAAGGACAAAGATTTTTATGCAGCCTATATCATGAATAGCATCCTTGGCGATGGTATGTTTAAATCCCGCCTCTGGGATGAAATTCGTGAGAATCGTGGCCTTGCTTACGGCATTAGTAGTTCGTTACAGTGGACACAGCACAGCAACTATATCATTGGTTCCACAGCAACCGCCAATAAGGATGCCGGCGAAGTGGTCAAAATCATCCGTGAAGAATGGCAAAAAATGAAAGACAAAGGGGCTAATCAAAAAGAACTTGATTTTGTCCGAGAACGAATGGTTGGATCCTACCCACTAGGGTTCACCTCAACCCCTCAAATTGTTGGCTTGATGAAAAATTACATGACGGATGGATTACCAACAGATTTTATTAACAATCGCAATGACATGATTCGTGCTGTTACGCTGGACGATGTCAATCGCGTGGCAAAATCTCTTCTTCAACCTGAAAAACTATCGTTCATCATTGTTGGAAAGCCGGAAGGCCTTACCAAGGATGGAGAGAAAAAATGAAACTTCCACTAGCAGGACTATTTATAATGCTCGCCCAATCTCTTCCAGCGAATGCTGAAATCTTCAAGCCCCAAACAGCTAAACTCGACAATGGATTGGAAATTGTCCTTATTGAAAATCATTTGGCTCCCGTGGTTTCTGTTGCCCTGACTTATCGTATTGGAACAGCGGATGATCCTATTGATATGATTGGATTATCTCACTTTTTGGAACATTTAATGTTCAAGGGGACAAAAAAAGTTCCAGCCGGAAAATTTAAAGAACTCATTATCAGCAAAGGCGGCCAAATAAACGCCTATACAACCCCGGATGTCACGGTTTATACCTGTGACATTTCAGTTGAAAATTTGGATATGTTGCTGGAAATCGAAGCTGACCGTATGTCAAACATCGTTTTTGATGAAAAAGAAACCATGGCTGAACAAAAAGTGGTTATGCAAGAACGCCTGATGCGTTTGGATAACAATCCTTTGGGGGCTGCTTATGAAACAATTCTAAGAGCTCTCTTTAAATATCATCCTTACGGGATCCCAACTATTGGCTATCCACAACATATATTAGCTTATACAAATGACGCAGCAAAAGCCCACTATCAAAAATGGTATACGCCTAATAATGCAACATTAATTATTTCAGGTGACATCACCATGGATAAGCTATTACCGCTAGTCAAAAAGCATTTTGCCGAGACAAAATCACGCCCTGTGCCAGAGCGAAAACGGGTACAAGATCCAAATGATAAAGGCGTCCTGCAAGAGATCATTATCCGTAACCCACGTATTAGTTTTGTGAATCTGGATTGGTATTATCGGACCCCGAATCACAATTCAGCCGGAAAAGAGCATTATTACCCCTTAATTGTCCTCAGTCAAATCTTAGGTGGCAATGCAAATAGTCGTCTATATAAAGAACTTGTGGACAAACAAGGGATTGCTCTTGAAGCAAGCGCAGCCTATGAAGATGAATCCATTGATCCAAAGCATTTTGAAGTCACGGCAACCCTGAACCCAAAATTTAAGCCTGAAGATCTTAGACAAGCCGTTCAGTCTTTACTTAAAACACTAGTGGAAAAAGGGGTCACAGACGACGAAGTTAAAGTTGCACAACGTGATCTACTGGCTGGTCTTGCGTTTGCTCGTGATGGCAATGGTGGCGCGATTAAAGCTTTTAGCCGTCTGGCTTTTGGTTTTAGTGTGGATGAGATTGAGTCATACCCTGACAAAATCAAAGCTGTCACGGTAGAACAAATCAATGCCGCGATTAAGGCTGTGCTAGCCCCTGGTGCTGTGGTGTATACAGAAGTGCATCCGGAGAAATAATGATCGTCATTTAACAGCGATCATTATTTCAGCATCATACCAGTAGAGTCAATAATGACTTACTAATAATTCTTGGATTACCAGTATTCCCTGCTTTCAAGAGGAGCGGATCAATACAGGTCTCAGATCAAACGTTAAAAATCTGCAACAGAAATTATTAGCCCTAAAACTGAACGTAAAGTTTAGCCTCGAGCCCCTTTTTATCCATAAATATATAGAACATTCCTCTGCCCCAATCAAAACATTCTACGCAATCAATTTGGGCGAGAAATATCATCTTGCCTGTCTTAATTTCATCTTGAATAAAATAAGGATATCCACCAATCTTAGTACCTGAAACATCATCCGGGATATCACAGTCTTCTTCAGGGCCCTCAGCACCGAGTACCAAAATAGCACGTCGCTCTGGATATTCACTTGGGCCCAGGTAAAGCTCAGTTACCTCTATAAATTCTGGTTTCTGCTTTTCCTTAACAGCTGTCTGTTCCATACTCCCAATTTTATAAGTTGGGCTAAAAATTGGATTAATGACTTTGGTAAGTCGAGGACCTTTCGGACGCGAAGTTTTAACCATTGGCAACGTGCCACCTGGCTGAATTATCACGGCAATGTCCCCACCAAGGGGTTCATAGAAATTCGAGTCCTCTGAGTTATCCATAAAAACATAAGCGACTTTACCTTTATGGTCTGGAAAGATATCCGAATCAATTGCGATTTGATACAAAAAGTTCATTGGCTTTTGCGATGTTCGTCCTATGGGCCATTGAGGTGTGTCAAGCCAATCTGGCTGACCACCAAATTTTGTGCTTACATTTTTACTCTCTGCTTTCCTGCCGAACAATTTTTGCGCAATACGAGATAGAAGTGTATTTGAACGAACTAGTTTTATATTTTTCTTAATCTTCATCTTAGACCTCTAAAAAAGATACTCTGCAAAGCATAATTATCAAGATGAGTATAAACTCGATAAAAATCAAGAGGCGTTACCGCAGATCAAATCAAAGCAGCCATTAAGGCTGTCCTAGCGCCTGGCCCTGTGGTGTACACGGAAGTCCATCCGGAGAGGTAGTACTACTCATCCCCCCTTGCGAGGCAATATTTAGAATATCTTGCGGGCAATTCACGGCCAAAAATTGTCCATCTCGCATAACCGCTAAGTTAATTTGGCTCTGCATTAAATCCGTCAGAATACCTGACAATCCAACCTGATGCCCCCAACCAAAAAAGAATAATGGCAATCCTGAATCAGGAAGAATTTTTTCTAGTGATGGTTTTGCATTATCCTCATTGAAATAAAACTTACCAACATCCGTATTTTTTTGAAAATACCCTAAGATTCTCGCTAACCATAGTTTATTTCGCTGATAGAGGGGGATAGCATCCACCGCATCAACGTTTACATTTAGGAAATGTCCCTGGGCGTAAATTAATCTAATCTGTCGTAAATAATCATCAGCCGTTACTAATACCGTATCAGGATCATACTGCTGTATAGATTCAAGAAACATAGAATCATCATTTTCTGAGTCTGATTTCCCTTTGCAATAAATAAGTGCTTCCCCAGATGACAGTTTTGCAAAATAATCAAAATTAGTACGTTCTTCAGTAGATTCTAAACCATACAAAGATCCATTTTTGGAAAACCTCTTACGTAAAGTCGCATCCACTCCAGTTAATAAAACAGCATCTGCTTGCAAATCATCATCACCTCGATCGAGCATGTACTCACTATAAATATATGCAAATAATCCAGGTTTTGTTCGTGCAAAAACAGCAAAAAACTTTTCTTGGCGAGACTCAGGAATAGATGCCCCCTTCAGAAAGGGCATCAAACAATCCTGAAAGATCACAGAAAAATCCTCTTCAGAAATAGCATCAATAATTCGCACTAAAAAGGTTTGATCCTCTGAACTCAAATCAGAGTACCACGGCAAATCACTCACATTATCCAATGAAAAATATTTACGCATTAACCTTTCATAGTCTAACTGTGACGAACACGATATCTCTGAAACACCCACTGTACATCTGGAAATATCTTCGCGAACATATTCAGGCAGTTTATCTAGAGGGCAAGCATGGTTCGTCAACAGAATTCTAGCCTCTCTCCCCTCAAACATTGCCTTAAAATACAAAGGATGCTCAATCTCTGGAAACTCATAGGCGCAGGCTATCCAGGGAGAAAAAATCAAAATAAGACTGACGCCTATACTCTTATTAAACCAATAATTCATCTATCTTTTCCCAATAATATTTCTGCCACCTATAAAGACCAACCTTATATATACTCAACTTAGCTGAAGTTGCGGAATTCTCCATGCGCATCTTCAACTAAGATGAGTATAGGATAAATAAGGATATACGAAGCTTTTTCCAATAAAAAAGGGAGCTAAGAAGCTCCCTTTTTCTCAAAAACCAATAAACTTAGTCGCGACGATTGCCGAACAAACGAAGTAAAGCCAAGAACAAGTTGATAAAGTCTAAATACAAAGTCAAGGCGCCCATAACTGCCATCTTACCAGATGTTTCTGGGGTATCAGCTTGATAATAGATGTCTTTCAATTTTTGAACATCATAGGCTGTTAGACCTGTAAAGATGATTACGGACAAAGCTGATGTTACAAGAGTCATCATATTGCTTTGCATAAAGATATTAACTATGGATGCAACGATAACGCCAATCAACCCCATCAACATAAAGGATCCCATAGAAGTCAGATCTTTTTTGGTTGTATAACCATACAAAGCCATTGAACCAAACACGCTAGCTGTAATAAAGAAAATACGAGCTACACTTTCAATTTGATACATCATCAATACAGGCGTCAGAGATAGTCCCATCAAGGCTGCATAAATCCAATAGGTTGTCTGTGCCGTAGAAAAACTCATGGAATTAATTCTAAAACTCAAGAACATAACCAAAGCCAAAGGTGCAAGTAAAACAACCCATGTCACGCCAGGCGCAAACAGAAATGCCTGAAGTGACGGATTAGTCACAGCAAAAAACGCAGCTAGCCCTGTGACTGCAAGACCCAACCCCATATAAACAAAAACACGCTGCATAAAGCCACGCAAACCTTCTTCAAAGGCAGCAAATTGGCCGGAACGTTGTACCGTACGATTTTCATAAGCCATAATTAACCTCATTCACTTATGTTACAATTAAAAATATAGTATCAGATTGATGAAAATAAAGCAAATAACGAGAATAAATAAGCTATTCTTTCTCTTTAAACTTCTTAAGCATCAGGATCCCAATCAGCATGACGTTTGCGGGATTGATTCACCTGAACCAAAGTTATAAATAAGGTTGCTGATTGTGTTGTCCCATCAACAAAAGCCAGCTGTAGCGGAATCATATCTGGTGTAGACCTTCGTCTAATATCGAGTGATGATTGTGAAAGCACCCGTCCATTTAGGTAAAAAGTTTCCATACCTAAAGCAAGGATCCTACATTGTTTTCCCCGAAGGTCAAAATACATATCCTCACCCGCACGTTCTAAGTGTTGTTGAGTAATTTGCTGAGGAATATCCATCGATTCTGGATCTAAACCACAGACAGCTTGCAACAAGGCACCCATTGCCATAAGCTTTTTCATATCCAACTACTTTCGCAAACTCTTCATTTCACCTTCGATTCTCTCTTCTAAAGTTTTCATAAACTCTGCATGAGACAATCCCGGTTGAATGGGAGGTAAAATTGACACTGTAATTGTCCCTGATTTTTTCTCAAAACCACGACGTGGCCAAAATGCACCGGAATCGAGGGCAACGGGCACAACCGGAACACTAAGCTCGGTATACATCGCCCCGATTCCCTGCCTATATCTCGGCGCATCACCAAACCCCTTACGCGTTCCTTCGGGATAAATAATAATTCTATCACCATCCGCAATCCGTTCCTTTGCTTGCCTGACCATATCAGCCTTAGCATGACTACCTAATTTTCGATTCAACATAATGGTTTTAGTTTTCATGAAATGAAAATTAAAAAAAGGAAGATACAGCAACTCACGCTTAGCAATAAAAACAGACTCGGGAAAAATATTACAAAAAGAATAGGTCTCCCATGCTGATTGATGTTTAGAGGCAATAATACAAGGCCCCTTTGGCATATTTTCAAGCCCTAAAACGCGGTAATCAAGCCCTAGGATATGCTTAGCCCCCCAACTGTTCAAAGCACCCCATGCCTGAGGTGGTCTAAAGGCTAATTTACGACTTCCAAATAGAAAAAGAACACCCAAAATAGCACTGCCGGCTGAAACAATCACAAAGTATACATTGAACAATAAAGATTTTATTTTTTGCATAAACCAAATCCTAAAATTTTTCCCCCTACAAGCAAGGGGTTTATACCCCTGATCCTATAGAAAAACCTGTTCTTTAGAAACTGTTTTTTACTTTTGCTATGGATGGCTCTTGAATTTTATAAAAAAAGAGGTTATTTCTAGTGTTGAAAAATTGTTTTATAAATTTTTAAAGGACATCTTATAATGAGCAATGTTACAAGCCGCGTTATTGAAATCGTTGTCGACCACTTAGGTGTTGACGCTTCTAAAGTTACAGAAACATCAAGCTTCGTTGATGATCTTGGTGCAGACAGCCTAGACACCGTTGAACTTGTTATGAAGTTCGAAGAAGAATTCGGTATCGAAATTCCAGATACAGCTGCAGAAAAAATCGCAACAGTTAAAGATGCGATCGCGTTCATCGAAGCAAACGCAGCTTAAGTTTTTGTATCTCTTATTTGGGCAGCTTTTACAGCTGCCCTTTTTACCTTAAATCAAAAAATTGAGGGTCCCATGCGTCGAGTTGTTATAACCGGTATCGGTCTTGTCACCCCCCTAGGGGACGGAGCTAAATCCAGCTGGGAAGGCATCCTAGCCAGCAAATCAGGAATCAAGGGAATTGAACACTTTGAGACATCTGACTTAGCTGCCAAAATTGCGGGGATTGTCCCAAGAGGCGAGACAACCATCAAAGGGCAAGGGGTATTTAACCCTAATCTGTATATGGAACCCAAAGATCAACGAAAAGTTGACGACTTTATTTTATACGGCGTTGCCGCCGCTGAACAAGCGATCCAAGATTCAGGTTGGATGCCTGAATCAGAGGAAGACCGCTGCCGAACCGGTGTTATGATCGGGTCTGGCATTGGTGGTCTTGCTGAAATCCACAAAACAGGTAGTATCTTAGATAATTCAGGCCCACGCCGTGTTTCACCATTTTTTATTCCGGCATCTTTAATAAATCTTGTCTCTGGCCATGTTTCCATCCGCCACGGATTCAAAGGTCCAAATCATGCAGTAGTTACGGCTTGTGCCACAGGAGCGCACGCCATTGGCGATGCGTCCCGATTGATTATGTTTGGCGATGCAGATGTTATGATTGCAGGCGGTGCCGAAGGAGCCGTTTGTCGCTTAGCTATGGCTGGTTTTGCCTCTGCACGCGCTCTATCGACAAGTTATAACGATACACCGACTAAAGCATCTCGCCCGTGGGATGAAGGTCGCGATGGATTCGTTATGGGCGAAGGATCTGGAATCGTCGTTCTCGAAGAATATGAACATGCTAAAAAGCGTGGCGCTAAGATTTATGCTGAAGTTATCGGTTACGGTATGTCAGGCGATGCCCATCATATTACAGCCCCTGCCGAAGATGGCGATGGTGCTTACCGCGCTATGCAAGCAGCTTTGCGTAATGCTAAGATCAATCCGGAAGAAGTTGACTATATCAACGCCCACGGAACATCAACACCATTAGGGGATGCGATTGAAATCAAAGCTGTCAAGCGCGCCTTTGGTGACCATGCCTATAAACTATCCATGTCTTCAACAAAGTCAGCAATCGGCCACCTCTTAGGTGCGGCCGGCAGCGTTGAGACTATTTTCTGTGCGTTAGCTTTACGAGATCAAGTAGCACCGCCCACCCTGAATTTGGACAATCCTTCCGAAGGGTGTGATCTAGACCTCGTTGCTCATCAAGCAAAGCAACGCCCAATTAAAATTGCGGTCTCCAATTCCTTTGGTTTTGGTGGCACAAATGCCTCACTCGTATTAAAATCTGTCTAATTACTCGGAGTATAAAATGACACTACAAAGAACATTTTCTATCATTAAGCCTGACGCAACACGTCGCAACCTAACCGGTAAAATCAACGCAACAATCGAAGCAGCTGGTCTACGTATCGTTGCTCAAAAGCGCGTTCAACTGACACAAGCACAAGCCGAAGGTTTTTACGCAGTTCACAAAGAACGCGCTTTCTTTAACGACCTCGTTTCTTTCATGATTTCCGGACCAGTTGTTGTTCAAGTTCTTGAAGGCGACAATGCTGTTGCAAAATACCGTGAAGTTATGGGTGCAACAAACCCAGAAAATGCAGATGCCGGTACAATTCGTAAAGAATTTGCTGAATCCATCGAAGCAAACTCTGTCCATGGTTCAGATTCTTTGGAAAATGCAGCTATTGAGATTGCATACTTCTTCGCCCAAACAGAAATTGTTGGTTAATACCAATCTCTGAAATATTTAAGTCAAAAGGCGTCAACTCTGACGCCTTTTCTCTACACCTATCCTCTTGATAGAGAGGCAAAAAATCCTCACTACCTACTACTTGTTAACTTTTCGTTTGCACATTTATGCTAAAATTGGTTGTATGTATGTAATAAATATTAGGATAGAGGGTTATTATAATGTCCACAGAAGTCGTCATCGTCGCAGCACAACGCACACCAATCGGTGCATTTCAAGGTGTATTTGATGGTGTAAAAACAACATCACTCGGATCAACCGCCATCAAAGGTGCCTTAGATTCTGCTAATATTTCCGGCGACTCAATCGAAGAAGTCTATATGGGATGTGTTTTACCTGCTGGACTAGGTCAAGCCCCTGCTCGTCAAGCAGCGCTCGGTGCTGGCATCCATAAACACACGCCATGCGCTACGATCAATAAAGTTTGTGGTTCCGGTATGAAAGCAATCATGCTTGGGATTGATCAAATCCGCGCAGGTGAGACAAATACAATTGTTGCAGGCGGCATGGAAAGCATGACAAATGCCCCCTATCTTTTACAAAAAGGACGCAGCGGATACCGCCTAGGTCATGGTAAAATTTTTGACCACATGTTTCTTGATGGTTTAGAAGATTCTTATACCGAAGGTGGGTTAATGGGATTATTTGCCGAAGCAACAGCTGAAAAATATGGGTTTACCCGTGAAGATCAAGATGCCTTTGCTCGTGAATCATCAATCCGCGCCAAGCAAGCTCTCCAAGATGGAGTGTTTAAAGATGAAATCACATCAGTCACGATCCAGGACCGCAAAGGCGACATCGTCATCGCCGAAGATGAAACACCAAGCAAAGTCAATCCAGACAAAATCCCACAACTCAAACCAGCCTTTAAAAAAGATGGTACGGTTACTGCGGCAAACTCATCCTCCATTTCTGATGGTGCAGCAGCGGTTGTCCTGATGTCTAAAGATCAGGCCAAAAAGTCAGGACAGGCCGTCTTGGCGACCGTCAAAGGCCATGCGACATATGCTCAAGAACCAGAATGGTTTACAACAGCCCCAGTCGGTGCCATTGATAAACTCTGCAAAAAAATCGGCTGGAAAATTGAGGAGATTGATCTCTTTGAAATTAATGAAGCTTTTGCTGTTGTCACCATGGCTGCCATGAAAGATCTAAATATCCCCCACACAAAAGTCAATGTTTATGGTGGCGCTTGTGCATTAGGTCATCCAATTGGTGCCAGCGGAGCACGCTTAGTCGTAACACTAATTCATGCCCTTCGCACTCAAGGCAAGAAAAAAGGCATTGCGTCCCTCTGCCTTGGCGGTGGTGAAGCCGTTGCGGTTGCCGTTGAAATTGAGTAATAGAAATAAGAGCCCCAAATAACGGGGCTCTTATTTATTCACACAATTACAGTCATTCCATTTAACTCTCTGGCATCGTCTTAAATGATTATAAGGCAACACAACCAAAAAAGAATAAACAAAAAATATTAAAGTATATCGCTTTTTAATATCATGTGAACACGATATACAAAGGAAAAAATAATGGTCAAACTCTCTATCGCATCTCTTTTTCTAATTAATCTATCAACAGGCCACGAAAAAGCAGACAGTATTAGTTCTTGGGATGCCTTACTCCAAAAACTCGACATTGAGATCGCTCCTTATCATATCGCTATAGAACTGACTGCCCCTCATTCGGAAGAAAGCAATGATTCGACAAAAACCCAATACCCTCCTAGATTCTTTCAACAAGAAAACCTCTATAATTTAAACAAATCAAGTTCGTCACCTTATATAGATGCAACAATCCCACAAGCCCCCCCTATACTAGAAAATGTGTTACCAAAACTAAGTAACCATCGTTCAGAATAAAACATTAGATTATTGTCTGTTTATGCGGCAGAATAGCGCTAAAGTGATGCTCTATTTATAGCCCTTATCCCAATATAAATCTCAAACTCCGTGTGATCTGGTGACATTTTGGCCATGTCGTATTTTTCGAAATCAACCAGATATGTTCTCTGGGCATTCAATGCTGAATCTGCCCAAATTTCTTGCCACGCATTAATACAAGTCTGAGGCATCGGGCCTGCGTTAGAGGCAACATGATAGGATTGTGCAGGGATTGCTAACATATTTAATCCTTCAGGCATGGTCTCAGCAGAAGTAACTTGCTCCCCTAAGAAGTAGGTATATTCACCTGTATGATCTGAGGAATAGTCTGTATAGCAAGAATAGAGTATCCCAGGATTGGCCCGATTCGGTAATTGGGAAAAAATCTCTTCGGCAAAATAACGCCCAAACATACTTGGAATTTTTGCCTCAGCAGATGCTTCAGTTGCATTTGTTGTTCGGCACGAAATTCCAACAAGAATTATTGCGTCTTTTATCATCGTTCATCCCTCACGAAATAAGGGAATCTTAACACGAATACCCTGCACTGTCTATCACATGTACATTGCCCGTATGCTTGGATTAATTTCTTCTTTTTTCGGACGATATTTCTCCAAAACCTTGACCGCATCTTTACGGGTGATTTCCATGGACTTGCCAACATGCACGCGGATATTAAAAGCAATCTCTTTCATAATATCTGAAATCATGGCATTTAGGCTTCTTGCCCCTGTACTTTGCAGAACAGCTATATCAGCAATATAATCCAAAGCATCATCAGAAAATGACAGATCAATATCATAAGCTAGTTTATATTTTGCCTTTAATTGTATCAAAACCGATGATTTTGCTGTTGTCATAATTCTTTTAAGACTATCTTTGCCTAAAGATTGAAGCTGAACAATATTTCCCAAACGCCCGGCTAATTCTGGCAACATCCCAAAACGCTCTAAATCATGTGGCGTTAAAACCTTACCATTACTCGGCTTTAGGTTTGGAAAAGCACCGCCTGCAATGAATAAAACATTTGATGTATCAAAAGCCTCACCATTATTCAGGATGATTGTTGTGCCTTGTATTGGCGGCAAAAGTTCTTGCTGAACACGCGTGACAACCTCTAGTTTACTTCCATGTTCGAGGCAGATTTTATCAAACTCATCCATAAAGACAATCCCTTGTTGAGCACAAGCAATAATTTCAGAACGTTTCGGTTTGTCTTCTTGCGACTTTTTCAAAAAGGTTTCAGCATTAAGATATAGAATATCAAACATATATTGCCATTTAGATCCGATATACCCCTGAGTCGTCCATTCAGTCGCATTTCCAACAACCATCGGCACGTTCATTATTTTAGATAAAGCTTGAATCGTCGATGTTTTACCAGTCCCCGTCGGCCCAACCATCAGTATATTGGGTTTAACAAGTTCAACGTCAGCGTATTGAGCAAGTTTAGGATCTAATTTTAGAGCAGATTTAAATCGTAAGTTAACCAAATGATCATGAACAAATGTTGCCATACCTTTCATAGCATCATCCTGACCAATTGTAGATTCCGTCAAATGTGCATATATTTCATCCGGATACAAAATATCTCCCATGTCTAACTTAGGGGGAACATACAGACTCAGGGCAGTTGGTATTGCTGATGTGTCAACAGCGGGTGTTTCGTCAACAGCCCCCTTAGGCGTTTCATCAAATAATAAATCAAGACCATAATCTTCAGAATGAACACTAAATATTGATAGAAATAGAGAAACATATACACCCTTAATCATACCCAAACCTCATTGTACTTCGTTACTTACACTTCAGTTTGGCTTATATAATATTAATAATTTACCAATTAACGTAATTATATTACAAAAATAAAAACCCTCTTTTTACTAGAGGGTTTTTATATCAAAACTAAGGTTTATTATTTTATCTTAGGTTGTTCATCAAAAGAATGGAACGCCGGTGGAGATGGTATGGTCCACTCCAGTGTGTCCGCCCCCTCACCCCATGGATTTGCAGGGCAAGGTATTTTATCTTTAAAGATACGGTACAAGACATAAAAGAAGAATAACCCGGCAAACCCTGACAAAAACCCACCTAAGGAAGCAACATAGTTCCATGGTGCAAACGCATCCGGATAATCAGGAATACGTCGAGGCATACCGGACAAACCTAAAAAGTGCATAGGGAAAAACAGAACGTTAACACCAATAAAAGTCAACCAAAAATGGATCTTACCCAATGTTTCGTTATATTGATACCCTGACATCTTACCAATCCAATAGTAAAATCCAGAGAATAAACCAAACAAAGCCCCCATAGAAAGAACATAATGAAAATGCGCCACAACATAATAGGTATCATGGAGAGCAACGTCGACAGACCCATTCGCCAAGACAATCCCTGTTAATCCACCAATGGTAAACAACAGCACAAACCCAGCAGCAAAGATCATTGGTGTTTTGAATTTCAATGCACCGCCCCACATAGTTGCGATCCATGAAAAAACCTTAATACCCGTCGGCACTGCAATAACCATTGTTGCAACAGTAAAGTACGCGTTAGCCTTTACATCCATCCCCACTGTAAACATGTGGTGAGCCCAAACAACAAATCCTAATACTGCAATCGCAACCATAGCATAGGCCATTCCTAAATAACCAAAAATAGGTTTACGTGCAAAAGTAGAGATAACTTGAGACACAATTCCAAAAGCAGGCAGAATCATAATATAAACTTCAGGGTGACCAAAGAACCAGAATAAATGCTGGAACAAAACAGGATCACCACCTCCTGCCGGGTTAAAGAACGTTGTCCCAAAGTTACGATCTGTAATCAACATGGTAATCCCACCAGCCAAAACAGGAACAGCTAACAATAGCAAAAATGCAGTGACCAACATAGACCAGACAAACAACGGCATTTTGTGGAATGTCATCCCTGGGGAACGCATGTTAAAAATGGTCACGATAAAGTTAATCGCCCCCATAATCGACGAAGCACCAGCCAAGTGAAGACTGAATAACAAATAATCAACCGCAGGCCCTGAATGATACTGAGCATCACTCAAGGGGGGATAGAATGTCCAACCGGTCCCTGCTCCGCCGGCAGTGACACCAGATAATAGTAATAAAGCGAGAGACGGAACCATGAGCCAAAAGCTAATATTGTTCATGCGCGGAAATGCCATATCGGGCGCCCCAATCATCAAGGGCACAAACCAGTTCCCAAAACCACCAATTAACGCAGGCATCACCATAAAGAAAATCATCAAAACACCATGAGCAGAAATGATGACATTATAAAGTTGATAGTCAGCCCCCAAAACCAAACTTCCCGGGTGCATTAATTGTGCTCGAATAATCATCGAAGCAGCCCCACCTAAGATCCCGCCAACCATGGCAAAAATAATATAAAGGGTTCCGATATCCTTATGGTTGGTGGATAATAACCAACGTCGCCACCCTGTGGGATGGTGATCGTGATGTCCATGGTCTGCAACTGCGGTTGTACTTGACATTTTTCACCTATTTCTTACAACTAACCTAATCTAATGCCCCATAGAGGGGCTACTTTTAACTTGCCTGTTTAGTTTTAACCCAAGTATCAAACTCTTCTTGGGAAACGACTTTCACAGCAATCGGCATAAATCCGTGCTTAACACCACAGAGTTCCGAACATTGGCCATAGTAAGTCCCTTCTTTATGGACTTTAAACCATGTCTCGTTTAAACGACCCGGAACAGCGTCTTTTTTAACACCAAACGATGGAACGGCGAAACTATGAAGAACATTGTCAGATGTTACCAATAACCGAACCGCCTTACCAACAGGAACAACGATCGGATTATCCACATCCAGCAAACGAAGCTGACCGGGTTTAAGATCCGCATCCTCAATCATTCGACTGTCAAATTCAACTTTATGATCAGGCAATTCATATGTCCAGTACCATTGACGCCCAATAACCTTAACTGTCAGATCAGCATTTTCAATACGATCACTAAAAAATAGTAACTTCAAAGACGGAATGCCAATAACAACCAAAATTAAAACAGGAACCAATGTCCAGACAATTTCAATAAAGGTATTATGAGAAACCCTTGACGGGTTTGGGTTTCGTTTTTCATTGTATCGCCATAGGGTATACCCCAACAGCAACGTCACAAAAACACCGACACTAATGATAATGACTAACAAAAGATTGTGCATCTCAGTTAATCCATCCATCGTTGGCGTTGCCGGTGACTGGAATCCGATTTCCCACGGCTTTGGTGCATCAGCCATTGCAACACTGGTAACAGCAAACAGCCAAG